>CAMWYM010000018.1 GCA_947178475.1 uncultured Clostridium sp. | reverse complement strand
AGACTTTTTTACAAAGGTTGGCGAAGTCGAAACCGAATATAGTAAAATTAAAAATTATTAAATGAAAGAAAATCCAATTTCAAGTTAATAATAAGGTGGAGATAGACGGATATGAGATACGGTTTGCAACAAATAAGAAATTTAAGAAGGTTCAGAAATCAATCGGTTTATGGGATGAAAAGAGAATAACGCTGAAAAATATGAAAAAAGGAAAGAGATATTATCTCAAAGTAAGAGGTTATAAAGTAAATGCTCAAAAGAAGTATTATACAAAATGGTCAAAAACAAAAAGTATCAAAATAAAGAGGTAGATACGGTATGCAAGATGAAGAACATTCACAGAAATCATTGGATGTACAGGAAGAAAACGAAAGTGCTACTCATAAGGAAACGGGTACATCTCACGTAAGGAAATTGTTGATTATAGGCATTATAGTAATTGGAATTGTAGGACTCTCGGTTTTTTTGTATTTTGAGTTTGAGGAATCTAAGGATGATTATCCGATTACGTTCATCTATTCGGATGATGAATACGGCGATGACCATCCGCCTGTTCTAAGTAAGCTTCCTTTGGATATAGGTACAGAAATTCAAACAATGGAATATCAGATTCCGGAGCTGGTAGAGGTTGAAAAGGTAAAAAAGGGTAAAATACGCTTTAAGGTTCGCTGGAGCGATATTTATCAAAGTGACGTGTATTATAAGTATGATTTATGCGATTGGTATGAAATTGAATATGCAGAGAATAAGGAATTTGAGGATGCGAAAGTAAAAGAAGTTAAGGAAACCAAAAAAATAAAGGCAGGGGAAAGATATATTACCTTGAGAAGACTGAAAGGGGATAAATGTTATATCCGGCTTAGAGGGTGTAAGGATTATAGCGGTATTAAAGAAATGAAGGATATTCATTATACGCGCTGGTCAGAAACATATGAAATAGAGCCATAGTCTTGAATTTGCGGTGATTAGTGGATAAGAGAGTTATGGTTGCATATAATAATACAAAAAAGTATTTGACAAATCATAGAGATAGTAATATAATTTAACCCAGTTAAAAACTGGCATGTTAATTTTCTTGTCAGTTATATTGTGCTACGAAACCGATGAGTAAGAGGAGTATGCTATGGTAAAGCTTTACAGAGAGCTGTGGTGGTGAGATACAGCAGGTGGTCGATAGTTGAATGGACTTACGAGGGTGGTTTGAAATGAGTAATCAGAGTAGATGCCAACGGGAACCCCGTCCGTTATCAAAGGGGTGCATATGATTGTATGCAGTAAGAGTGGATGCATTGCATCAATTTGGGTGGTACCGCAGAAGTATACTATAGCTTTTGTCCCTGTTTTGGGATAGAAGCTTTTTTATTTTTTAGGAGGTAGCGATATGTTTCCGAATTATGAAAGGGCAAAAGAATTTGAAAAGGAATATAATATGATTCCGGTCTGCAAGGAAATATATGCAGACGTTGTAACGCCGATTACATTACTGAGAAGGCTGAAGGAAGTTGATAGTAAATATTATCTGTTAGAGAGTGTGGAAGGTGGAAGGCAGTGGGGACAATATTCTTTTCTAGGGGTAAATCCTCTGCTGCAGATTAGCTGCAAAAATGGAATGGTGACGATGAAAAGTGGTGCGATGGTGACAACGGAGAAGAAGGATGCCATGGAGGCGTTAAAACAGCTGTTAGGGCAGTACCGTTCTCCGTCCATTGAGGGAATGCCCAGCTTTACCGGCGGACTGGTGGGATATTTTTCCTATGAGATGATTGGATATGCAGAGCCTAAGCTGCACCTGAAGGAAAGTGAATTTGATGATTATAATCTGATGCTGTTTGATAAGGTGATTGCCTATGACCATATCAAGCAGAAGATTAGCGTGATTGTGAATTACCGCAGTGAAACCGGGGAGAAGGGATATAATGCGGCTGCCCTTGAAATAGAGAAAATCATTCATCTGATTCAGGATACATCACCGTTAAAGGAGGAGAGCGCAGATGAAAATGTAGAGTTTACCTGTAATCTTTCAAAGGAAGAGTACTGCAGCATGGTGGAAAGAACGAAGCATTATATACGAGAGGGCGATATTTTTCAGGGTGTAATCTCCAGAAGGTTTGAAACAGAATACAAGGGTAGTCTGATAAACACTTATAGAGTACTGCGAACTACTAATCCTTCACCGTATATGTATTTTATTGGTTGCGATAATGTGGAGATAGCGGGAACCTCACCGGAAACCATGGTGAAGCTGGTAAAAGGCAAATTGACTACTTTTCCCGTGGCAGGAACCAGAAAGCGGGGAGCAACAAAAGAACAGGACATGGAACTGGAAAAGGAGCTGCTTGCTGACGAAAAAGAATGCTCTGAGCATAATATGCTGGTGGATCTGGCAAGAAATGATATAGGAAGAATTGCTGAGTTTGGAACCGTGGAGGTAGAGGAATATATGAAAATACACCGTTTTTCAAAGGTTATGCACATTGCCTCCACTGTTACAGGAACACTGCGGGAGGACAGGGATGGTTGTGATACTATCTCGGCACTGCTTCCGGCGGGAACCTTATCGGGAGCCCCCAAATTCAGAGCCTGCGAAATTATAGATGAGCTGGAGCCTGTAGCGAGAGGAATCTATGGGGGAGCAATTGGTTATCTGGATTTTTCGGGAAATTTGGATGTGTGCATTGCTATCCGAACGGCGGTGAAGAGGGACAATAAGGTGTATGTTCAGGCTGGAGCGGGAATTGTGGCAGACAGTGTACCGGAAAACGAGTATATGGAGTGTGAAAACAAAGCGGGAGCCGTTATAGAAGCGGTAAAACGTGCATCGGAGGTGAGTGGCTCATGATTTTGCTTATTGATAATTACGACAGCTTTTCTTATAATCTGGTACAGTTGATTGGCGGTATTCAAAAGGAGCGCTATGACAAGGGATTGTCAGAGGAAGGAAAGGACTGCAATTACGGGATAAAGGTAATCCGTAATGATGATATGACACTGGAGGATATCGAGGCGCTGGAACCGGAATACATTATTTTATCACCGGGACCGGGAAGACCTGAAAATGCGGGAATTTGTGAAGAATTATTAAGGAATTATAGTGCACCGGTCAAGATTCTTGGTGTGTGTCTCGGGCATCAGGCGATTGTTGAGGCATTTGGAGGCAAGGTTTCCTATGCAAAACAGCTTATGCATGGAAAACAGAGTGTGATAGATTTTGATGAGGATGAGCCAATTTTTAAGGAGATACCGCCCAATATAAAGGTTGCCCGATACCATTCACTGGCAGGAGATGAGAAAACTCTTCCGGACTGTCTGAAGGTAATAGCAAAAACCGAAGATGGTGAAATAATGGCAATAAGACATAGGGAGAAAAGCATATATGGACTTCAATTTCACCCGGAGTCGGTGCTCACTGAGTATGGCAGAGAAATGCTGGAAAACTTTTTATATAATATGAATACTTAGCGAACCGAAAGTTGATGACCTATGCAAGCATTCTTATAAATAAATTTTAAAACATTATGTAAACTAGGAGGGTATGAGTTATGATTACAGAAGCAGTAAAAAAATTAGTGGAGAGACAGGATTTGACCTATGATGAAGCCTTGGTATGCATGGATGAGATTTTCAGTGGTGAGGCACAGGAAATCCAGACGGCTGCCTATCTGACGGCACTGCGTATGAAAGGAGAAACCGTTGAGGAGATTTCTGCAAGTGCCAGAGGAATGCGTAATCATGCAACACATTTGGAGCATGAGGGAATAGATGTATTAGAGATTGTGGGTACCGGTGGTGACTGTGCAAATTCCTTTAATATCTCGACCACCAGTGGTTTTGTGGCAGCGGCAGCAGGAATACCGATTGCTAAGCACGGTAACCGCAGCGTATCAAGCAACTGTGGTGCAGCAGATGTGTTAGAGGCGCTTGGTGTAGATATTGCGATTGAGCCGGAAAAGATGTCTGAGGTTTTAAGAGAAACCAACATGAGCTTTATGTTTGCACAGGTTTATCATAAGGCAATGAAATATGTGGCACCGGTTCGGGGAAAGCTGGGTATTCGCACAATCTTTAATATCTTAGGTCCTCTGACTAATCCCGCAAATGCCAGTATGCAGCTGATGGGTGTGTATGAGGAAGCACTGGTGGAACCTATGGCAAAGGTTTTGAATCAGTTAGGTGTTACCGATGGTATGGTGGTATATGGAAGGGATTGTCTGGATGAAATTTCTATGTGTGCACCGACTACAGTTTGTGAAATAAGAGGCGGAGATTTTAAGAATTATACGATAGAACCAGAACAATTTGGGTTTGATAAATGTGACAAAACAGAGCTTGTAGGAGGAGATCCGCAGGAAAATGCAGCGATTACCAGGGCAATATTAAAGGGAGAAGAAAAGGGCGCAAAACGGAATGCTGTTATACTGAATGCAGCCGCATGTATCTATATTGCAAAGAAGGCAGATACCATGCAGGATGCGGTAAAAATAGCAGAGGATATGATTGACAGCGGAAAGGCCTTTAAGGTACTTGAGGATTTTATTGTAGCAACGAACCAGCGTGGAAAGAATGAAAATTAAGGGGTCAGACACAGGAAAGGCGGAGATACAGGATGGCAGCGGATATTTTAGAAAGAATTGCCGCCGATAAGAGAATTCAGGTGGCTGAAGAGAAGAAGAAAATTTCTTCGGAGCAGATGAGGGAGATGGCATTAGCGAAGGAACGCCTATTGCCGGATTTTAGTTTTGAGAATGCTTTAAAAGGAGAGCAGATATCCTTTATCTGTGAGGTAAAAAAAGCATCTCCTTCAAAAGGCGTGATTGCCGAGGAGTTTCCCTATGTGGAGATTGCAAGGGAGTATGAACATGCCGGAGCGGATTGTCTTTCAGTGCTGACGGAGCCAAAATACTTTTTGGGATGTGACCGATATTTGGAGGAAATTCGTCAGGCAGTAAAGCTGCCGATTCTGCGGAAGGATTTTACGGTGGATACCTACCAGATTTATCAGGCAAAAGTTATTGGCGCCGATGCAATTTTGTTGATATGTGCTCTGTTAGATGAGGAATTTATAAAGGAGAGCATAGAGATATGTGACAGACTGGGACTGACTGCTCTGGTTGAGGCTCATGACGAGGAAGAAATTCGACTGGCCGTAAATGCAGGGGCAAGGGTGATTGGCGTAAATAACCGTAATCTGAAGGATTTTACCGTGGATGTCCATAACAGTACTCGGCTGCGCCGGTTTGCTCCGGAGGGAACACTCTTTGTTGCGGAGAGTGGGATTACTACCAGAGAGGATGTAATAGCCTTTGAAGAAGAACAGGCGGATGCAGTTTTGGTGGGAGAAGTTCTAATGCGGGCAGCAGACAAAAAACAAAAATTAGCACAATTGAAAGGGAAAATGTGAGGAAAATAACTCGATAAAAATGTGAATATGTTGAAAAACATCACATTGAAACTTGGAACAACAAAATGTGATATATGTCACCAACCCGAGCAAAGCAAGGGTTGATGACCTACGCGAGCATCAGCGAGCTACATTAATAGAAGATAGAAGGGAGTAACTATGGAAACAGGAAGATATGGGCAGTACGGCGGACAGTATGTACCAGAGACATTGATGAACGCAGTGCATGAATTGGAGAAGGCATACAGTCATTATAAGAATGACCCGGAATTTATCAGGGAGTTAGATGATTTAATGAAAAACTATGCCGGAAGACCGTCGTTGTTATATTATGCGGAAAAAATGACAAGGGATCTGGGAGGGGCAAAGATTTATCTAAAGCGAGAGGACTTAAACCATACCGGTTCTCACAAAATTAATAATGTACTCGGGCAGGTTCTGCTGGCGAAAAAAATGGGAAAGACCAGAGTGATTGCCGAGACGGGGGCCGGTCAGCATGGTGTTGCCACGGCTACGGCTGCAGCTCTTATGGGAATGGAATGTGAAATCTTTATGGGTAAAGAGGATACGGAGCGACAGGCGCTTAATGTGTTCCGTATGGAGCTTTTGGGAGCAAAGGTTCACCCGGTTATGACGGGAACCATGACATTGAAGGATGCGGTAAATGAGGCGATGAGAGAATGGACCTCCCGTGTGGAAGACACGTTATATGTTCTGGGGTCTGTTATGGGACCGCATCCGTTTCCGATGATTGTCAGGGATTTTCAGAGTGTCATCAGCAAGGAGAGCAAACAGCAGATTTTGGAGGCGGAGGGAAAGCTTCCTGATGTGGTGGTGGCCTGTGTAGGCGGCGGAAGTAACGCTATGGGGTCCTTTTATGAATATATAAAGGATGAAGGTGTTGAACTGATTGGTTGTGAGGCGGCAGGTCTGGGTGTGGATAATCCTAAAAATGCAGCAACCATCGCCAATGGCTCTATGGGAATCTTTCACGGAATGAAATCCCTGTTCTGTCAGAATGAGTATGGGCAGATTGCGCCAGTGTATTCTATTTCTGCAGGTCTTGACTATCCCGGTATCGGACCAGAACACGCTATGTTAAATGAGACAGGGAGGGCATCCTATGTTCCGGTTACGGATGAAGAGGCTGTTGAAGCGTTTGAATATCTGTCAAGGACTGAGGGGATAATTCCGGCAATTGAGAGTGCCCATGCGATTGCCCATGTGATGAAGATTGCAGGAAAGATGGATAAGGATCAGATTATTATTGCAACGGTTTCCGGACGCGGCGACAAGGATGTGGCTGCAATAGCAAGATATCGGGGGGTGGAAATTTATGAGTAGAATAGGAGACGCATTCAAAAAAGGAAAGGTTTTTATTCCGTTTATAACCGGAGGAGATCCGGATATTGAAACCAGCTATGAATTAATTCGTACAATGGCAGAAAGTGGAGCGGATATTATTGAGATTGGTATTCCGTTTTCTGACCCTATAGCGGAAGGCCCGGTAATTCAGGAGGCAGATCTGCGGGCTCTGAGCGCCGGTACCACCACGGACCAGTTGTTTGAAATGGTGATTAGGCTTCGGAAAGAAACAGATATCCCATTAATCTTTATGACCTATATGAATCCTATCTATGTGTATGGAACAGAGCGTTTTATGAAACGCTGTGCAGAGGTGGGAATTGACGGTATAATTGTGCCGGATGTTCCCTTTGAGGAAAAGGCTGAGTTGGCAGAATGCTGCAGTGAGCATGGTATTGACTTGATTTCCATGATTGCGCCGACTTCGCAGGATCGCATAGAAACCATTGCAAGGGAAGCCGAGGGATTTATTTACTGTGTTTCTTCTTTGGGAGTTACCGGAGTCCGGTCAGAGATCACTACGGATATCGGTACGATGGTAAAACAGGTAAAGAATGTGACGGATGTACCGGTTGCTGTAGGTTTTGGAATTTCTACTCCAGAGCAGGCACAGAAAATGGCGGGGCTTTCAGACGGTGCTATTGTAGGAAGCGCAATCGTTAAACTGGTAGCGCAATACGGAAGGGATGCCGTGCCCCATGTCGCCCAATATGTAAAGAAGATGAAAGAGGGCGTAGTAAGAGCACAATAGAACAGGAAATGACAGCGGTGGAAGACTATGCTTCAGCATTCCACCGCAGTTCAAAGGCGGTATTTCCTGTATCATATTCACTGGTCAACAGCTCGGATAATGTCAGTAGATAGGGGATTCTTCCATAACCGAAGCGCTGTTCCAGCCATGTATAATTCAAGTTTTCAAATGCTGTTCGTTCACAGTAAAATTTCTGCGCAGGTATTTTAATAAAATAACGGCTGTTTTGTACACTTTGTTCTGCAATATCTGTATCAATATATACATAACTTTTTCGTTCTCCTTCATCAGCATAATTTAAAATTCCCGTTTCACCGTTGTGGCGGATATCTGCTTTGCGCAGGTCGTTGTACATATGCTGTAGCAGCGTATAATACTGCTGTTTGGAAATGCTGCCATGTATAGGAAGTGCATAGCAGATTTTAACAGAGGTTTTACAGATTTTAAGTCCTTTGCTCTTCATAATATGGTCACAGCGTTCCATTTCCCTGGTCAGTCTCTCTGCATGGGCAATCTGATTTTCTAGATATTCCAGCTTCTGTCTGGCGGCATCAATTCCGTATTGCATTTGATGCCGCAGGTTGACTGTTCCTGTTTCGGTATCAATAAAGGGCAGCAGTTCAATTAACGGAATCCCCATTTCTACATAAAATTGAATGATTGACACCAGATGTATCTGGGAATAAGTATAATAGCGGTAATCGTTTGCAGGGTCAACAAATGCAGGGATTAGTACCCCAATCTTTTCATAGTAACGAAGAGACTTTGCGTTGACATTTGTTAACTTGGATAGTTGACCAATTGTGATAAAATCATTGTTTTTCTTCATGTTTTTCAAAACCCTACCATAATAGTATACCCTATAGTATAGTATACAAAATGTGAAAAGTCAATAGAACAAATGCACATAAAGGACAGCTAAAGGAAGGTGTATAAGTTGGTAAGTAAAATTCCTTTATTATATGTTGCAAATTATGGAAAAAATTCATATAATTATTTTTAAAGAAGGTGTGCAGATGAGTCAGTTTTCATGGGAAAATGAGTGGAGATTACAGGAGTTAAAGGAAGAATCCTTTCTGGTGAAGCATGTTATGGATAAGACACCCAAATGGGTAAGTCTGGTAGAGAAAAAAGTGCCGGAAACTTTACAAAACACATTGGTGACCGCCTTTACCAAGGCCTTTGAAACAGTATTTGAAAAAGGTGCGGGCTTGATAGAAAAGACCTATCAAAAGGACAGGCAGATTTCCCGATATGAGGAGAATGAGCGCCAGATGGACGAAGAAGTGTTTAACCGCAGAGCTGTAAAGAGGTTTGAGCGTCAGGCAAGGAGGACGGTGACCAAGAATCTGATGATTACCTCAGTAGAGGGGATTGGATTTGGCATTGTCGGCATGGGACTTCCAGATATTCCGGTTTTTGTCTCTGTTTTATTAAAAAGCATATATGAGATAGCTATCAGTTACGGTTTCTCTTATACCGTAGAAACGGAGAAGCTGTTTATTCTTAAGCTGATTGATACTGCATTGCAAAGCGGTGACAGGCTCAGAACCAAAAATAATGATTTGAATGCATTAATTACACGTTATGACCAGTTGGAGAAACAGCCGGAGACCGGGAAGGATATGGATGAATTTGTCATTGAACTTAAGATTGTACGGCAGATTGATGACTCGGCAAAAGCGCTTTCCCACGAGCTTTTATATAGCAAGTTTGTACAGGGCATGACGTTTGTAGGAGTGGTGGGTGGAACGGCAGACTTAACCTGCTTGAAGCGCATTACTGACTATGCAGCATTGAAATACAAGCGCAGATTTCTGCTTCGTCAGGTGCCGGAGCCGGCGGCAGGCGAATAAAGAAGAGCATCCGGCTGAATAGAATAACGAGTAAGTGTAGAGGATATATTAGACCAATAAGTGGCTGTATAGTATATATAGCAGTTTAGGATAAGTCGGAAACGGAAAGGAGAGCATGTGGCGGCATGCGGAAAAGAAAATGGATGTTTTAATAGCGATAGCTTTATTAGTAGTTGGTTTTGTATTGCTAATCAAAGGTGCGGACTGTTTTGTGGATGGGGCGGCAGGAATTGCGGCTCGTTTTGGTATTCCGCAGCTTGTGATCGGACTTACTATTGTGGCGATGGGAACCTCGGCTCCGGAGGCGGCGGTCAGTATTACTGCTGCAAGAAACGGAAACGCAGGGATTACCGTGGGAAATGTACTAGGCAGTAATATTATGAATGTATTGGTCATTTTAGGTATTACTTCTATAATAACTGCGATTGCGGTACAAAAGTCAACTATCCGCTATGAGCTTCCATTTATGCTGGCAATAACCGTTGTACTTCTTGTGTTTGGATGGACAGGGGGCGAAATTATACTTGGAGAAGGTATTGCGCTGTGGGTACTCTTTCTCGTCTATCTGGCATATCTTTTTATCATGGCGAAAAATAGTCAGGCAGAAGAGGAGGAGGAAAAGAAGCGTCCGCTCTGGCTGCAGATTGTAATGTTGATAATCGGCGCAGCCGCTATTGTTTTCGGCAGTGACCTTACGGTTGACAATGCAACCATTATTGCACAGAAATGCCATATGAGTGAAAGCTTGATTGGTTTGACTATTGTGGCATTTGGAACCTCATTGCCAGAATTGGTCACCTCTGTCACTGCGGCTAAAAAGGGTAAGGCAGATATTGCGATTGGAAATATTGTCGGGAGTAACATATTTAACATATTGTTTGTGACAGGTACAACAGCACTGATTATTCCGGTCCAATTTGCGGAAAGCTTTATACTGGATTCCGTGGTTGCCATTGCAGCAGGAATACTGTTATGGGTTGGAGTGTTGAAGGACCAGAAATTGAAACGTCCAGTGGGAGTGATTATGCTGGTGGGATATGGAATATATTTTGCATATCTGCTAATGCAGAATTATGGAATGCTGTAATGAATGAGTAAATAATTTAGTTTGTGATGTAAGGGGAGGATTGAGTGTATGAGTGATGGTAGAAGAGTGGGAATTTTTGGAAGAATAAAAAGCAATCTGTTTAAATGGTGGCAGCTTACTATCCTTCCGGTGTTACGGATTAATAATGATAATCCCAGATGGTTGGATAAGTATAAGACAAATAATCAGGGGGATATGCCTCAGCAGGAAAGTGCAGATGGTAGTGTGCAGCAGGTGGCAGCAAATAAAGAGGCGGTAAAGGCGGTAGAGAAAGATGCTGTTCCGGCATCGGGGCAACAGGTTGCCGGTGGTGATCCGCTGGAGGTGTTAAACCGGATTCAGAATGAAAAAAATTATATATATCAGCAGGAGATAGAGAAGGAGCGCAGTAAAAGAGAGGAGCAGGATAGGATTGCTTCCATTATGAATGCCAATAAGGTAAATGTTAATGCATTTATAGAGGCAGGAAAAGCGGCAATAGAAGCCAATCAGGAGAAGGAAGAGAAGACCGCGGACCTCAAGGATGAAGAGGCAAGGCGGGCACAGGAAATTATAGACCGTCTGAATAGGGAAGCGGCGGAGGATGAAGCAAAAAAGCAGGCTGAGATTGAGGAGGCAATGCGACAGGCAAAATAGGTCTATGATTGATAAACATAATAAGAATACCTGATTTGTGTGAAGGATGAGTATGGAGATTGAGGATGGAAGCAGGCTGATACATACAGTCATGGCGCAGGGAGACGAGAACGCAATGTATGACATATTGCGAAAACACCATAAACACTTGGTAAATATGCTGTATGATATTATTCGTTGTAATAATGTGGAGTCACCGGTGCATATTCAGTATGTTCAACAGTATACCCGGATTCTGGCGGAAACTTATGCAAAAATATTTCCGAGAGCCAGAATGACCGCAAAAAAGATTGATATGATTGTTGATGCAGCAGGGTTGCATGATATTGGAAAGCTTGCAATATCGGATGCTGTATTGTCAAGGACCGGCAAATTATCAGAAGCTGAGATGGAAATAATGAAGGAGCATACGGTTAAGGGATATCAGATTGTGAAAGTGTTGACAGAATATGAACCGGAGGATTACCGTCGGATTTGTTGCAACGTTTGTCTGTATCATCATGAAAAATATGATGGGACGGGCTATCCCAATAAGGTAAAGAAGGATCGCATTCCGTTAGAGGCACAATTGGTGGGCTTGGCGGATATGTATGATGCTCTGATTCATTCGACGGTGAACCGCCAAGTCTGTTCTAATGAACAGGCTTATTATATGTTGGTTAATGGGCAGTGTGGCAGGCTTTCACCTAGAATTAGGGAATGTCTGGAGGCAGGACGGGATGCGCTGGAGGCGTATACGGTAGATGATTTTGCTCAAGCAGGGGAAGAACGGTCTGATAATGAATTGGAGTAAAGCATGTGAGATAAAGGAGAGTTTATGTAATGAATATTGGCTTGTTTACGGACACCTATTATCCGGAATTAAATGGAGTAGCTAATTCTGTATTTCTGTTAAAAAAAGAACTGGAGAAAAAGGGGCATAATGTCTATGTCATAACCACGAAGACGCCGGGGGCTCCTGCCGAGGAGGAGGGAGTATACAGAATGCCGTCAAAGTCTGTTTCTTTTGTGCCGGAGCGGCGGCTGGGACTGATTTACCATCCGGCGATAGCCAGAAAGATTCATCAGATGAAGCTTGATATTATTCATACCAATACGGAATTTTCTATTGGTATGTTTGGGCGGATTATGGCACATGAAATGTTTATTCCTGTGGTACACACATATCATACAATTTATGAGGATTATACCCACTATATAAAGAAATATATATCTAAAGAGGAGCGTGCGAAGAAGCTGGCTAAACTGTACAGTAAATTTAGTGTACGGGGTGCTGAGGAGCTTATCGTTCCCACCGGAAAGGTGGCAGAGTTGATGCAGCGGTATGGAGTAAAGCCGGATATTAATATAATTCCTACAGGAATTGATCTGGAACGATTCGGATTTCGTGATGATACTGCGCAAAAGGATGAACTGAAGGCAGCACTGGGGATTCCGAGAGAAAATAAGGTGGTGCTCTATCTGGGAAGGGTATCGGAGGAAAAAAATATTGATGAGGTAATGAATTATCTGGACAGATATATGGAATCCCAGAAAAAGGTCACTTTTTTGGTGGTGGGAGACGGACCGTATCTTGGTACTCTGAAGGAGAAGGCAGGGGAATTGAAGCATCATCAACATATGATTTTTGCTGGGTCGAAACCCTGGGATGAGATTACCCATTACTATCAGCTGGCCGATGTCTTTGTATCAGCATCCACTAGTGAAACACAAGGTCTGACTTATATAGAGGCCCTGGCTTCAGGAATTCCCATAGTGGCAAGAAAGGATCCCTGTCTCGAAGGAGTTCTGCTGCATGGCGTGAACGGATATGCTTTTGACGATGCACAGACATTCATCTATGGAATAGACCGGATTCTTTGGAATGAAAATCAGATTGATTACGGTAAAAATGCTGCTGACAGTGTAGAACAGTTTTCTACCGAGAAATTCGCTGCGCGGGTGGAGAATATTTATTACCATGCAATTAAAACCCACCGTAATATTCTTAGACGTATGGCAAATAAGGTGGCAGACAGAATAGGCTATGAGAGAACAGGGGTTAAGCCCCTTGGTGGTTCGATGGCGGTGGAACTGGGAAATTCCGATATGGATGCCAGTCGTATTGCCCTTAACTGTATGTACATGTCCGGAATTTCAGTACAGGAGGCGGATAAACTGCTGAATGTTGCTCTTGAACAGGGGATTACGCTGTTTGACCATGCAGATGTCTATGGCAATGGCAAAAGTGAAGAAATTTTTGGTCAGGTTTTGACAGAGAATAAGGGAATGCGGGAGCGTATGCGGATTCAGACGAAGCTTGGCATACGGGATGGATATTGTGACTGTTCGAAGGCATATCTTTTAACTGCTGTAGATGACAGCCTAAGGCGGCTGCAGACAGACTGTATTGATATCCTGCTGCTGCATTGCCCCGATATGCTGATAGATGTAGAGGAGGTGGCGGAGGCATTTCATCAGCTGCAGAAAAATGGTAAGGTGAGACAATTTGGTGTCAGTAATTTTAACCCGATGCAGATAGAACTGTTACAGACAGCCTGTAGGGAATTGCTGCTGGTGAATCAGATAAGATTTGGTCTTGGGTATGGCGGTATGTGCAGGAATGCTTTTACTAGAGAAACAGACTGTGGACGTGGGAAAATATGGAATATGGATATTTTGGACTATTGCCGGTTAAACGGGATTACGGTTCAGGCTCTTGGACCACTGCAATGCGGTAAAGATGGAGTTTCCTTTATCGATAATGAAAATTATTCTGAGTTGAATGAACGGCTGGAGCAGTTGGCACAGCATTATAGTGTGACAAAAGCCGCAGTGGCTGCAGCGTGGATTCTGCGGCATCCTGCAGGTATCCAGATGATGGCCGATACCATGAATCCGGAGCAGTTAAAGGCGATTTGTGATGCAAATGTAGTTAATTTAAACCGTAAGGAATGGTATGAGCTGTGCCGTGCTGCGGGATACCGTGTGTTGTAGAATATCCGGCTGGTTAACCAGTGGAAAGTAACCTTCACAGAACTTTCACAGGTGTAGGCGGTGGGAATTTCTTTACTTTTTCATAAAATCGTGATACTCTCTTAAGGTGTTTGTTTTGTACAAAGAGCAAAACGGGTTTATAAGATTAAAAAATTAAGGAGTGTACAATGAAAAAGATATTTGCATTAGGATTAACGGTTGTTATGGCGGCTAACGTGCTTACCGGGTGTGGAAAGGGAGCATCAGATTTCTCACTTGACAAAAGCTATGCCGACTATGTTAAGCTTTGTGATTACAAAGGGATAGAGGCAACAAAGGTGAAATATGAGGTCACAGATGATGAGGTACAGGAAGAGATAGAATATGAGCTGTATGAATATGTGGAATATGAGCCTATTACAGACCGCGGGGTACAGGAGGGCGATTATGCCAATATCACTTATGATGCAGCCATGGACGGAAAAGCGGCAGAGGATTACTCCAGTGAGGAGGAAGATGTGCTGGTAGGTGAAGGTTATATTTATGCTGAGGTGGAGAAAGCACTTATCGGCATGAAGACGGGTGATGAGAAGACCGTTGAGGTTAAGTTGACAGAGGAGAATGCAGAGGAGGAAGATATTGGTAAGACTCTTTCGGTGACGGTTGTCCTTAATGAAATCACTGTGGAAAAGCTGCCAGACTACAATGAAGACTTTGTAAAGGAGAATACTGAGTTTAGCAATACGGAGGACTATGAAAGTTTTCTCAGAAAGCAGTTGGAGGAGTCGAAGGAAGAGGAATATAAATATGCTGCTGTGGAAGAAATAATAGGCTTTATTCTGGATAATTCGGAGTTTGAAGGTTATCCGCAGGAGCTGTATGACCAGTGTGAGGAGTCCTATAACAGTATGAATGCATATTATGCTGCTATGTATGATATGGCGGTCGAGGAGTATCTGGATGTTTTTGGAATGGACGAAGAAGCGCAGAAGCAGGATATTCTGGACAGTGTAAATTATGAGCTGGTCATAAGAGCTATCGCACTAGCAGAGAACATAACCTGTACAGAGAAAGAAATCTCCGATTTCATAGTGGATTCGTACGAAGATTATGGATATGAGAGTAAAGAGGAATTTGAACAGGATTATAGTGCAGATGATATTGGATATCAGATTATTTATGAAAAGGTGGTTGATTTCCTATATGAAAATGCAAGCTATACCGAGATTTCTGAGGAAGAGTATCTGAAGGAGCAGGAAGCGCAGTTTGATATGGACATGGAAGACGAGGACGGAGATGAAATAGAGGAGCTGCAGGGGGATTTGCCGGAGCTGGAAAATGGGGCAGAAGGTGATAAGATCAATATAGATGTTGATGATACCTCTGATGAGCAGGAGAAATAGAGGCAAAAGGAAAGGGGCGGCGGTCAGTATGGCGGTCGTCTTTTTAATGAAAAAATTTTGAAAAATAAAAAAGGAATTTCTAAATTAATGTCGTATATTACAAAGTGGACGGTAAAAAAATGAAGGGAAAGCTTAATCGATGAATATCCGTGAGAAACTAGAGGCTTGGGAACATGAATATTTATGTGAATATGCAGCATTTTCTGACCAGTCAAGGGGCAGGGATGTAGCGGAACCAATGTGTGATGTGAGAACGATTTATCAGAGGGATCGTGACCGGATATTGCACAGTAAGTCTTTTCGGCGGTTGAAGCAGAAGACCCAGGTTTTTCTGTCTCCGGAGGGTGATCATTATCGTACACGGCTGACCCATACATTAGAGGTGTCTCAGACAGCGCGGACGATTGCCAGAGCACTTAGGCTTAATGAGGAGCTCACGGAAGCAGTCGCTTTGGGACATGATTTGGGACATACACCCTTTGGTCATGCCGGTGAGCGGGCGCTGAACGAGGTCTGTTCCAAGGGGTTTCGACATAATGAACAGAGTATCCGCGTGGTGGAACGGCTGGAAAAGAAGGGAAAAGGTTTAAATCTTACAGCAGAGGTGAGGGATGGGATTTTGAACCACAAAACAACGGGTAATCCGTCTACACTGGAGGGGAAAATTGTCCAGTTAGCCGATAAGATTGCTTATATTAACCATGATATAGATGATGCGATAAGGGGAGGAATTTTGCAGGAGACAGATTTGCCCCGAAATTGTACTGATAAGCTGGGAAATAGCACTAGAAATCGATTAAATACGATTATTCATGATGTGATTGCCAGCAGTGAGGGAACCGGTGACATTGTCTGTTCTGCGGAAATCCGTCAGGCGATGACAGGGCTTAGAAGCTTTTTATTTGAGAATGTCTATACGAATCCAGTGGCGAAAGGTGAAGAGGGAAAAGCAAAGCGAATGCTGCAGGAATTGTTTGGTTATTACAATCAGCGGCCGGAAGCCATGCCTGAGGAATATCTGGAGATGGTGGAACAGGGAGAAGAGAGAGAGCTTGTCGTTTGCGATTATATTGCGGGTATGACAGATACTTATGCAGTGCTCAAATTTCAAGAAGCCTTTGAACCGTTGGGCTGGAAACATTAACTAGGCTTAAGATATAGAATTCACATAATAAGTTTACATAATGTGATATAGCAGGTGGTGGACTTACATGTACTATGCAGATGAAATAATTGAAGAAGTTCGATCGAGAAATGATATTGTGGATGTGATAGGGAGTTATGTGAATATTAAACACAAGGGCAATTCCTATACAGCATGCTGCCCGTTTCATCACGAGAAGACACCATCCTTTCATGTGAGCAGGGATAAACAGATGTATCACTGCTTTGGCTGTGGTGTGGGTGGGAATGTCTATACATTTTTGATGGAGCATGAGAACTATTCCTTTCCGGAGGCGGTGGAGGCATTGGCAGAGCGGGCAGGGATAAAGCTACCGGAGCAGGATATGTCACCGGAAGCGAAACGCCAGGCTGATATCAGGGCAAGGATTAAGGATATGAATAGGCTGGCTGCGGGATATTTCCATTATCTTTTGCGGACGGAGCACGGGAAAAATGCGCTGGAATATCTGGAAAAGAGGGGGCTGACCGAGGAGACGATAAATCGGTTTGGACTGGGGTTTTCTGATGTATATAGAGATGATTTGTATAAGTATTTGAAAAATAAAGGATTCAAGGACCAGGAACTGCAGGATTCCGGTTTGGTGAAAATGGATGAAAAATATGGTCCTTCTGACCGCTTTTGGAACAGGGTGATGTATCCGATAGCGGATGTCAATAACCGGGTAATCGGTTTTGGCGGTCGTGTTATGGGGGATGCAAAGCCTAAGTATATCAATACTCAGGACACGCCGGTATTTGATAAGAGCCGTAATTTGTATGGACTCAATCTGGCAAAAAAGAGCAGGCGGACAGGAATCATTTTCTGTGAGGGATATATGGATGTAATTTCCATGCATCAGGCAGGCTTTGACAATGCGGTGGCTTCTTTGGGGACGGCATTGACGGTCGGACAGGTAAATTTGATTAAACGTTATACAGAACGGGTATACTTAGCTTACGATAGTGACGAGGCAGGAACAAAGGCAGCACTTCGGGCGTTGGAAATCATGAGAGAGTTTGATATGCCGGTGAGGGTGATTTCCCTGAGCCCTTATAAAGACCCTGACGAGCTGATTCAGGCAGAGGGTACACAGGAGTTTGAACGGCGTATTGAGCAGGCGGTAAGCGGTATTATGTTTGAAATCGGTATTTTGGCCAAGAGATATAATCAGGATGACCCGCAGGAGCGGACACAGTTCCAGAAGGAGGCAGCAAAACGGCTTTCCGTTATTCTGGACCCGTTAGAAAGGCAGAATTATATCGGAAGTG
The DNA here is from genome assembly GCA_947178475.1 of uncultured Clostridium sp. Lineage (GTDB taxonomy): Bacteria > Bacillota > Clostridia > Lachnospirales > Lachnospiraceae > CAG-590. The sequence continues at coordinate 18,507 of CAMWYM010000018.1, read as the reverse complement.
TGGCAGAGAAATATCATATTGAGGAGGACAGGCTTAAGGATGCGGTTACTCAGTTTGGAATTGCGGGGACGGCGCAGCGTGACAGTAGTGGTTTCCAGTTTGAAGCAGTCCGAAGAACGCCAGAGGAGGACAAGGAGCAGAAGCAGTTAAAGGCGGAGCGCCTATTGATTACCTGGCTGATTAATGAAAATACTTTGTTTGACATTTTGAAGGACATAATATCGGCCGAAGATTTTTATGAACCGGTATACCATGATATTGCAGATAAGCTTTTTGCCCAGTATGGAAGTGAGGGAAAAGTCACTCCGGCGGCAATAATGGATCATTATCAGAGCAGGGAGGAACATGAAAAGGTATCTGCTATTATGCAGCAGAAATTTGATATAGAGATTGTGCAGGAGGATAAATCCAAGGTGGTTACAGATTTGGTGCGAAGCATCAAAGAACGTAGCTTGAGGCATCAGCTGGAACAGAATAAGAGTGATTTGGTCATGGTGGGACAACTGATGGCGGAGCTTAAGAGTGTGAATAAAATTATAATTCGATTATAACAATAAGGTGAAGAAGGCTGAAGAAAGCCGCATATTAAGGAAGGAAGGAATAATGGGAGAAGAAAACACAAAAACAGAGGAAGAATTTTTTCAGGCAAAATTTGATGAGAAGCTGCAAAAGCTGTTGGCGATTGCAAAGAAAAGGAAAAATGTAATTGAGGATACTGAGATAATTGCCTGCTTTGCAAAGAGTAGGGATATTGAATTGACAACAGATCTAATGGAACAGATTTTTGAGTTCTTAGAAAAGAACAAGGTGGATGTCCTTACTATTTCTGAAGGGGATGACGAGCCGGACGATGATGCACTGTTAGAGGTAGAGAATGATGATGATCTTGCAGTGGAAAAGATTGACTTGTCTGTTCCGGAAGGGACGAACATTGAAGATCCGGTTCGTATGTATTTAAAGGAAATAGGAAAGGTGCCTTTGCTGAGTGCAGAGGAGGAAATCTCTCTGGCAAAGAAGATGGAGGCTGGTGAAATTGCAAAGCAGCAGATGGCAGAGGGCGTGGATGACCTGTCAAAGGATGCAGCCAAGGAGATGGAAGACCTGATTGAACAGGGGGATGTGGCAAAAAAGAAGCTGGCGGAGGCAAATCTGCGTCTCGTGGTCAGTATTGCAAAGCGCTATGTGGGGAGAGGAATGCTGTTTCTCGACTTGATTCAGGAGGGTAACCTTGGATTGATTAAAGCAGTTGAGAAGTTTGATTACCGTAAGGGATATAAGTTCTCTACCTATGCAACGTGGTGGATTCGTCAGGCTATCACCAGAGCAATTGCGGATCAGGCCAGAACTATCCGGATTCCTGTTCACATGGTGGAAACGATTAACAAGCTGATTCGTGTGTCGCGTCAGCTGCTTCAGGAGCTGGGCAGAGAGCCGTCTCCAGAGGAGATTGCAGAAGAGATGGAGATTCCGGTAGAGCGGGTGAGAGAAATATTAAAAATTTCTCAGGAACCAGTATCGCTTGAGACACCAATTGGTGAGGAGGAGGATAGTCACCTTGGAGATTTTATTCAGGATGAGAATGTACCAGTGCCGGCAGATGCAGCAGCATATACGCTGTTAAGAGAACAGCTGGTAGAGGTGTTGGATACACTGACTGAACGGGAACAGAAGGTGTTGAAGCTGCGCTTTGGGCTGGATGATGGGCGAAGCAGGACGCTGGAGGAGGTCGGAAAGGAATTTAACGTTACCCGTGAACGTATCCGTCAGATTGAGGCAAAGGCACTCCGCAAATTAAGGCATCCCAGCCGCAGCAGGAAGCTGAGGGACTATCTGGAGTAGTGGAAGATAGGTACGTAACCGTTGATTTTAGAGGAATCAGAGCGGAGAACATTCATGGGAAATATAAATTTATCAGATAGAATGGAGGCTGTGGTGAGTATGGTTTCATCGCAGTCCTTTGCTGTTGCTGATGTTGGGTGTGACCATGCCTATGTATCCATTGCTCTTGTCAGGCGAAAAATAGCCAGCCGTGTAATCGCAATGGATGTGAGAAAAGGACCTTTGGCGATTGCCTGTGATAATGTGACAACAGCAGGCTTGGAGAGAGAAATAGATTTACGTCTTGGCGATGGACTTGAAAAACTGATACCGGGCGAGGTGGATACCGTTATTATAGCTGGTATGGGAGGTTTGCTGATAAAAAGTATTCTGGAGCGGGGCAGGCATATACTGGACATCGGTGTAAAGAGACCGGTCTTGATTTTGCAGCCTCAGTCGGATTTATCGGAAGTACGGATATTTTTGTATCATTGTGCATATCATATTGTGCGCGAAAAAATGCTGTTGGAGGATGGAAAATATTATACGGTTATGCGTGCGGAGCCCTGTAGCGAAGAAACAGCGCATCAGGAGGCTGCAGAGTATACTCCGGCAGACTGGTGCTACGGAATGGATAATTTAAAACGGCAGGACAGGGTGCTATATACATATTTGCAACGGGAAGGCAGTAATCTGCGGGAAGTGAGCAGCAGACTTGCTGACGAGATAAAGAGAAGCAGAGACAGCGGAAAGGAGCCTTCACCTAGGATTCAGGAACGCTGGGGTACTTTGCAGGAAAATATTCAGGTAAACGAAGAGGCTTTAGAAAATTATCGTTTATGACGGGAAAAATGTTTTAATAGACAGACCACTTGGTACAGTAGATAAAGAGAAAAGAGGTGTCGGAATGAAATGTCAGCAGATTATAGATGCACTGGAGAAGCTTTCACCCAGACAGTATGCCAGTGATTGGGATAATGTGGGTCTTTTGGTGGGGAGAAGGGACAGTGAAGTGCACAGGATTATGGTGTCCTTGGATGCAACGAAGGAAGTGATTGAAATGGCGGTGGAGCAACAGGTGGATATGTTGGTTACCCACCACCCGATGATTTTTTCTTCTATCAAACAGATAAATGGAGACAGCTTTGTGTCGGATAAGATCTTGACACTGGCGGAGAACAGGATTTGCTGCTATGCTATGCATACCAATTTTGACGTGATAGGGGGAATGGCTGAACTGGCGGCAGGAGAACAGTATTTGAAGCTTATGGAAGTCAGTTCGATAGAGATTTCTGGTGAATCCGGTCAGGGCATGGGAAGATATGGAAGGCTTCCGAAGCCGATGACTGCACAGCAGGCAGCAGACTATGTGAAGGAAAAATTCGGACTATCCTTTGTCATGCTTTATCAGGGGAAGGAAAATGAGGGACAGATTTTTGAGCACATAGCAGTGATGCCCGGAGCGGGAAAGAGTGAAATGGAGAGAGTGCGAGAGCAAGGGTATTCACTCTATCTCACCGGTGACTACGGACATCATGCCGGATTGGATGCGATAGATATGGGTATGACAGTGATTGATGCAACACATTATGGACTGGAACATATTTTTGTTGCATATATTGCAGATTATCTGCGTGGTTTATTGTCGGAGACTGGTATTGAAGTGATTGAAGTGGATACGGGCTGCCCGGTGAGGATTCTTTGATGGGCGTGATGCCATATATTTTGTGGCTATTGCGGCAAACGGAGTTTGCAGAGCAAAATTGGTTACATAAGGAAGGAGGAAACAGATAATGGTTACAGTTACGGTAGAACAAAAGGAGTATGAGGTAGAAGAGGGGATTAGTCTTGAAGAGATTGCAAAACAGTATGGAAGCTGTGAACAGGGGCAGATTGTACTGGCCTATGTGAATCGGCACTTGTGTGAGCTACACAAAAAGGTTTCGCAAGATGCAGTGATTGAATTTGTTACAACCACAGATAAAATCGGTTTCTCCACCTATAAGCGGAGTATGATTTTGATGATGATGAAGGCATTTAGGGATGTGTTAAAAGAAAGGGGAACAACAGGCCGTATCCGTGTGCTATTTTCTATAGACAAGGGTTTTTATTGTGAGCTGGAAAGCAAGGGAACAAAGCTTAGTCAGGACTTGCTGGATGCGGCATCGACAAGAATGAGGGAATTGGCGGATGCCGACATTCCAATTGTCAAGAGTACTTATAAATCACATGACTTGATGAGGCGGTTTGAGGCGCAGGGAAGAAAAGACAAGGTGCGCCTGTTTAAGTATCGTCGTGCCTCTAATGCCAATGTATATCGCTTGGAGGATTTTGAAGATTACTATTATGGATTTATGGTAGCCTCTACCGGATATCTTAAGTATTTTGCCCTCTGCGCATATGAGGATGGATTTGTTTTGCAGATGCCACGGCGGAGGGAGCCGGAGGTAGTTCCGGAATTTACGCCGCCGCATAAGCTGTTTTCTGTATTAAAGCAGTCAGATGATTGGGGTGTGATGCTGAATGTGGATACGGTTGGAGGATTAAATGACGCTGTTGCTGCCGGGCAGATTAATGAGCTGATGCTGGTACAGGAGGCCTTGCAGGAGAAGAATATAGCGGATATTGCCACACAAATCAAGAATGAGGAAAAGAAAATTATTCTGATTGCAGGACCCAGTTCCTCAGGGAAGACCTCCTTCTCCCATAGGTTGAGTATTCAGCTTAGGGCGCTGGGACTGTCACCCTATCCTATTGCACTGGATAACTATTTTGTGAACAGGGAGCAGACACCAAAGGATGCCAATGGCAATTATAATTTTGAGTGCTTAGAAGCTGTGGATGTGGCACAATTTAATGAGGATATGAGCCGCCTGCTGAAGGGAGAGGAAATTCTGCTGCCGACGTTTAATTTTTTTCAGGGAAAGAGGGAATACAGGGGCAATACAATGAAGCTAAAGGAAAATGATGTGCTGGTCATCGAGGGGATTCACGGCTTGAATCCTAAGATGTCAGCTGGACTTCCGGATGATAGCAAGTTTAAGATTTATATCAGTGCGTTGACCCAGCTCAATGTCGATGAACATAATCGGATTTCTACGACAGACGGCAGATTGATCAGAAGAATAGTCAGGGATGTGAGAACCCGGGGAAACAGTGCGCAGATGACGATATCAATGTGGGACTCTGTCAGAAGGGGAGAGGAGGAAAATATTTTCCCGTATCAGGAGGAGGCGGATGCTATGTTTAACTCGGCACTGATATATGAGCTGAGTGTGTTAAAGCCATATGTGGAGCCTCTGCTATTTGCTATTCCGAGAGAGTCGGGAGAGTATCAGGAAGCAAAGCGGTTGTTGAAATTTCTGGATTACTTTTTAGGGGTAAGTTCAGAAAATATACCGAATAACAGTATTTTGAGGGAGTTTGTAGGAGGAAGCTGTTTTCCGGTGTGATCGGTTTTGATAAAAATCATTCAAGGATAGCAAATTTGTGAAAAACATAAAAAATCTATGAAAAATCTATTAATTTTTTTGGGAAAATGATGACAAATAAGGAAGAAAGTGTTATACTTATCTTATAAAAAAAGGTGAACTTTGCCTTTGGAATTTGTACACATTTTACTAAAATTAAGGGAGGGCTGTCTATGGGTGTATCAGGACAAAAGTTTGAATTGCCGCAGATGAAAGCATATTTTGAAAAACAGATACCTAATATTCGGCTGCTGAGTGATATGACACTGAGCGAGGCTGACTTTAGAAGCTTAGGCGCTAAGCTGAAATCAGCCTTTTCTTTCACTAGCCGTAAGGAGAGTATTCAGGAGATAATGATATGCTATCTGGTATATTGGGTGTATGCTTTGATTTACTGGAATGAGGAGACAGGTATTCATGATGAGCTTACCGACTATTGTGCAAAGCTGTCTCAGTATGAAATCAGGCATCATCTGCAGATGCTGCTGGATACCTTTGCTGACTATGGGATTGATGATTTTGATTATCATGCAGACAATGTAGAGGAGCTTTGCTCGATTCTTATTGCAAGGCATGCAGGTATTCCTAATGATGAGAAATATCAGATATTTGAATTGATTGATGATTATCGCAATCAGAATGTGTCAGTGGACACGATGGTAGAGGATATATATTTACATATGCCCTATAAGAGCAGATATATATTTTCTTTGCTGGACAAGAGCTCCAGACAGGATATGATATGGGAAATCCGAACCATTATGGCAGAGACCGCTTCTAGAAGCTGTTCAAGAGAAGAACTTTTGGCAAAGTATTCCCGTACGTCAGTCAGTTTGATTGATTACTGCTTTTACTGGCAGGAGGGGAAGGCCCTTTTGGTTCAGGCTGAATAAGGTATTATATGATTATTTTCAAAACAAACGGCACTTCCGTATAACGGAGTGCCGTTTGTTGACTCAGCCGATAAGCCGGGTTATGTCGTTGAATGATCATCTATCTAGGCCTGCCGTTACCGACAGGCTCAAGCGACCTACCCGGGAACGTGACGGGCAGCCACATGGTTCCCTGTTCGGTCTTGCTTCGGATGGGGTTTACAGAGCCTGCCCTGTTACCAGGACAGCGGTGAGCTCTTACCTCGCCATTCCACCCTTACCAGCGTAATGCTGGCGGTATATTTCTGTTGCACTAGCCTGGGAGTCGCCTCCACCGGACGTTATCCGGCATCCTGCCCTATGAAGCCCGGACTTTCCTCACCTGCAGAGCTAAATGCCCTGCAGCCGCGATCATTTGTCTGAGTACGTTATCGTATCATAGCATAATCTGCAATTTTCTGCAATGTTTGTGCAGGACTATTTTTGTGTATAATCCCTGATTTTGTCGGGAATACTAATCTTTTCATAAATCTGGTGGTATTGGGCTGGAGAATAGGCATGAATGTAATTTTTAATATATTTTTTGTCGATTCCGTTGGCTGCTAGGAGATCCACTGCCTTGTTGTAGGCGACGGCGGCTATGTGTTTATCCTGATAGCGGCCTATCAGATAATTTCCACGGATATGAATGACACATTCATACAAAACCTGTCCCTCCCTGCTGATTTTGGATACTCCCATGTATTCATTAATGACCTTTATGTTTTCATATCGGAAATCATATTCGTTTTGGTTTACAAATATATAGTCAATGCCTTTTCTGGCATAGTTTTTAATGCCGTAGCGGGATAGAATATTGTACTGGCTTCCGTAATCACAGATAAAATAGTATCCGCCCCGGGTCTGTAGCTTGTGGTTGGCATAGAAGAATAAATCCTCCCGGTCAAAAATAAGAAAATGGTCGGGAGACAGATAATAGTAAAAAAAACCTGATTGTAAATAAATTGGTGTTTTAAAATAAATGCCACTGTTTCGGAAGTTTAACAGAATAACAAATTTTGTGAAATCCAGAGCAAAGGAATCGGAATAGTCATCTAATTGATATTTTCTGTCCCGGATAATCTGCGAGGCCTCGCGATAGGCCTGTCCTGCCTTATTGGCAGAGTCAAAGCTTCCCAAACTGATATGCTTAGATTGAATTGTGATGGATGAGCGGTAATAAACGGTTCCGTCCTTTTTGCGGGCCCGTGTCACACCTGGTAAATTTTTCATGAGATTTTCCTTTTTGCGGTTGCCTTCGGTTCGTTAAGTATTCATATTATATCATTGGGTGTGGCTTTTTACAAACAGTAAAAAACCTTTTCATAAATGACTTGACCTTTAAGTCGGGAAAACCTATAATTAATAGGTTAAGAGAAGTTAATGTTCTGGGATTAGTTACAAAGAAGGCGGTTTGAGAATGAAATCAAAGATGCGTATATCAACGATCATTGGAATAGTGGTTTTGTTGTTTTTAACTATTGCCATTATTATATTCGGTTACAGGGTTATCGTTACCTCCGGTGAGGTTCCGGGAAAGCTGGGTAGTGTTTCCGTGGCGGCAAACAATCTGCAATATCAGGGACCGGTGTTTAGCCAGGTGCAGAAGGTTGAGTATGATGTGATGAAATATGGCTTTATGGACGATATCCTGCTGGCACAGATGGATTATTTGGACAAGCAGTATGAATCGGTACGGATGGAGGAGGTTCGGGCTGTTAACAATCTGACAGCGATGAGCAGAAAAACCGAGGATAATCTGGCATATCAGCAGGCGAAGGCGGAACGTGAGAAAGAAATTGAGCAGGCAAAGCAGGCTGCTAGAGCGGCAGAGCTGGCAAAACAGGCCAAAATTCAGGAGATTGTTCAGGCTTTGCGGGAAGAGGAGAATGGAACACAGCCTGCCATTAATACTGGAGACAGCAGTGATACGGGTTCCGGTGCTACCGAGTCCAAAGGCGGACGTAAGGGTGAGCCGGTGTATGCAGACACTCATGGGGAAAGTCTTGGAAAATATGTGATTACAGCATATTGCACCTGCAGGATTTGCTGTGGGGTGTATTCCGGCGGTAATCGGACGGCCAGCGGCACGATTCCCACAACAAACCGGACTATAGCGGTGGATACGAGTGTAATTCCCTTTGGGACAAGAGTGGTAATAAACGGGCAGATATATGTGGCAGAGGACCGTGGAGGGGCAATTAAAGGTAAACGAATTGATATGTTTTTCTATACCCATAAGGAAGCGTTGAGGTGGGGAAGAAGGACGATGGAGGTATATCTGGCTGACTAGCATGGCAGACGGATATCTCTGTAGGAATAAAAAGAAAAGAGGACAAGAAAATGGAAGTGATTTACAAGAGTACACGGAACAGCAGTGAGACAGCAACAGCATCTCAGGCTATTCTGAAAGGGCTGGCGGAAAATGGAGGATTGTTTGTACCGGAGCATATTCCGGCACTGGATGTGGACTTTAATGATTTGGCAAAGATGAGCTATCAGGAAACGGCATATGAGGTGATGAGCCGTATGCTGACGGATTTTACTGAAGAGGAACTGAAATACTGTATTAACAGTGCTTATGATAAGAAGTTTGATACGGAGGCGATTGCACCGCTGGTAAAAAAGGCAGGTGCGCATTATCTGGAGCTGTTTCACGGTTCAACGATCGCTTTTAAGGATATGGCGCTCTCAATTCTTCCGTATTTGCTGGTGACCTCAGCAAAGAAAAATAACATAAAGAATGATATTGTCATTTTGACAGCTACCTCCGGGGATACAGGCAAGGCTGCCTTGGCAGGCTTTGCTGATGTTCCGGGTACAAGAATTATTGTATTTTATCCGAAGAACGGAGTCAGCCCGATTCAAGAAAAGCAGATGGTTACTCAGAAGGGGAACAATACTTCTGTTATAGGAATTATTGGTAATTTTGATGATGCCCAGACCGGTGTGAAGAATATGTTTAATGACAGAAATCTTGCAGAGGAAATGGCAGAAAAGGGATTTCAGTTCTCCTCTGCTAATTCCATCAATATTGGACGTCTGGTTCCGCAGATGGTTTACTATGTATATGCTTATTCTCAACTGGTGGCCAAGGGTGAGATTAAGGCAGGTGACAGGATAAATGTAGTTGTACCCACTGGTAATTTCGGTAATATTCTGGCGGCTTATTACGCAAAGGAGATGGGGCTGCCGATAGCAAAATTTATTTGTGCTTCCAATGAGAATAAGGTGCTGTTTGATTTCTTTACCAATGGTGTATATGATAAGAACAGGAAATTTATTCTGACGACTTCACCGTCTATGGATATATTGATTTCCAGTAATTTGGAGAGGCTTATTTACCGCATAGCAGGAGATGATTCCCAAAAGAACAGTGAGCTGATGAATGCCCTCTCCTCTGAGGGACGATATGAAATTACAGAAGAAATGAAGAATGGATTGAAGGAATTTTACGGCAATTATGCTAGCGAAGAGGAAACAGCAGCAATGATTAAAAAGGTGTATGAAAGTGATGGCTATGTCATGGATACGCATACTGCAGTGGCAGCTGCTGTATATGATAAGTATCTGGCAGAAACCGGAGATGATACCACTGCAGTGCTTGCCTCTACAGCCAGTCCATACAAATTTACCAGAAGTGTCATGGAGGCAATTGACGCAAAATATGCGGCACAATCTGATTTTGAGCTGGTGGATGAGCTGAATAAGCTTTCGGGAGTTAAGATTCCACAGGCGATAGAAGATATCCGCAGTGCACCGGTGTTACATGATATCGTGTGTGATAAGAGTGAGATGGAACAGACAGTCCGAAATATCCTCAATTAATTTAAGAAGACAGTTCATTCGTACCTTCCTGTCTATAAATAAAACCGGGACCGATGATAATGCACTTGGGTTCAGGTATGTCTTGAATCCGGGTGCTTTTTTGATTCCTGTGAAGTTGTTGATTTGAAAATCTGAGAAAAGGGGAAAATATATGTATACATTGCAGACAAGTGCAGATTTTGATAGTGCACATTTTTTAAAGGGCTATGAGGGAAAGTGCAGTAATATCCATGGGCATCGATGGCTTGTGGAGGTAACCGTTGCATCAGAGGATGTGGAGGAAGAGGGACAAATCAGAGGGATGATAGTAGATTTCAAAACTCTGAAGGAGGACTTGAGGAAGCTGGCAGATGAATTAGACCACAGCCTGGTGATTGAAAGAGACAGTCTGATGAGAAAAACAAAAGAAGCTTTGGACGAGGAGGGATTTCGTATAGTGGAACTCCCATTCCGCCCTACAGCTGAAAATCTTGCAGAATATTTTTTTGACAAAATGGAAGAGCTGGAATATCAGGTGATGCTGGTGAAGGTATATGAGACACCGAATAATTGTGCGGGGTATAGCAGATGATGAGAGTGGCGGAGCATTTTATCAGTATTAACGGTGAGGGAAGGCGTGCCGGCCAATTAGCATTATTTATTCGTTTTGCCGGCTGTAATCTACAATGTGGATACTGCGATACAAAGTGGGCCAATGACCCGGAGGTGGATTGTCAAGAGTATACTGTGTGGCAGATATATGACATTATTCGTCAAACCGGAATAAAAAATGTGACACTGACCGGCGGGGAACCACTGATTCAGCCGGATATGAAGGAGCTACTGGCACTGTTAAGAACTGAAAGCGGTATTCGCATTGAGATAGAGACCAATGGAAGTGTGGATATCGGACCATTTATGCAGGATAATGTTACCTTTACACTGGATTACAAAACCTCTGTAAGCGGCATGGAGGACAAAATGCTTTTGGACAACTATAGCAAGCTCAGAGGTATTGATACGGTGAAATTTGTTGTAGGAGACAGAGAGGATCTGATAAGGGCGGAAGAGGTAATAAAGCAATACCGGCTGGTCGAGAGGGGATGCGGAATTTATCTGAGTCCCTGTTTTGGTAAAATTGATCCGGCTGAGATGGTGGAGTTTCTCATAGAGAGAAAGCTCAATGATGTGAATATACAAATGCAGCTGCATAAAATGATATGGGACCCGGATACCAGAGGTGTATAGCGGACCGGTAGGGATAATAGGTATACGGAATAAAAGAAAACAGATAGTGAAATGGAGGATAAGATGGCAGTTAATCAGGAAGCAATAAAGGAGCATATCAGGGGAATCTTGGAGGCTCTTGGAGATGACCCGGACAGGGAGGGGCTTAAGGATACTCCGGAGCGGGTGGCCAGAATGTATGCAGAGGTTTTTGAAGGGATGAATTACACCAACGATGAAATTGCTGCAATGTTTTCCAAGAGCTTTGACGTGCCGGTGAACAGCACTGGGGACATGGTGGTGGTTAAGGATATAGAGGTATTCAGCTATTGCGAACATCATCTGGCATTAATGTATGACATGAAGGTGGCAGTGGCTTATATTCCCAAAGGAAGAGTAATCGGTCTAAGCAAGATTGCAAGGATTGCGGATATGGCGGCAAAACGCCTGCAGCTTCAGGAGAGGATCGGTACGGATATCGCCGAAATTATTAGTAAGGCTGCCGGTTCACCGGATGTGGCGGTGTATATTGAGGGCTGTCATAGCTGTATGACAGCCAGGGGAATTAAGAAAAATGCATCTAAAACAGTTACCACAACTTTCCGGGGAAGGTTTGAGACAGAACAGGAACTTAAGAACAGGCTTTTGCTGATGTTGAAATGAAAAATAACTCATATGGAGGGGAGTTAAATGAAGATGAATACAAGAAACAGTGATGCGGCAGTGGTGATTTTCAGTGGAGGGCAGGATAGTACAACCTGTCTGCTGTGGGCGATGAAACGCTATCAGGAGGTGGTAGCCGTATCTTTTGACTATGGACAGAGGCATAAAAAGGAGTTGGATTGTGCAAAGGAAATTACCACTTCGTTGGACGTGGAATGGCATGTGCTGGACATGACATTGCTTAACCAGCTGGCACCTAATTCCCTGACGAGGCAGGATATCGGAGTAGATGAAGAAGCACCAGAGGAGGGGGCTCCAAACAGTGTAGTGGATGGGCGTAATATGTTGTTTTTGACCTTTGCGGCAGTGTTTGCAAAGCAGAGAGGAATCACCGATTTGGTTACCGGTGTGTCGCAGAGTGATTTTTCAGGATATCCGGACTGTCGTGATGTATTTATAAAATCGCTGAATACAACGCTGAATCTGGCGATGGATTATACCTTTTGTATTGAGACACCGCTGATGTGGATAGACAAAGCAGATACGTGGAAGCTGGCGGATGATTTGGGTGGGCTTGAGCTGGTACGTGATAAGACACTGACCTGCTATAACGGAATAAAAGGGGATGGCTGCGGAAACTGTCCAAGCTGTAAGCTCCGGAGAGAAGGGTATGCGGAGTTTGTCAGAAGATACCGTTAAGGGTAACCGTGAATTGTGAAGGAAAAATGAAAAAAACACTCTTTTCTTGCCAAAAAGAAGGGGATTGAGTATAATATATAAATGCATGTATATTTGCTGGTCTGATTTCTTGCAGGGTGTTTACCGCTCTAGCAAAATATGCCGGGAGGTGGCATGATTGATGAAGAATATGTTGTTTATTGTGAATCCATCAGCTGGAAAGAAACACATTAAGAGTAAATTGTTTGAGATTGTGGATATATTTGTTAAAGGAGAATATAATGTCCGGGTGTATCCGACTCAGGCAAAAGAGGATGCAGTCCGCATTGTATCGGAGGAAGGCTGGCTCTACGATGTGATTGTCTGTGCAGGAGGCGATGGGACCTTGGACGAGGTGGTGACAGGCTGTATGCAATGCGGATGTGATACACCTATCGGATATATTCCCTGTGGAACCACGAATGATTATGCAAGAAGTCTCGGCATACCCAAGGACCCGATTCGGGCGGCAAAGTGGGTGGTGAAATATTCACCGAAGGAGGTGGATGTGGGATCTTTTAATGGGGATTCTTTTGTCTATGTAGCAGCATTTGGTGCGTTTACTGATGTGACCTACACCACACCACAGGAGTATAAGAATTATTTCGGTCATGCGGCATATCTGTTTGAAGGAATTAAAAGTGTTCCTAATCTTATACCATATCACATGCGGGTGGAATATGACGGTAATGTGATAGAGGACGATTTTATTGTTGGAATGATTACCAATTCTCTGACCGTAGGAGGTTTTACTAATCCAAATAGTAAAATTGCAGATTTGTCGGATGGTAAATATGAGGTGCTCTTTGTAAAATATCCGTCAAATCCGTTAGAACTGCAGGCAACGGTGACAGCTTATTTTATGGGAGAGTTTAAGCCGGAGTATATGTATCAGTTTAAGACAGAGAAGCTGGTAATTGAGAGCCGGGAGGCAGTTGTCTGGACGCTGGACGGCGAATTTGGAGGCAGTGTCACCTATGCTGAGGTGGATAATCTGCACAATGCTGTCAGTATTATAAGAAAGAAATAATATATCATATGTCACCAATTTTCGAAGAAAATTGATGACCTACTTGCGCATCAGCGCAATTCATTATATTAATATAGAATGAAAAAGGAGTATTGTCATGGGTAAGTATTTTGGAACAGATGGATTTAGAGGAGAAGCCAACGTTGATTTAACTGTTGAGCACGCATATAAGGTGGGCAGATATTTAGGATATTATTATGGCAGAGATCATGAAGACGGTAAGGCCAGTATTGTAATCGGCAAGGATACAAGGCGTTCCTCTTATATGTTTGAATATTCCCTGGTGGCAGGATTGACGGCAAGCGGTGCAGATGTTTATCTGATGCATGTTACCCCGACACCAAGTGTTTCCTATATTGTGAGATTAGATGAGTTTGACTGTGGAATTATGATATCGGCAAGCCATAATCCGTATTATGACAATGGAATTAAGGTGATTAATGGTCAGGGATATAAGCTGGAGGCTGAAGTGGAGGCTGAGATTGAGGACTATATTGACGGGAAAATTCCGGAGATACCTTTTGCAAAAAGAGAGCAGATTGGCAAAACAGTGGATTATGCTATGGGAAGAAACCGCTATATCGGATATCTGATGACACTTGCCACCCGCTCTTACAAAAATAAAAGAGTAGGTCTGGACTGTGCTAACGGTGCTGCGTCTACTGTTGCAAAGGCTGTATTTGAAGCTCTTGGGGCAAAGACTTATGTAATAAATAATGATCCGGATGGAACGAATATTAACCGTGACTGCGGTTCCACCCATATTGAGAAACTTCAGGCATTAGTAAGGGAGAAGAAGCTGGATATCGGATTTGCATATGATGGTGATGCAGACCGCTGTCTGGCGGTGGATGAAAATGGAGAGCTTATTGACGGTGACAAGATTCTCTATGCCTGTGGAGGTTATCTCTCCGAGCGGGGCGAGTTGAACAACAATACGGTTGTCACCACGGTAATGTCAAATCTTGGTCTTTACAAGGCTTTGGATAAGAAAGGTATCTCATACGAACAGACGGCTGTTGGAGATAAATATGTATATGAAAATATGATGGATAACGGTCATTCTCTGGGAGGGGAACAGAGTGGTCATATTATATTCAGTAAGTATGCGACTACAGGAGATGGTGTGCTAACCTCTATTAAGCTGATGGAGGTAATTCTTGAGAAAAAGGTGAATGCATCAGAATTATTCCGGGATTTGAAAATTTATCCGCAGCTGTTGGTGAATGTCCGGGTTAAGAGTAAACCGGAGGCAAGAGCAGATGAGGACGTTATGGCGGCAGTGAAAAAGGTAGAGGAAGCTCTGGGTAATGACGGAAGAATTCTTCTCAGGGAAAGTGGCACTGAGCCGGTAATCCGGGTGATGGTTGAGGCAGCTACTGATGAGCTTTGCAGAAAATATGTGGATGAAGTGGTGGAGGTTATTAAAGCAAAGGGGCATGAGGCATAATAGGGCACATTTAGGAAGGAATAAGATATGATGAGAGGAAAGGGATATATCCGGGTACTTGTCTTTGCTGCTGTTTGGTTAGCAGTTGCAGCACTGACTGGAAAAAACAGTTATGCTGATGAGGTGAAAAACGGTTGGTCTGATGGCTATTTCTATATAGATGGTAAGAAACAGACTTCTTCGTGGGTAAAGGATAAGGATGGCAAATATTATGTAAACTCATCGGGGAAGAAAGTAACAGGCTGGAAGAAGATTGGCGGCAGATATCACTATTTAAACGAGGCATCCGGTGGAAAAATCCGTAATTCCAATAAAGAAACGGGAGTGCTGTTGTCCACTCTGAGTAAAGATGTGATTACCATGGGTATCGATATGTCCCAGTGGCAGGGTAATGTGAATTGGAATAAAATAAAGGATTCTGGTGTGGACTTTGTAATGCTGCGTTTAGGATATGGTAAGGGAAGATATGGCAGTAAGAACTGCACAATGGATTCAAAATTTAAATCCTATGTCAAGGGGGCAAAAGAAGTCGGACTCCCTATTGGTATTTATTTCTATTCCTACGCAAAGACACCGAAACAGGCTCTGGCAGAGGCGGAATATACTATTGAGAGCTTGGACGGAATTGACGTGGCATTTCCTGTTGCTTTTGATATTGAGGATGCTGAGATTTTAAAGGGGACAAGCAAGGCGATTAGAACGGAGATGGTAAGGACATATATGGAAACCGTAGCGGCAGCGGGATATACGCCGATGCTTTACTGCAATCAGAATTGGTATGATAATTATCTGGATAAGAATGTTCTGAAGGATTATGAATTTTGGTATGCCAGATATACATATGTTGAGCCTAACCGGAGAGAATATAACTGTGGAATGTGGCAGGCAACCTCAACCCAGAAGCTCTCTGGTATTACGGAGAATACTGTGGATGTGAATTTCCTTTATAAGAATTATCTGAAGACGGTTAAGCTTCGCAATCAGGCATTGAAATATGGCTGGTATAAGGAAAATGGTAATTGGTCATATTATTATCAGGGTAAAAGATTAAAGAGCGGCTGGTTTACTATGGCAGGGGAACGCTACTATATTAGAGAAGGTGTGGCGACTACCGGCTGGCGTTCAATATCCGGAGAACAGTATTACTTTAATAAAAAGGGTGTAATGCAGACCGGTTTTACGAAAATCGGTGGGAAAATCTATTTATTTAACGATAACGGCGTACAGCAGTTTAATACAAATGAGCCGGGAGTAACCATCAGGGAAGATGGTTCCTGCAAGATTAAAAAGGGCTGGCATAAGAGGTCTAATGGCAAATATATTTATCGTTATTCTTCCGGGGGTATCGCCAAGCAGAAATGGGTTACAATCAAAGGGAAGAAATATTACTGTGACGGTAAGGGTAATCGTGTAACCGGATTTAAAACCATTAATGGTGACCGATACTACTTTGACGGAAAAGGTGTCATGAAGAAGGGCTGGCTTACCTATAAGGAGCATAAATACTATTTCCAGAAAAACGGTAAGATGGTGAGAAATAAGACTATTAAGATTAAGGGAAAACGATATACCTTTGATAAAAACGGATATCTGAAGAAATAAGTGGTGGAAAATATGCATAATAAAGTTCGGAAAAGAGATCAATTTAAGAGGGTTATCAATTTTTTTGAGGGTTTTATCCTGCTGGCAATGCATATAACCTTATTTGCCTATGTATGGTATAAGGTTTATGTCGGTCAGCTGGAAAATCCTTTTTCTCTCCGAGGTAACTGGGCGGTAATCGGTATATATGGACTGGTTTTGTTTTTGCTGACACAGCTCTATGGAGGCTTTAAGATTGGGTATCTGCGTCTGATGGATGTACTGTATTCGCAGATATTATCGCTGGTTTGTGCCAATATAGTTGCTTATCTGCAGGTTGTTTTGGTAAGCCGGCATTATTTGTCAGGCGTTCCGTTGATCAGAATGACCTTTGTACAGATTATTGCTATTTTGGTATGGGTATTTATTTGCAAGATGATATATGCATTGCTCTATCCGCCGAGACAGATGCTGCTGATCTGTTATGACCGCAGTCCTGATGATATGATTATTAAGATGAGTTCAAGACAGGATAAGTATGAGATTTGTGATATGGCAGACTTGAATGTGGAAAGTCTGGACTGCGTATGTGATATGGTGGCTGATTACGAGGCGGTGCTTATTTATGACATTCCGGCATATGAACGGAATATTATACTGAAGCGCTGTTTTACTGAGTCAGTCAGAACCTATGTTACTCCCAAAATATCCGATATACTTCTTCGGGGTTCAGATAATATTCATCTGTTTGACACACCACTTTATCTATCCCGTAATAAGGGACTGTCAGGTGAGCAGATTATCTTTAAGAGACTGTTGGATTTGGCACTTAGTATTCCTGTTTCTATCGTGTTGCTTCCGATGTTTTTGATCATTGCATTGCTGATTAAGCTTTATGACGGGGGACCGGTTCTCTATAAGCAGCCGAGACTGACCATTGACGGCAAGATATTTGATATATACAAATTCCGGAGTATGCGGATGGATTCCGAGGATTCCGGTGCACAGCTGGCGAAGAAAAATGATGACCGTATTACCCCGGTGGGAAAGGTGCTGCGGGCTATTCACTTTGACGAGTTTCCACAGTTGATTAATATTATTAAGGGCGATATGTCTTTAGTGGGACCAAGGCCGGAACGCCCGGAGATTGCTGAGCAGTATAAGGAGATTATTCCAGAGTTTGATTTTCGCTTAAAGGTAAAGGCCGGACTTACCGGATATGCACAGGTATATGGCAAGTATAATACAACCCCTTATGATAAACTAAAGCTGGATTTGACCTACATTGAGAATTATTCCTTCTGGCTGGATATAAAATTGTTACTGCTTACGTTTAAGATTCTTTTCCAAAAGGGAAATACAGAGGGAATTGAAATGAATCAGGTGACAGCCGTTAAACAACCGGTGGTACAGCCGGAGAAGGAAGCGGAGCCGGATAAATTGAAGGATTAGCGAAAGGTTGGAAATGAACATGCTTAATATAGCTTTTGTAGGAGTTGCCATACTGGTAATAATAGGGCTGGCTTTATTATTTCATATTCTTGTTAAGGTGACACCGGAGGAGAGCTGGGCATCTGCTGTTATGACGGTGCTGGTATTAATATATGTAATGGGTTTATGTGGAGATACCAGACCAGCCCTAATATTGATTTATATATTAGCAATAATAGGAATTGTTGTATCTGCTGTGGCTTGGATAAGGCAATCAGAGCGTTCATTAAAAACATTTTTTTCCCCTGGAATTGTTACTGACTCATATACACATCTCCGAGCCCACGAGACTCCTCAGCATCGCGGATAACCGAATCAGGAGTAAAAAAAAAAGGGGGGGGG
>CAMWYM010000017.1 GCA_947178475.1 uncultured Clostridium sp. | reverse complement strand
ATACCCCTTTTAGTCCCTCCAATGCCTGTCCCATGGCATCCATGGCATTATAATAAGCGGTTATCTGGTCAGAAGTATCTTCCAGTAACCCATAATTTAACACTAAATCTGTCCTCATTTTTCCACCTCCTATCATTCGAAGCTTAGTTGTTCCATTTCACTGATTGCATTTGCACATTCCCGTTTCATATTACCGATGATTTCCTCCATATCATCTCTTCTGTCTGCATTTTCAAAATCCATATCTTTAAAATTTTTTTCCGCCTGTTTTTCTACTTCATTTATTAAATCTGCATATTGCATTAATTGATATTTGGCTATTTCATCACTGATTCTTAATGCCATATTTACCCCTCCCTTGTAAATCCCATAGATGCCGCTGCATCATCGTCAATCTTCTGAAACGTTTTTAATATCTCCTCTGCCAGACTTGCTATCTCCTCCAGTTCTTTGATTACATTTCCGTTACTGTCATTCAAATCTCCCAGCATCACTCTGAATTTAGCAAGAAAGTCTGTATTCATATCATTCAACGCCTCAATAGACTCCTCAAAAGGCTTGTCTCCAAAATTTTTATAATCTCCTACTGCATCCTTTATTAAGGTCACCTGTTTCTGCAATGCTTCCTCATCAATTTTTAATAATTCATTTGCCACCGGCTTCCACTCCCTTCTTCACCTTCTTATTAAACGCTTCAATTTCTTCTTTATCCGCATAACCATAAGAATTCTTTCCTTTCTCCACTACCAGCTCTTTTTTCATCAGATAAACATAGGCATCCTCCTGCTCATCTCTATAGCCTTCCTTCACCACTCTCTCCACTAAAGGTCTCGTAAAATATAGGACTTCTTTTCTCCCTAACATTCCTGTCGGGTATACAACCCCTGCATAGGGAAAATAATAATTTTCTTCTTCTGTTCCCAAGAAACGGTAAGTAACGACCATCCGGATATGCTCAACATTCTGTAAATCCGCTATACCGGCATATGCATCCTTTCTCAAATCCACAACTGAACCCAAAGGAATTGTATCTTCCAAAAGATCCAGCATTCCCGTTAAAACCTTTTTAAAATTCTTTTTATCAAAAATACATTCCTTCCCTTCATGAGACAAAATGTATTCTTCGTCTTCCCGCTCATAACGGACACCATTTTGCTCATCCTCTATAAAACGGTCATTTTCTATAAATGCCTCATAAATTTGGAACAAAAATGCAGTATTCTCTGCATAGATTCCTACAATCTTCCCCATTGTTTCCTTGTCTCTGTCGTTAATATAATCCGTATGCTCCACAAATTCTCTCCACAAATTTAATCTGTATTCTTTTGTTGTCATATACTTCTCCTTCCTTTTCATGTAATCAATTTAGCTCTGCAAAGTTGATTTTCTTAAATAGTAAAACAAGCCGTCATACCTGCCCGTTACACTACCCTTAGCCCCGCTGCACATATTGTATCAGCTTCACCTTTTTATTCATTCCCTTGTCGTGGAAATAGCCAAAATCCACATTACAGTTTTCTTCACGTATCCTGCTATAAGAAAATACACTCTGGTCTTTGATATTTCCAAGAACCAATCCACTCTTACTATCCACCAGCATATTTAAAAACTCGCTGGTTCTGGCACGCAGTTTTGCATCAGATGTTACAATCACGTACATTCCACATTGGACAGCCTTCGCCAGCACATCCAGCTTTTTGTCATCAGATCCCAGCCTTTCCTGCAATTCCTGCACAATATCTACAAGAATATATATGGGTTCCAACGTTTTTCCATACTCCTTTAACGTCATTGTAATTCCCACCTGCTCATCATACTTAGCTTTCCTCTCTTCAATTTTTTCTTCAATTTCCTGTATCATTCTTTCACTTGTCTTCTCATCCCCCCCATATAAAATATTTTCATTTTGTTCATAAGCTCTTAACCCTCCATTCTTGGAATCAAACAGATATATTTTTTCTTCTTTTAAATGCTCTATTGTATTTTTTATTGTATTTGTTCTTCCCATACCTGTCGTTCCGATAATCATTGCAAATCCCTGCAGTAAATCCAAATATTGTACCTTAAGCTCCTCCGTATCAATCCCCACAGGTATCTTTGTCTTTGTATCTTCATATCCGGGATATTCCGGCAGCATATCATAATATAATTCCTCTGGAAGCGTTGGAATTCCCTTCGCACGCTCCTCCGTACTCGTATCCGCTATCTTTTTAATCAATACCTTTAAGTTCTCGTTATAACTCAATTCATTTTCACACGGTACCGGTGTATAAAGCTGCATTACATTAATATTATCTCTCTTTACCAACGCCCTTCCCTTTTTATCTTCCGGTACGACATGGCTGCTTCTTCCGATTAATGAACGGTTTTCTCCTTCGTCAAAATTAAACCCAGCAATCTTTTCCTTAAAATTATTCATAACAGAGCTTCTCATGGCATTTCCTCTTGACATGGTAACCAGAAGATAAATTCCAAGGCTGGCTCCATCTCTTGCAACCTTCTGGACAAAAGGTTCCATATCCTCTCCCAGCTCTTTAATCGAGTCAAAGTTATCAATTACTATTGTAATAACCTTTAATTTCTCGTCCTGACTTTCGTTATAAACATATATATTTTGAACCATTGCTTTTGCAAATAATCTCTTTCTTGCTGCAATTTCATTTAATATATATTTCTGGAACTTTTCTATTTTTTCCATATCATCCAGACCCATATAGTCTGCAACATGAGGTAAACCCTTTAATGGTATCAACGCACTGTTTCCCAAATCTAATATGTAAAAATTAAGGTATCTGACTGCATTTTTTATCGACATTCCCATAATGATATTTGCTAAAAACATTGTTTTGCCGTAACCACTGGATGCCATATAAAGTAGATGACCATTTTTGATGAAATCCAGAATATATTCTTCCTGTTTCTGCTCCTCAGGTACATCTACCATACCGATACCCAAAGTATAATCGGGGGTTATAAAACTACTGCTGTCCTTTACTTCCCCTGTATAAGGCGAACACATTGGAGCCGGCAGAGATGGCAGCCAAGGCTTCATAACAGGTACTGCATCTTCCTTTTCATAAATTTCCTGCAAATGCTTTACAATCACATCAAGCTGCGTATCCTTAATCTGGTTACTTTCCTGTGGTCCGCTGAGATCCTGATTAATCAGCTCCCCCTGTCCTAAACTGTTAATCGCATAAACCCTGTCATCCTCCTTTTCCTCTTCGGTTTGTTCTCCCCCATAGACAGCCCCGCTCCATGCAGACTGAAACAATTCATATATTTCATTATTCCCCACCTGAAGATATGCTCTTCCTGCCTGTGTAATATTTGCAGCATCCGGTGTTTTTAACATTTCTTTACTGTCCCCGGCATTTTGTACCTTCAAACACAATTTGAATTTACTGTTAGTCCAAATCTGATCATCCACAACTCCGCTTGGTTTCTGTGTTGCCAGAATCAGATGAATTCCCAAGCTTCGTCCGATTCTCGCTGTGGAAATCAATTCACTCATGAACTCTGGCTGTTCTTTTTTTAATTCTGCAAACTCATCACTAATTAAAAACAAATGAGGCAGGGGTTCTTCCACTTTTCCTAATTTAAACAATTTGTTATATCCATTGATATGGTTTACATTGTTTTTTAAAAACAATTCCTGCCTTCTATTCAGTTCACTGTTGATGGAGGCCATTGCACGCATACTCTCTGCCTTATCAAGATTCGTAATAGTACCCAGCAGATGGGGCAGCCTGGTAAAAAGATTTGCCATTCCTCCGCCTTTATAATCAATCAATAAAAATCCAACTTCATGTGGGTGAAAATTTACAGCTAATGACAAAATATAGGACTGCACAATTTCGGATTTTCCGGAGCCTGTGGTTCCTGCCACTAATCCATGGGGGCCGTGTGCTTTTTCATGTAGATTGAGTTCAACATAGTCCTCCTCCGCTCTTACTCCTAATGGTACCGCCAATGATTTATGAGACTGGTTCTTTTTCCATCGCTCTTTTACCTTTAATTGCTCCGGATGTTCAATCTTATACATATCAAAAAAGGTAATGGATTCCGGAATCTTACTGCTAATTCCCTGCTCATGCACAATTGCACTTAGTGTTCTTGCTGTTTCTTCCAATTGAATTCCTGCTACATGGTCTAACTGAAATGTACGGTTAATCCGCCTCCCTTCTTCTAGCAAAAGTCTTCCGTCATTTACATTTTCCAGAATACAGACTGTCTTTATATTTTCCGGAAGGTTGGCATGCTGATCAGTTGTATAAATTAAACTAAACCCCAATTCACCGGTAGCACATTGCAAATATTCCATAATAGCATGGTTTAAAACAAACTTAGGCTCATCGATAATAAATAATAAGTGAGGGGTAAAGACTGTTTCCTGATGTTCCTCCTCCATTTTTTGTTTTCTTTCTTTTAATATCTGCTGAATGCTTCCTAAAATCTGATCCCTTACCTGCTCATTATATATATCACCAACTACATTTAATGCTTGAATCCTCAAATGGGGATACCACCTAAGATAAGAAAAATCCTCCTTATAAGCTTCGTTGTGTATCAAGATAACTTGTAAATCATGATAGCTTTGAAAAAAGGTCAATTGCATAATTAAACATTTCAACTGCTCATGAATATTTTTTTTACTTCCCACCAGTCCTAAATGTGCATTTTTCAAATCTACATTAACCGGTATTTTTTCTATTTTTCCGTAATCAGATACAACCCTTTTTGCCTCATCTACCAGTTTATCCTTTTCTACCTCTAGATTGTCCCGTCCATAGGCAACTGCAATCTGGGATACCCCACTGTAATATCCTAAATTCACTGTCATAAAATCTCCATCCAAAGGTGTTCTCTCATACAAGCGGCTGCTATAACTTCTAATCATATCCTGAATCTTTTCAACCGGCGGTGCCTGATATTCCAAAGCTTCCCTCTCTCTCTTCCTTTTTTGCCGTATTTCTTTTCGAACATTCAGTAGATAGTCCGCATATAATTCTTCTCTTGCCAAATTCTGCTTTTTATTTTCCTTATTTTCCGCAATAAACTTTTTTACCGAAAAAATCGTAGTTATAATTGTCATACCGGCACTCATATAAACATATGCTCCTCGCTTCATCACAACACCCATTAAAATGGTAAACGCCAACGTAGATAGCGTAGGAATAATCATCTGTAGAATTCCGTCTTTTGACATCACCTTTTTGGATGGTGGAACTTTGATATCCACTTTTTCACCATGTATTGTATATATAACTCGAGGAGATCGCTTATAATACGGATATCCCTGAAACCTATTCTGCTGTCCTGCAACTTCAATTAACGAGCAGTCTTTCCGTTCCAAATTCCCCATTACTTCAATCCATTGTTCAAAAAAGGTTATCGTATATCCTGCAAAGAATAATTCATCTCCCTTTTGCACAAGGCAGCATTCCTCCTTGATTGGCAAGCCATTTAATATTATCTCTATATGATCCGGATTACATATCGTCAATCTCTCTCCCTTAATATGTAATTCCATATTTCCAATATCTAATTTCATTTTTGCAAATCGATATTCTCTATTTCCCGTTATCCAAAAATCTTTTTCTCTTTGAAAATTCCATACTTTTTCTTCCACATTTCGCTCCTTATTCCTTAACCTCTTCTGTATCTCCTGTTTCCTGTATATCCGCTTCTGTTGGTTCTACAACTTCTGTTGACTCTATCGCCTCCTGATTTATCTGCATATTTTC
Organism: uncultured Clostridium sp.; assembly: GCA_947178475.1. Classification (GTDB taxonomy): domain Bacteria; phylum Bacillota; class Clostridia; order Lachnospirales; family Lachnospiraceae; genus CAG-590. Next base: position 30,811 of record CAMWYM010000017.1, on the reverse strand, counting down.
ATCCACCATTACCTCTGTTGTTTCTAAAGCAGGAGTCCCATCATCAGAAATTGTTTCCTCATTCTCCGGCGCATATTTATCCCCCAGACTTCTAATGGCATCCTCCAACTGTTTTATTCTCCCCTGTTTTTCTTCTCCGTCCATAGAGGTATTATTTTGCAGCTGGTTTAACTCCTTTAAATAAGCATAAATCAGAAGCTTATCATCTGATAGTGATTGTGCCAGACTCTCTGACATTTTCACATCCATGCGCCCAAGACAAATCCAATATTCCAATTCTCTTTCATTTGAATGGATAGATAGCCGTGAGGTCAACATATCTATTTCCTCTTTTTCCAAACTTTCACTTTTTGCATAGGAAAAAGCTAAAATATACTTTGTATTTATATTCATATCATCCATGTCAATTTCCTTGAGGTTATCAATACACTCCACATACTTTTTTTGTACATATGCTTCATTTGCTGCAATGATTTTTTTCTGATATGGATTTAAAAATACTGAATAATATATTAATATGCCAATTACAACAACTAACAATATCGGTCCAGCAATCAATACTATATTCTTTAACTGATTTTCCTTTTTGCTTATGCATACCATATTGTTCTTTTGGTCTTCGTAAATCCTCTTCCGTTCTTTTCTTAGGAGCTCCACTATATCTTCTTTTGTTTTAGCACGGACAAATGGTTTTAAAGCAATATTCTGTTCCAATATCTCCAAACCACTTTCCTGTAGCTGTGTCACTGTATAATCGCTTCCCAAAACCGCTCCAATATACGTTTTATAGAGGAATAGAAATCTTTCCTCATCAGCCCTTTCCCCCTCTTTATATAAATCCCTCTCTTTTACGCAAGGCATGTAATTCTCATCATAATAAATATTATCCGTTGAAAATTTTATATTATATTCCAAATGTAAATCATATAATCTTGCAAAATTCACCAGAAACTGAATCTGATTTAACTTATCTTCCTTCTTTAATGAATTACTGCAAATAAAACCCTCACACTCATATTGAAATATAATTTCCTCTTCTTTCTCCTCATAGCTGCAAGGAATTAAATTCATTGCATTTTGCACTATTTTTTCGTAATCGAAACTATTCCTTGCATTTAATTCTGATTTCTTTTTATTTACTATAATTATCTGTTCTGTCAAAATATTTGTATCTCCTCTTATTTTTTCAAATCTCTTTCGGTAAATTTTCAAGCAATATTACTGTTCCATTATAAATATCAGCATCCTCATATGTCTGTTCAGTAGAAATCCTTCGTCCGTTACTTTTCACTCTAACAATCAAATTATCAGCAAAAGGGCGAAACTCTGCTCTATTCTCTGCCAGCACCCTGAGAGTTGTTCTAATCCTCTGTCTCTGATTAACCTGAATGTCTAGCATAAAATTTGATGCCGGAATCTCAACGGTTATCATAATCTTCACTTTTTCTCTTTCCTTTCTTTCTATGTTCAATAATTGCCCATATTAATCCTGAGACAAAGGCTCCTAAAACAGTAAAGCCTAAAATCACAAGGATACTATCACTCTTTACTTCATTTTCCTCATATTCTACGCCAATCACTGTACTTATCTGAGCATTCATAACAGTATAATAAGCTGTCGTCACCATATCCCGTGGTTCTCTTGTAAAAACATACTCCAAATTTTTTTGTTGTTCCTGTTTTTTTTGTTGATTATAGTGATCGATCTGTACTTGAAATTCTTCTGTAAGCACCTTATATCCATATATATCCTCTAGGGAAGTGGCTGTCTTTTCCTGCTCCTCCAAAGAAAGAACATTCAATTCTAGTTCACTATTTTCCATACATCTACATTCCTCCAAAAAGAGCCGCAAGGTTATTTCTCCTTCCGGCTCTCCCTTTCTACTGCATCTGCTTCTTCATATCTTCGTCTGCATCACGGAAATTCTTAGAAATCTGCTTCATCTGATCAGACATATCTTTGATAAGATCCCTTACATCCGTAAGGGTTTTTTTAGCCTCATTAAAGTCGCTTACATACTGCGTACATGTCTCAGCTTCCCAAATATCTGGTAGACCATTTATCACAGTACCCATAGTTTCAATACATGTTTCAAATGTATCACCCTGATCCGCTAATGTCGTTGCAGCCGTTTCCATTGCATCATAATCTACTTTTAGCATAATGGTTCCTCCTCTCCGTATTTTTTATAATTAAAATTTGTCACTTTACAAATTATAATTATCATTTTTCTTTTGCTTCTTCTTTATTAAAATCATCAGAACAATTGCCAAAACAAGTATTCCAGCAACCGTCGCCACTCCATAAACGACTGCACTTTTTGATATAGTATTGCGAGGCTTTGATACTATTTCTTCCTGCAGCAATTCACTACTTTCAGGGCTTACATCTCTTTCCTCAAACGGATCTACAATAAATTGATAAACCCGATAATTACCCAGACTGCCATTTCTTGTATATTGCAATTTCTGCGCAAAATTTCCCAAAAGCTCCTCGTTTCGGTTATTTTTTTCACTTAATGTATCTTTTGCCTCCTTTAAACCGTCCTCTACCAATTTGTTCGAAGCATCAACTGCCGAAGAAACACTATCACGTAACAGCATGATATTTTCACTATATTGTGAATAAATAGTGTTCATTGCTTCCATATCTTCTGAATCTTTTTTACGAATTATCTCCTCTAAACCGGAAGTACTTACATTTAATGCTGAATATTTCTCCTTAAGTAAATCCTGATTAATATAGGCAAACGGATCATAATCGGTTATTCCAACTTGAAATGCTGTCAAGTTCTCTGTTTCTTTTTCATATTCATCACTTATGGACTTTGCAATATTCTTTGCGTTATCTGATAATTTATCTACAACATTTTCTTTTACATTCTGTATAATCTGTTCAGTATCAACTTGTAAAATCTCATTGTTCTCGAGAGCTTCCAATATAGTTCTTTGAGCTGTAATTTCCTTCTCAAGCTTGGTCAGATTTGAGATGATAGACACTTCTTGCTCTATGTAATTTCCATTTTCATCTTTCTTATACACTCTATCTTTTCCATATTGCGGTATAATAGAATTTAACTGTTCTAATATTTCATCTACATTGGTAATCCTTTTTCCATTCTTTGATTTATATCTTATCTTTTCATTGGCAATCACGTCTTTCAACAATGTATAAATAGCTTCTGTATCTACAGCCCCATTTTCTTTTACCAGTCTATATTCCTTTTTATTTTCTTCAGAATATGTAACTACCAGTAATCCTTCAATTATCGCTCCATCTTTAGTACACTGCTCCAATTCCTGCTGCTGTAAATCTAAAGTGTATTTACCTTCTGTAAGCTCCCCATTTAGCATATTAATCGCATTTATTAAAGCGTCATTATATTTATCTACAGTATCTGAATAACAGGTTTCGATGTCCTCTATTTTTGTTTCAGATTCTTTTAATACTTTATTTGCGGTTTTTATCTTTTCCTTAATAGTACCTGTAGAAGCATCCAGTCCAGTGTTATATTCTTTTAAACAGTCCGAAAGCTGCTGTAACTCTGAGTCATATACATAATTCCCCTCTGAATCTACTTCTATATTGACATCTTGTAGTTTTGAATTTGTATCAGAAATCCCCTCCTTTAATACATTTGCCGCAGCAGTCAAATCTTCTTTTTCCTTTTTACTCTTTTCATAGCCATCACTATATACTTTATTAATATCCGATATCAAATCCATATTATTTTGCGTATAGCTACTAAAGTCTATATTTCCTGGTTGATATTCCATCTGCTTTTCTGAAGGAAAATCTACTCTTGAACTAATATCCTCTGGTGTCACCTCATTTACTACATCACTGACCATTTTCCCATTTTTCAGTATTTCGTCCACTCCGTCCTGAGCCAAATGAAATTCATTTAAAATACTATCCACATACATATAACTGACATTATTATTTAAGTTCTTCATCATCAAGTAAATATTACTCATGGCTGCAAGTCCCGCTTGACCACTAAGATTTGCTCCTATTGCATACTGTATCTGAGACTCAACCGGCGTTTCATTTATACTACGAATATCTTTTGAAAACGTGGCAGGAATTATTACATATCCTGCATATCGACCTTCCTCAACACCGTTTCTAGCATCTTCAAGACTCGTACTGACTAAATTATCATTTGTGTAATCAATCAAATCATTTGCATAATTAACCACGCCTTCATCACTTACAATACCCTCATCCAGATTTACAATCGCAATCGTCTTAACGTCAAGCTGCTTAGATACCGGCAATGTGATAATATCTTTTTGATTACCTATGCCAAGCTTATAACCGAAAAACAACCCAATGATTATAGATATGATACACAATATAAAGAACAAAGTTATCTTTAATAGTTTTTTATGATTCAAGTTTTTATCCTCCGTACTATTTTTGTTATATTATATATCTAGTTTTTCCATTGGAAAACCAACTATATTTCCGCTTTCATTTACTTTTTATTCCAATTAGATATTTCCATAAAAAAAATCGGACAGCTTTCCTGTCCGATTTTATAATATAGTATATTATTTTACATGAGTTCAATCCTGACTCCCATATCTGTAAACACCTGAATCAATATCTCCGCATATTCACCCAATTCTTTTTTTAATTCCTCAAAATGATATATTATTATCCAAAAAGTTTCCTTTTTCTCTTCCATGCAGTCATGCAGTGCATCCAGATTGTTTCCGTAATAATCTGGCAATTCCAATACGTCCTTTAAATATTTATGAAGTTCTTTTCTGTCCCTTATACCTTTAAAATCCAATACTTTCCTCACTGCCATTCCCCTCATTCATACAACTTAATAAACGTCTCGTAATGATCTGACGTATAATAAATCAGCCCATCATTTGAATACACTAATCTCTCTGCACCTCTTTTCAGCGCACCTAACGTATTGATATCACATTCGTAATATTTTCTTCCTTCTTTTTCAGGTAATGTTTTCTCATAATTTGAATAATAATCTCCACCGATACATTTATACGGTGCATAGGAAAGAAGCGAACCTCCTTCCCATCCTAATTCTCTCGCTTGAGTTTTTGTAATAAAATTGTTAGGTAATTTGTGGTATGTTTTAATATATAATGCCACTTTATCCTTACTTGTATAGATTCCATCTTCTGTAAATTCATCTGTTTCCCCCGAAACCACCTTAACATTACAAAAATAAGATTTCCCGTTACATTTTGCCGTAATTACGGTTTCTCCGACAGACCGTGCATATACTCTTTCTCCGTCTGCATAGGCAATTGCAGTATTACCAGAAATCCAGGCAACCCTATCACTAACATTGTTTAAGGTTAAAGGGGCACTTTCTCCATATTTAATTACAAGATTTTCTGAACTTATTTCTACCTTTTCTTCTGTTTTTAGAGGCAGTACATTTATCTTACAGGTATAAGATTTTCCATTGCACTTTGCAGTGATTACCGTTTCTCCAACTGACCGTGCATATACTCTTTTTCCGTCTGCATAGGCAATATCCGTATCGTCGGAAATCCACTTTACCTTCTTTTTAGGATATTGCAATGTCAGCGGTGCACTCGTTCCTTGTTCTATAGTAATAGCCGTCGCACTAATATCCGTTTTTCTTACTGTAATTTTACACTTATACTTTTTTTACCACTGCTTTTTGCTGTTATGACTGTTTCTCCAGCTTTCTTTGCTTTAACTTTTCCCTTTGAAGACACTGTCGCAACAGATTTTTTACCAGAAGACCACTTTACTTTTTTCTTAGTATTTTTAACTTTTAATTGCAAAGTGTCCCCAATCCATAATGTAGCAGATTTCCGATTTAATTTAGGTGAAGCCGCCTGTACCTGACAGAAATCAGAAAAAAATACACTTATTAATCCGAACAGCATAAAAAAGAAAACAAACAAACTAATATTTCTTCTTTTCATCAATATCATCTCCTCTTTGTAAATTATTGTTATTATCTCCAATCATAGTACAACAAAAAACGTCAAATTACAATATGAGCTTCCGTATAAAAAAGAGGGTATCTTAGAAGTCATTCCATAACTTCTAAGATACCCTCATGCTCAATCATAAACTACTTTATTCTCTTACACCGGATATACTCCGTTCTCTGTATCAGCAACACCTGCATCCACCTTAGTCTGCTGAGCTTCTCTGTATTTAAAGAAATCCGTTGCAACCTGTGGGAACAGTGCATAAGAAAGTACATCCTCATCCTGCTGCTTATACTGGGCACATTCCTTCTCTAACTGCTCAAGCTGCGGCTCAATATCATCTGCGGGACGATAGGTAATCGGCTCCTTCATTCCTAAGCTGTCAAGTGCTTTCTTTTGAACCTCTTTATTTACCGGCTTTGTTGTCGCTCCGTACTTACCAACCAATAAATCCTTAGATTCCTTCGTAAGCATCTTATAGCGCTCACCCATAACTACATTTAGCACAGCCTGGGTACCAACAATCTGGGAAGACGGTGTAACAAGCGGAATCTCTCCGAAATCCTTACGGACACGTGGGATTTCCTCCAGCACCTCGTCATATTTATCCTCAGCATTCATCTCCTTAAGCTGTGAAACCATGTTGGATAACATACCACCCGGTACCTGATATAATAAGGTCTTGATATTAACCCCCATTACCTTTGGACTCAGTAAGCCGGACTCTAACCATTCCTCACGCATAGGACGGAAATAATCTGCAATCTCAGCAAGTAAATTCTGGTCAAATCCAGGATCATATTCTGTTCCTTCAAATGTCTTAGCCATAACCTCTGTTGCCGGCTGGGAAGTTCCCATAGCAAGTGGTGACATCGCTGTATCAATCACATCACAGCCTGCCTCAACCGCTTTCATATAGGTCATTGCAGCCACACCTGATGTATAGTGTGTGTGAAGCTGGATTGGAAGCTTAGAGCCATCTTTCAACGCCTCGACAAGCTCTGTTGCTGCATTCGGCACTAACAGTCCTGCCATATCCTTGATACAGATGGAATCTGCGCCCATATCCTCAATTCGCTTTGCAATATCTCTCCAATAGTCTAATGTATAAGCATCACCTAATGTATAGGAAAGTGCAACCTGTGCATGTCCCTTTTCCTTGTTTGCCGCCTTAACAGCAGTCTGTAAGTTACGAAGGTCATTCACACAGTCAAAAATACGAATAATATCAATACCATTTGCGATGGACTTCTGTACAAAATACTCTACCACATCATCCGCATAAGGTGCATATCCTAAGATATTCTGTCCTCTAAATAACATCTGTAATTTTGTATTCTTGAATCCATCTTTTAATTTTCTAAGTCTCTCCCACGGATCTTCTTTTAAGAAACGAAGGGATGCATCAAATGTTGCACCACCCCAGCACTCCACTGAATGATATCCAACCTTATCCATCTTATCAATGATTGGAAGCATCTGCTCGGTGGTCATACGGGTTGCGATCAATGACTGATGCGCATCACGTAAAACTGTCTCGGTAATTCCTACCGGTTTTGCTGCTTGCTTTGCCATATTTTAATCCTCCATTTTGTATTCAAAAATCATACATCAACATCTGATCTGTGTACAGGTTCTTACAACACCTGCCGACATAATCAGAACACTCCGAAAATAGCCATAAAGGTTCCCGCTGCCACCGCAGTTCCGATAACACCTGCCACATTTGGTCCCATAGCGTGCATTAACAGGAAATTGGTCGGATCCGCTTCTGAACCAACCTTCTGTGAAACACGGGCTGCCATCGGTACAGCAGATACACCGGCAGAACCAATCAACGGATTTACCTTGCCCTTTGTTGCCCAGCACATCAGCTTACCAAACAATACACCAGCAGCAGTTCCGATAATAAATGCTACTAAACCTAACACAACAATTTTAAGGGTAGAAGCTTTAAGGAATGATTGTGCTGTCGTTGTCGCTCCAACTGAAGTACCAAGCAGGATAACAACAATATACATAAGTGCATTAGATGCCGTTTCAGACAACTGTTTTACCACACCACACTCTCTAAACAAATTCCCCAGCATCAGCATACCTACCAACGGTGCTGTAGTCGGAAGAACTATTACAACCACGATAGTAACAACAATCGGGAATAAAATCTTTTCCAGCTTGGATACTGGTCTTAGCTGCTCCATCTTTATCTTGCGCTCTTTCTCAGTCGTAAGGAACTTCATCACCGGTGGCTGAATTACTGGCACCAATGCCATATAGGAATAGGCTGCCACAGCAATAGGTCCCATCAAGGTTCCCCCCATGCCAAGCTTTCCTGCTAAGAAAATAGATGTCGGACCGTCAGCACCACCAATAATAGATATAGCTGCTGCTGCCCTATCTCCAAATCCCCATAAAATGGCGAAGAAGTACGCAGAATAGATACCAAACTGTGCCGCTGCTCCCAAAAGAAAACTCTTAGGATTAGCGATCAACGGTCCGAAATCCGTCATAGCACCTACCCCCAAGAAAATCAGGGAAGGTAATATACTCCATTCATCCAACAAGTAAAAAAAGTGAAATAGTCCGCCATCTGCTATGATACCTGGAAACATATTCGCAAGTAACATACCAAAGGAAATCGGAACTAATAGTAATGGCTCAAAGCCAAATTTAATTGCCAGAACTAAAAATACACAGGCAACCACAATCATTACAAAGTTACCCCAGTAAAGATTTGCAAATGCGGTCTGTCCACCCAGGTTCTGCAATGTATTCCATATATAATCCATTTGCACTGCCTCCCGTCTAAAATGATTTATCTACATCAATTAGTTTAACGAAGCAAGTGTATCACCAGACTCCACATTATCACCAACTGCAACATTAATACCTGCTACTGTACCATCTTCCGGAGCTGTAATCTCATTCTCCATCTTCATTGCCTCAAGTATCATGACAACATCACCCCGCTTGACTGCCTGTCCCACATTCGCTTTGATTGCCAGAATCTTACCCGGCATCGGTGCTGCAATTTTAACAGCGCCCTCTGAACCACTGGCTGCAGGTGCTGCCGGAGCTGGTGCTGCTGCAGGTGCTGCTGCTACAGGTGCTGCCACAGGCACTGCTGGAGCTGGTGCTGCATTTGCACCTAATTCTTCTACTGCCACATCATAAGCGGTACCATTTACCGTAATTCTATAATTCTTCATTATCATTTCCTCCTAATTATTATCTCTTTGCTTTTCTAATTGAACGGACTACTAATTTATCACTGCCTCCCGACGAACCACTGGCTGCAGCAATTGCTGCTGTAATGACAGCCACTAATTGTGCATCATTCATAAGATTTGATGTCGAATCAACCGCCGGAGCCGATACTGCCGCTGCGGCAGCTGGTGTTTCCTGCGTTTCAACAGCATCTTTATTCTTTCTGTTTTTGCGATTATGCCACCAATTCTCCACCTTCGTACTGACATCGGTAATAACCTTCGCCAATTTTTCAAACTGCCCTATGATGAGAGAGATGAAAATCAATACAACAAACACTGTACCCATTCCCATCAATGTATTGGCACCAGCCTTTCCCATCTTTTCAGCAAAGGTATAATCCGGTGTAGCGGTAACCTCCTTGAGCAGATAAGAATCTACTGTCTGCTGATACAAATCATATGCATATGCGTATGCGGGATTCTCAACATATACGAAACTATATTCTACATCCCTTTTCTCATATACAGCCGGCAGAGTTACAATTACATTTGCACCGTCTTCCTCCACCGTTGCATCTACGAAGCTTAGAAAATCAACTAACTGCTGCTGTGCCTCTAAAAGTTCTTCCTGATCCTGAGAATTAAGTTTCAAAAAATCAAATCCAATTACACTTCCGTCTTCTTTGGAACGATATCCCTTGAACTCACCACATTCATCTGCGGCATTATCCATGTTACTAATACCACTCAACAGTGCTTCTGCTCTCTCATCTTCAGAATCGTTAAGATAGGCGCGATAAGCCTCACTCGCATTTTGAAGCTGAAAAGCGTTTGCCACAGATGAATATATAATATCCGTATTGGTGTATTCAAAGTTCACCTTTTCCTGTCCATCACTGCAGGCCGTCAGGCAAAAGAAAACAGCAATCATTGAAAATAATAAAGCGATTTTTTTCATTTTCATATAGCTATCTCCTCTCTACACTGCTCCATGCTTTTTTAATGGTCTGTCTTCCCTCTTTGTGTATAACATTTCAAACGCCGCAATCAAACGCTTTCTGGTTGCTGCACCATCAATGATATCATCAACATAGCCTCGTTTTGCCGATGCCATTGCACTGGACATCTTTTCCGTATATTCTGCCTTCATTGACTCAACCTTATTCTTATCATAACCGTCCTTGGAAATCTCATCCGCATACATGACCTTCACTGCCGCATCCGGGTCCATGGTTCCGATTTTAGCTGTGCTCCATGCATACTCAATATCTGCACCAATCGCTTTGGAATTCATGGTCAGATATGCACTGCCCATAGCATCACCCATTACAAGATTCACCTTTGGAATCGTTGCATTGGCAAATGCATAGGTCAGCTTCGCAGCAGCCTTCGCCATAACAGCTTCCTCTGCGATTGTAGCCTTATAACCCTTCACATTTGTCAGAGTCAGTACAGGAATATTAAATGCATCTAAGAAATTAACAAATTCTGCCGCAATATAGGCACCCTTAACTGAGAGAACATCACCACCATCCTTTACCTGATTGGCAACACATCCAACGGTAGTACCGTTTAGTCTGATAAATCCAATCACCATATCTTTGGCATATTCCCTCTTAAGCTCTACAAATACATTACTGTCTGAAATGTGGGTAAGAACAGCTCTCGCATCATCTGCAAGACCTTCCAAATTCGGGATTTCTCTGTTTAAATCGTCAATACAATCCACAAAATTAGAATCGTCTTCATTGTTAGACGGAAGCAATGCAGCCACCTGTCTTATTCTTCCCAGAACAAGTGCATCATCCTCTAATACCTCATCCACCAGTGCACAGTTTTTCTCCTGATATTCTGCACTGGCTGTGTCCAGCTTGTCCGCATAATTTCCATCCAGAGCATTAGGACTATTTACAAATAATTTTGCCTTATCCTTTACCATATAGGTAATATCCGACAATGCCGGAATAATGGTACTTCCACCACCACACACACCAAATACACCAGTAATCTGTGGAATCACACCGGAAGCAAGGGTCTGCTTCAGATAAATGCTTCCAAATGCATTCAGAGAATCCACAGCCTCCTGTAATCTCAAGCCTGCGCAGTCTATCAAGCCAATAATCGGTGCTCCCATCTTCAATGCCATGTCATAAAGCTTTGCAATCTTAGCGGCATGCATTTCACCGATAGAGCCACCCATTACTGTGGCATCCTGACTGTATACATACACTAGTCTTCCATCGATTGTGCCGTAGCCTGTTACGACACCATCGGCTGGTGTTTCAGTGTCCATTGTGTTAAAGTCGGTATTTCTGGCAGTTACATAAGCACCAACTTCAACAAAACTAGAGTCATCAAGTAAAGATGTTATTCTGTCACTTGCTGACAACGTAAGTTTATTGCTCATTTTTAGCCCTCCATTTATATTTATTATAAGGCTTACAATCCGTAAACCAAATTTTAGCCAATTATATTTTAGTACTTTTGCGGAATGATTTCAAGACAAAGTTACGGTCTTTTTCCCATATCCTCCCAAAGGTGATCTATTTTTCTCATCAAGTCAGCATTTATTACTTTTTCTATCTATACCTGCACAGGAATTATTTGTCATTCTCCGCCAAAACACCTCTATTATGAAGAAGGTAATCGATTAAGGATACTATTGTCAGTATAAGTGCAACATAGATTAAAATATTTTCAAAAAGATAAATTCCTGCTTTTGCTGCCGGAAATATACTTCCAAAATCCGCAATCAGTATACAAAGCATCACCATCTGTTCAGCAGTCTTAATTTTCCCCCAGATACCTGCAGCAATGACAATACCGTTATCCGCAGCAACCAGCCGGAAACCGCTGATAATAAATTCTCTGGCAATAATAATAATGACAATCCAGCACGGAATTCTGCCAAGCTCTACAAAGGCAATCATGGCAGATGACACCAACAGCTTATCTGCCAGCGGGTCCATAAATTTGCCAAAGTTAGTCACCAGATTATACTTTCTTGCAATTTTTCCATCTAACATATCCGTTATGGAAGCAACCGCAAAAATCAAAAGTGCAATCCAGTTTCCATATGGAATAAACCCTCCATTACCTTCATCCCATAACAGTGCCATCAAAAAAAATGGTATCAAAATAGTTCTTAAAATTGTAAGCTTATTCGGTAAATTCATAATTTCTTTCTCCAATCAAATCATATTCATTAAAATCCGTAATTGTCACATAGATATAGTCTCCGGATAAAAGTTCTTCCTCTGATGCTACAAATATATACCCGTCAATCTCTGGCGCATCCATGTAGGAACGGCACATATACATCTGTTCTTTATATAGATATCCCTCAACAATCACCTCTAATGTCTTTCCTACCATAGCAGAGTTTAAATCATAAGACACTTCCTGTTGAAGCACCATAATCTCCTCACGCCAGTCTTCCTTTATTTTTTCTGAAATCTGATTTTCAAAACCGGCAGCCGGAGTATCCTCCTCTTTCGAGTATATAAACACACCAAGACGGTTAAATTCCATTTCATCTACAAAGGAAAGCATTGCTTCATGCTCCTCCTTCGTCTCACCCGGAAATCCTGTTATCAGTGATGTTCTGATGGCAATATCCGGTATCTCCTCTCGAATATGCGTAATGGTTTTTTTGATTTCTTCCTTAGTTGTCCTTCTTCCCATTCGATGTAAAACCGCATTCTCACAATGCTGCAGCGGCATATCAATATAGTGGCATACCTTTGGATTATCCCTGATTTCCGTAATCAGTTCTTCCGTAATCTCTTCTGGATAGCAGTATAACAGACGAATCCATTTAAGCTCTCTTATCTCTGATAATCTTCTAAGCAGCTCAGGAAGCTTTTTGGCACCATATAAATCCATACCGTATAATGTTGTTTCCTGAGCAACCAGACAAATTTCAGAAATCCCATTCGAAACAAGATACTCTGCCTGTGCGATCAAAGCTTCCATTGGAACACTGCGGAAACGACCTCTTACTCTTGGAATAATGCAATAGGTACAATGCTTGTCACACCCCTCTGCAATCTTGAGATACCCCATATGGGTTCCTGATGTAATCACTCTTTTTTCACGAGACGGAGGAAGATAATCAATATCATTAAACTGTTCAAACCTCTTTCCGGAAAGAACCTCCTCCACCGCTTCCACAATGGATTCTGTACTGGTTGTTCCAAGAACTGCATCCACCTCTGGCAGTTCATTTTGAATCTCCGCCTTATAGCGTTCAGCCAGACAACCGGTAATAATTAGTGCTTTCAGCCGTTCTGTCTGCTTTAACCGTCCCATCTCAATGATTGTCTCAATGCTCTCTTCCTTTGCGTCATGAATAAAACAGCAGGTATTGATAACCGCTACATCGGCTTCCTTTTCTTCATTTGTGATCGCATACCCCTTCTCCTGCAAAAGTCCAAGCATAACCTCACTATCCACCAGATTCTTGTCACAGCCAAGGGATACAAATAAAATCTGAATCATTTTCTGACTCCTATCTCTCTATCTGCAGATTCCATCCGCAATTTATCAATCTGAACTTTTTCAAAAGCTTTATACCTATTCATCAAACATGGTAGCAGCTTCTACACAGTTATTCATCAGCATTGCGATCGTCAGGTGTCCAACACCGCCCGGCACCGGAGTGATCGCAGCTGCCACCGGCTCCACACTTTCAAAATCCACATCCCCGCAAAGCTTGTTATTCTCATTTCTGTGGATTCCTACATCGATTACAACCGCACCCTCCTTCACATAGGAAGAATCTATCATCTTCGGCCGTCCGATTGCCACGACTAAAATATCTGCACGTTTACAGACCTCTTTTAAATTTTTTGTTCTCGAATGTGTAATCGTTACCGTACCATTTTCTCTAAGTAAAAGAAGTGCCATCGGCTTCCCAACAATATTGCTTCTTCCGATCACAACACATTCTTTTCCTTCTATTTCAACATTGCTTCTCTTAAGCAGCTGAATAATCCCGGCAGGTGTACAGGATACGAACCCTTTCTGACCAATGCTTAATGCACCTACACTCTGTGGGTGAAATCCATCCACATCCTTTTTGGGAGAAATGGCTTTGATCACAGTATCCTCATCAATGTGCTCTGGCACCGGAAGCTGCACTAAAATACCATGGATTTTATCATCCTGATTAAGCCTGTCAATTAAAGCAAGCAGTTCTTCCTGTGTTGTTTCCTCCGACAGCTCATAGCTTTCTGAACGGATACCGATATATTCACAGGCTTTCTTCTTATTCCCTACATATACGGAGGAAGCAGGATCATTTCCTACCTGAATCACTGCCATACCAATTTCTTTTCCCTCTGCCCTTAATGCTGCTACCTTCTCTTTCAACTCATCCTTAATCTGCTTACTGATCACTTTTCCGTCAATTATACTTGCCATTCTTATCCTCCTTCTGACATACTGCTAAAAGATCTGTCAACTTTCTATTCTCTTACCACCAAATGCATGAATGGTACGGGTACCGGCTATCACTCGACCGTGATGCGGAACTTTCTTAGGTACTAACAATTCATCACCTGGATTTAGCACATGTTCCACGCCATCAAAAATCTCTACATATTGCCCTGCCACACATACAATATATTCATCAAACTCATGCACATTTTCCTTTGAGTCCCTATCTGAATAATATGTCCAATATGCTATCTGGCTGCCATCCTTCCCTTCAAAGTAATAACCATCAATATCCGGCGTATTTTGCTGGCTGCTGTCAATATGATTCATTTGATTTTTCATAAATTCAGGAAAATCCTTCATAAATAATATCCTCCTTTTGTAACCAATTTTACTTTGAATATCATATTAAAACAGCCCAATTATCTGGTCACCCACCACATCAATATTTTCTGCCGCCGGAACTTTTGGAAGCCCTGGCATCGTCATAATAGAACCGGTGATTGCCACCACAAATCCTGCTCCCGCATTGACATAAGCCTCTCTGACGCTGATATCAAAATCGTCGGGTCTGCCAAGCTTTGTCTGGTCATCCGATAAAGAATACTGTGTTTTTGCCATGCAAACCGGAAGATTGCCATAACCGAGAGAAGCAATCTTTTCTAACTGGCTCTTCGCTGCTGCAGTAAAGTTTACACCATTTGCACCATAAATTCTTGTAGCAATTGTTTTAATTTTATTCTCCAAAGACATATCGTCTTCATAAAGCATCTTAAAATCCGCTTTTTTATTCTCTAAGAGCTCTACTACCTTCCCTGCCAGTTCAAGACCACCTTCGCCACCCTGCTCCCAAACTTTTGCAAGAGCAAAATCACATCCCTTTTCCTGCACAAACTCTTTCACAAAAGATAATTCTGCCTCTGAATCCGTAATAAACTGATTTAAGGTTACCACAATCGGCGCACCATACTGCTGCAGGTTCTCAATGTGCTTTTCCAAATTGACAATTCCCTTTTTCAATGCATTTATATTTTCACTGTTTAATTCTGCCTTTGCAACACCGCCATTGTATTTCAGAGCCCTGACCGTTGCCACCAATACAATCGCATCAGGAGCAATGCCGGCCTTTCTACACTTGATATCCAAGAATTTCTCCGCACCTAAATCCGCACCAAAGCCAGCCTCTGTTACGACAATATCCGATAACCTTAACGCAAGCTTTGTCGCTCTCACAGAGTTACAGCCATGTGCAATATTGGCAAATGGACCTCCATGTACAAAAGCAGGAGTATGCTCTAACGTCTGAATTATATTTGGCTTAAGGGCATCCTTTAACAGGGCAGCCATGGCACCAACCGCTTTTAAATCCTTTGCTGTTACCGGATTTCCATCCACCGAATAGGCTACGATAATTTTTCCTAATTTATCCTTTAAATCCTCCATATCATCTGCCAGACATAAAATTGCCATAATCTCGGAAGCCACAGAAATCACAAAATGGTCCTCTCTAACATAACCATCCATTTTACTCCCAAGTCCCACAACAACATTGCGTAGTACTCTGTCATTCATATCCAGACACCGCTTCCAGACAATCTGTCTTGTATCAATATTCAGTTCATTTCCCTGCTGAATATGATTATCCAACATTGCAGCCAGCAGATTATTTGCAGAGGTAATCGCATGAAAATCTCCGGTAAAATGCAAATTCAAATCCTCCATCGGCACCACCTGGGAATATCCGCCACCGGCTGCTCCCCCTTTGATACCAAAACACGGACCAAGCGAAGGCTCACGAATAGCAATAGCAGTCTTTTTCCCCATCCGGTTCAACGCATCACCCAAGCCTACAGTAATTGTAGTCTTTCCCTCTCCAGCCGGTGTAGGATTAATTGCAGTCACTAGAACAAGCTTTCCTGCTGGATTCTTTTCTACACGCTTTATCAGTTCACCAGAAAGCTTTGCCTTGTACTTTCCGTAAAGCTCTAATTCTTCCTCCACAATACCAAGCCTTGCTGCCACCTCTCTTATATGTACCATTTCCGCCTGCTGTGCAATCTCAATATCTGTCTGCATTTAACTGCCTCCTCATTTTCTTCTTCACTCTTTTTCACTGTTTATGTCCCACCACAGATTATACAATCTCGTCTATATACTCTTCAAACTGCTCTGCACTCATCAAAACTTCTCTGGGCTTTGTTCCCTCTTCCGGACCTACAACACCGGCAGTATGCAGCTGGTCCATAATACGTGCTGCCCGGTTAAATCCAATTTTAAACATTCTCTGAAGCATACCGATGGAGGCCTTATCCTTCTCGATAATGAATTTCCCTGCCTGCACAAAATATTCATCTCTATCCTCTCCTGGTGAGCTGCCATCTGCCACTATTCCGCCTCCCTCACTACCGGCAGAGACAATCTGATTTGTCACTTCCTCACTATAGGTAGTTTCACCATTTTGTGCCTTCAAATATTCTACAACCTTTATCACCTCATCATCAGATATGTATGCCCCCTGTACTCGCAAAGGTTTGGGATACATTGTCGGATAAAACAGCATATCACCATTTCCCAGCAGCTTCTCCGCACCCACACTGTCAATAATTGTCCGGGAATCCACACCGGAGGATACGGAAAGAGCTATACGTGACGGCACATTCGCTTTAATCAAACCGGTAACAACATCCACCGAAGGCCGCTGTGTCGCAATAACCAAATGGATACCGGCAGCTCTTGCAAGCTGAGCCAGCCGCACAATGGCTTCCTCAACCTCCGCCTTTGCCACCATCATCAAATCTGCCAACTCGTCCACAATGATAACAATCTGTGGCATTTTATCCAGCTTCTCCTGGTCCACCTGCCCAGCTTCAAGCAGCTCCTCTACCTTTGCATTATATCCCTGAATATTACGGACATTACACTCCGAAAACATCTGATAGCGTTTGGTCATTTCTGCTACCGCCCAATTCAATGCTCCTGCGGCTTTCTTCGGGTCCGTCACCACCGGTGTCAGCAGATGCGGAATACCGTTATAAACCTTTAGTTCCACCTGCTTAGGATCCACCAGAATTAATTTTACCTCATCAGGTCTTGCTTTATACAATATACTCATAATCAGCGTATTTGTACAGACAGACTTGCCGGATCCTGTTGCCCCTGCAATGAGCAGATGGGGCATCTTCGCAATATCCTCCACAATAACATTTCCCTCAATATCCATGCCCACAGCAAACGCAAGCTTTGATGGATGCTTTATAAATTTCTCCGTATCAATAAGTTCACGAAACCCCACACCTCTCCGACTGCTGTTCGGAATCTCAATACCTACTGCTGATTTACCGGGAATCGGAGCCTCAATGCGGATACTCTGTGCTGCCAGATTCATCATAATATCGTCTGCAAGACCAGTAATCTTACTCACTTTCACACCCTGTTCCGGTACCATTTCGTAACGGGTAACCGATGGTCCACAGCTATAATTTGTCATAGTCACGTTGACCCCAAAGCTCTTTAACACCTCCTGCAGTTTAACAGCGTTCTGCCTTATTGCACCCTCGCTGGATGTTGTCTGGGATTTGTTCTTCTTTAACAGCTTCATCGGTGGAAAGCTGTACTGTGCATCACTTGCCCCTACCTCTTTTGCCGCAATATTTTTGACCTCTGCCGCAGTCTTATTTTCCATTTCAACCTTGATATTATCCGTTACAGGAAGCTTATCCGTCTCCTTTTCAGGTTCATCTGTGCCAGACAGTCCCCCACTTTCCTCTGTCTCCAAAGCGGAAGTAACCTTCTCCTCCTGAAGTACTGCAGGTACTATACTTCGTCCAGATTTCCGTTTTTTCCCATTTTCCTTTGCCTGCTCTTTTATTTCCTCTTTGGAAATCTCAGTTATTGTAATATCCTCCATTCCCTGTCCCGGCAGAGGCAAATCATAAGACATGGTAATCTCATGTATCTCCTCGTTCTCCGGCAGCTTATCCACTGTCTTAGCAGGGAGAATTCCCTGGTCTGCACTAGACGGCAGTACAACATTTTGTTCCAGTATCGATTTCTTCTTTCGCTGAGAAAAATTTTCATCCCCAGCCTGTGGATAATCCTCCCTGACGATCTGCCTGACATCCTGTTCCTGCTCTTGTCGCTTCTTATTACCCCTTCTTCCAGCCAAACGCTCTTGCTTCTGCAGCTGCTCTCCGTCTTCCTCCGTCCGTCTGCTGGTTTTTCTTCCTTTTAAGGGTCTTTCCCTGACAGCTTCAAAGTCCTCTATATCTTCATCTTCACTATCCAGCTTAGCCATTGAAACTGCTTCCTTAAACCAATCAATAATGGAAATCTCAGCCAAGAGTACTACACATAAAATCATCACCAGAATAATAACAATATATGTTCCCACTGTTCCAACGGTCATATGTAAAAGATAAGCAAGTGAACCACAAAGTATTCCTCCCCCTGTCTTATCCTGAAATCCCTCCGAAAACAGCCTTACAAATTCGTACTTATCGGAAATTCCCACTGCCATTTGCGCAATCATCCCAAAGCACAAAAGAACACATGAGCCAAATATCGCCTTTTGCACCGCTCGTTTCTTATATTCATTAATATGTAAAAAGAATGCCAGAAACATTACCACAAGCGGCAGTATATATTCAATCACACCAAATACACCGAAAAAGAACCGGCTGATATAGTTAATAAAACCACACAATCCGAAATTCCCCAGCTCGATTATCAGCATTACAGCGCAGACAATCCACACGATAATCTCCGCAGAGTAGGAGGCTTCCTCTATTTCAGACTCAGGCTTACGCTTTTTGTCTGTCGTCTTTGCGGGAGCCTTCCTTCCCGTTGTCCCCTGTCTGCCACCTGCGGAGCCTGCCCCTGATTTTCTACTGTTTGACGTTTCTCTTTTCGTTTGATTATTATTACTGGCCAAAATTCTGCCTCCCTTTCCCTTGTCTCCCAAGACTGCTTTTCCCTATCATCACAGTCCCTGATGCAAATACGATAATTTGTGCCACCTTATCCAATGCACCACAATATCTATATAGTACTATTTTTTTCCTCATTTATCAAGCTATATAAAAAAGAAAAAGCCTGCTGTATGCCTCCCACCTCATCAATCAATCCGGCGTCTACCGCTTCTGGTCCCACCAAAACACTTCCTACATCTTTTGCAAGCTCCTTAGTGTTAAACATGATTTTCTTTAATTCCCTCTCCTCTATTCCCGAATGATTACAAGTAAAGGAAATAATTCGATCCTGCATTTTATCAATATATTCATAATTATGCTTTACTCCCAGCACCGTACCGTTCATCCGAATCGGATGTACCACCATGGTAGCCGTAGGAACAATAAAAGAATGATTTCCGCAGACACTTAACGGCACACCGATAGAATGACCTCCTCCCAGCAGTAAGGTAACCACCGGAACAGACAGCGAGGCAATCATTTCTGCAATGGCAAGTCCCGCCTCCACATCTCCTCCCACCGTGTTTAGCAGTACCAATAAGCCGTCTATCCTGCTGTCCTCCTCTACCTTGGCAAGCTCAGGGAGCACATGCTCATATTTCGTAGTCTTTGTCCCCGGACCCAAACACTGGTGCCCCTCAATCTCCCCAATAATATTCAGCAGATGTATCTTATATCCAAAAGCATTTTCCTCCAAATCCAACTGTCCAGACTCTTCAATCTTCTTTATTTCTTCCTGTTCCATAGCATTTCCTTTCCTAAATTCCTGTTTATATGAATTACGCCTCGAACAGTATTTAGGAACGACCGTATCCAGAAAGGTATGTCATACCTTCCTGGATACTTATTTTTTTCCAGTAATGTTCGAGGCTGTCTGACAAGGCAAAAGGTAAAAGTGAGTTTGGCTTTAGAAAGCTTATACCGGTTATGGAAGGCATATCATTTGTTTGGAGAAAAACCTTGTGCAGGACGTCAGTACTTAGCAAATGAAGGGCAAAGCCGTTCATGAGCTTAGTACTGCTACGTCCAAGCAGAGCGCAAGCGTGTTTTTCGGAAAACATGATATGCCAACATAACCGTTTTTCGAAGATAAGCCAAACTCACACTGGCTTATTGCTGTTATAAACAGGAATTTATCCTATACAATTTAAAGAGGAAGATGTTTCCATCCTCCTCTTTAGTATTGCATATTTATGAATTTTTATACTACAGAAATGTACATACCAGATATCCCACAAGAATACCCAGAAAGATTCCTCCCAGCACCTGAATCGGGGTATGTCCCACATATTCTTTTAAAATAATTCTGGCCCAATCTCCCTTTTCCGCACCTTTCAACAAATTCATGATTTTTTCATTGCTGAGAAAAAGATTCAATATAACTGCCTGTTTTCCTGTCTCCATCCGCACATTCATGGCATCATACATCACAATAATCGCCAGCGCTGTTGCCATAGGAAATTCAAATCCAGCCATTCCTCTACAGTAAGCCGTTGCATACATAAGTGCCACCACTGTAGCCGAATGGGAGCTCGGCATACCCCCGCTTCCAATCAGTCGCTCCGCATTAAACTTCTTCGTCACCATAAAATTGATAATCGTCTTTAGTATCTGCGCTGTTATCCATCCGAGGATTGGTGCCATAAACATTTTGTTATGAAGCAGCGTCTGTAAGGTTCCCATATGTTTCCTCCTTTGCTATCTAATCAGCATCCCTCATTTACTGCCAATCCGCCTAAATCACCAAATCGCTTATTAAATGTTCTGACAGTCAGGATTGAACCACAAGCCATTCAACTTAGGCTGTCAAACATCCGGAATTTCTACAATTCCACAATCACCTCATTGTTATCTGTAAGCTGCCCAGCTTTAATATAGTTTCCTTCCAGCACACTGCCGTTTAAGGTAACCTTTGTCACACCGGATTCTTTTCCGTCAGGGTTCTTCACTGTAATATGAAGTTTCTTTCCTCTGAAATCCTTATCCATAGTAAACTCCTTCCATTCAGAAGAAATTGAAGGATCAATCTTGAGTCCGTCAAAATCAGGTCTCAGTCCTAGAATACCCTCGACACACCCTACCATAACCGTAGAAGCCGTTCCGGTAAGCCAGTGAACATGGGCACGTCCCTCAAAAGGCGAATCGGTACTCTCCGTAAACTGTCCGTGACAATATGGCTCGAGCTTGCGAATCTCCGCCTTATCGTTCATGGAAGCCGGCGAAGATTCAGTAAAATACTCAAAAGCACGGTTACCATGTCCCATCAGTGATTCTGCCAGAATAATCCAGCCCTGAGGCTGTGAAAAGATACCCCCGTTTTCCTTGGTTGACTTGTTAAACAACAGCATTAACGCACCGTCAAATGCATGGTCCACATAGGAAGGTGCCATCACTCGTACACCATAAGGAGTATTCAGTTCTCTATGTACTGACTCTAATGCAAGCTCCGCCTGCTCCTTTGTAGCAAGTCCGGAAATAACAGACCATGATTGAGGATTCAGCCACATATTTGCCTCCGGATGATTCTTAGAACCGATGAGTTCTCCGTCTTCCTTATATCCTCTGACAAAACGGTCGTCCTCCCAGCAATATTTCTGAATAGTATCCCCAAGCTCCTTTTGTACCTTGTCCAAATAAGCAAGATATTCCGCATCCTTCTTGCGCTCTGCAAACTCGCGGATTACCGTCATTGCATAGTATAACTGCATTGCCACAAAGCTCGACTCACCCTGCTTGCCAAGACGCAGACAGTCGTTCCAATCTGCATGAAGTCCTGCAGGCATACCATGGCTGCCCAAACGATTCATAGAAAAGTCAATGGCTCTCTTTAAATGTTCATATACTGTGCCTTCTCCTCCATTGGCAAACACAATGACCTCATCCATAAAATCAACATTTCCGGATTCTGCCATATACTTATATACTGTAGGGAACAGCCAAAGCGCATCATCTGCACGATAAGCCGGATGTCCGGTTGCCTTTACATAAGACTCATCATCCGGTGTATCTTCATGACCTGCATTGTGGTCAAATTTAACCAGTGGAAGTCCTCCACCGTTATCCACCTGAGCAGACAACATAAAACGAATTTTCTCCAGTGCCATTTCCGGATTCAAGTGGATAATTCCCTGAATATCTTGAACGGTATCACGGTAGCCATAACCGTTGCGAAGTCCGCAGTAAGTAAAGGAGGCCGCCCTTGACCAGATAAAAGTCATAAAGCACTGGTAAGCATTCCATGTATTTATCATATTGTTAAAGCTGTCAGAAGGTGTCTTGACCTGTAAATGAGACAATTGACCATGCCAATAATCCTTGAGTTCCTTAAGCTCTGCGTCGGTAGCGTTCTCCACATCCTTGTAGGCTGCCAAAATTCCGTCTGCATCCTGTTCGGATTTCATACCGAGAATAAAGGTAATAACCTTGCTTTCTCCCGGTGCGAGCTCCATCTTTGTCTGTAAAGCACCACAGCCATTGGAATTATAATTCAATGTATTATCACACTGTCCGTTTTCCACTGCCACCGGATTACCATATCCATGGTATCTTCCGATAAAGCTTTCCTTGTCTCCATTGTAGGATGCAACCTCTCCACCGGCAAGACCAAAGAAACGCGAGGTATTGTGATTGCCATCCACATCATTGCGGATATTTTCATTGATTGTCTGGAAAATTTTATTACCCTTAAAATAAGTCTTTGTAATAAACAGTGTATACTGCAGATTCACCTGATCCTGTTCATAGTTGCTGTCATTAGTAAATTCACAGTATCCAAATACGGACAGGCTTCTCTTTTTATCGGAATTATTAGTCACCTTCAACCGCCAAACCTCATAGGTTTTATCCAGTGGCACATAATAAAGCGCCTCGGACCGGATATCTGAATAAGCGGCAACAATATTGGTGTATCCAGTTCCATGATGGCATTCGTTTTTATAGGTATCTAAGGGCTTTCCTACCGGCTGCCACGAAGCTGACCAGTAATCACTGCTCTCATCATCTCTCAGATAAATATATCTGCCCGGCTGGTCAAACTGATTAAAGATATACCGGATAATTCTTCCGCTTGCTCCACTCTTTTCAAAACTGTATCCACCTGCATTGTTAGAAATAATCGCCCCATAGGCAGGGGAGCCTAAATAATTTGCCCAGGGTGCCGGAGTATCCGGACGTGTAATTACATATTCTTTTGCTCCCTCGTCAAAATAACCATATTGCATAGTCTTCTCCTTATCTTTAAATCGTAGTATTATTTACCGTTCCTCTCCAGAAACCTTATATCAGCAGACAGCCATACAAAGTAGTGCCTGCACAAAAGGGACTTCTTCCGGAAGTCCCTTTTCACTTTCTAATGCCTTTCTTACTGTTCTTCTACAGCATCCTTTAAGCTTAAGCTGATTTTGCCCATACGGTCAACCTCGAGAACCTTAACGTTTACCACATCACCGATGTTGACAACATCCTCTACCTTGGCAACTCTGGCCTTGGAAAGCTTGGAAATGTGAATCAGTCCATCCTTATTCGGCGACAGTTCCACAAACGCTCCAAAGTTCATAATGCGGACAACCTTTCCTTCATAAATCTTGCCAACCTCAATCGGGTCAACAATAGAGTGAATGATCTTAAGCGCCTGGTCAATGCCTGCCTGATCAACTCCACACACGGCAACATTTCCATCATCATCAATATCAATCTTAACCCCTGTCTCCTCAATGATTGCATTAATGGTCTTACCACGCTGTCCGATAATCTCACCGATTTTCTCCGGATCAACCTTCAACTGACAAATCTTCGGTGCCAAAGGCGCAACGCTCTTACGTGGTTCTGCAATTGCCTTTGACATAACCTCGTCCATAATATATAATCTTGCCTCTCTTGTCCTGCGAATTGCCTCCTCAACAATGGGTCTGGTCAAACCATGTATTTTGATATCCATCTGGATAGCTGTAATACCTTCTGTAGTACCGGTCACCTTGAAATCCATATCACCAAAGAAATCCTCTAATCCCTGAATATCAGTCAACACAATATAGTCATCATCCGTATCACCAGTCACCAGACCACAAGAAATACCTGCCACCATTTTCTTAATTGGCACACCAGCTGCCATCAGGGACATACAAGATGCACAGGTAGAAGCCATAGAAGTAGAACCGTTAGATTCAAATGTCTCCGATACACTTCTGATTGCATACGGGAATTCTTCCACAGTAGGAAGCACCGGAATCAATGCACGTTCAGCCAATGCACCATGTCCGATCTCACGTCGTCCGGGTCCGCGGGAAGGCTTCGTCTCTCCTACGGAATAGGACGGGAAATTATACTGGTGCATATATCTTTTATTGGTTTCCAACAGATTGAGACCATCAATCCGCTGTGCCTCTGAAAGAGGTGCCAACGTGGTTACATTACAAATCTGTGTCTGTCCACGGGTAAACATAGCAGAGCCATGCACTCTCGGAATAATATCCACTTCGGATGCCAGCGGACGAATCTGTGTAATCTCACGACCATCTGGTCTCTTATGGTCAACCAAAATCATTTTGCGAACAGTCTTCTTCTGATACTGATAAATAGCCTCACCCAATACTGCCAGCCATTCCTCATTCTCGGCAAATGCCTCCTCCAGCTTCTCAGTAATCTGACGGATATTCTCTTCTCTTACCTGCTTCTCATCAGTAAACACTGCCTTTTCCATTTCTGCAGGCGGAACAATTTCTTTGATAGCCGCAAACAGTTCCTCAGGAACCGCACAGCTGGTATAAGAATGCTTCGGCTTTCCGCACTCCTCGACAATCTTGTTAATGAAAGCAATTACCTGCTGGTTGATTTCATGAGCAGCATAAATTGCCTCAATCATTTTATCCTCCGGAACCTCATTGGCACCTGCTTCAATCATGATAACCTTCTCGGCAGTAGAAGCAACGGTAAGCTTCAAATCGGAAATATCATTTTGTGCCTCATTTGGGTTAAATACAAATTCACCGTCAATCATTCCCACCTGAGTTGTTGCACAGGGACCGTCAAAAGGAATATCTGAAATCGCCGTTGCAATGGCAGAACCAAGCATCGCTGTCAGCTCTGGTGAACATTCCGGGTCAACAGACATAACCAGATTATTAAGGGTAACGTCATTGCGGTAATCCTTAGGGAATAACGGTCTCATTGGACGGTCAATGACACGGGAAGTCAAAATTGCATTCTCACTGGCTTTTCCCTCTCTCTTATTAAATCCGCCAGGGATTTTACCTACAGAATACAGCTTCTCCTCATACTCTACAGAAAGCGGGAAGAAATCGATTCCCTCTCTCGGCTTATCCGATGCCGTAGCCGTTGACAAAACAACAGTATCACCATAATGCATAAATGCTGCACCGTTCGCCTGTGCTGCAACTCGTCCGATATCTACTCTTAACGTTCTACCGGCAAGCTCCATTTCATACTTCTTGTACATAATCTGTTCTCCTTATCATATATTTTTGAGGTAAGGCACCGAAACAACTGACCTGACACCAGAATCTGCAATTACCCTTTACTATCTGCCATCACGTCAGAAGTCTCGGCTCCGCCTTATCGCAATCTATATAAGTATAACATACAAAGAGATGTGTTGCAAAGGTTTTTCTTATCCCTCTTACACTTAAAATGGCTGCGAACATTTCTGTTCACAGCCACCTTTAGAAAGCATTTTTGTTAGTAACTATTTACGCAATCCCAGACTTGCAATGAGAGTTCTGTAACGCTCGATATCCTTCTTCTTTAAGTAAGCCAGTAAATTTCTTCTCTGTCCAACCAGCTTAAGAAGACCTCTTCTTGAATGATGATCCTTTGGATGCATTTCAAAATGATTCTGTAAATCCAGAATTCTTGCGGTCAATAACGCAATCTGTACCTCCGGTGAACCGGTATCATTTGTTCCGCGTCCATACTTTTCAATAATCTCTTTCTTCTGTTCTGCTGTTACCATAACAACATCCTCCTTAACATATAATCGCCACTTACAGAGAAAAAGGCTGGAGTACCTTAATCCGAGTAATGGTTTCTAAATTCATACTGGCTTATCCTACCACAGAAAATCGTTTTTGTAAATAACCTTTTATAAAATGATTATATTTATGTTGTTATTCCGTCAAACCCAAACTTTTCTTTTTTCTCCTAATCTGTTATGATAGACAATAAGCAGGAGGTACTTACATTGAAAATATACTTAAGCAGTTGTAAGGCTCCTTATGTGATATAAGTAATGCGATCACCTAAGAATATGCTATATAAGGAGGACAATATGGCAGGATCAACATTGGGAACTATTTTCAGAATATCAACTTGGGGAGAGTCCCACGGCAAAGCAGTGGGTGTTGTCATTGACGGCTGCCCGGCAGGACTTCCTCTTTCCGAGGAGGATATCCAACCCTTTCTAAACCGCAGAAAACCTGGTCAGTCTATTTATTCAACCCCCAGAAATGAGGATGATACCGTAGAAATCCTATCTGGTACATTTGAGGGCAAAACCACAGGAACACCGATTTCCATGATTGTTTACAACAAAACACAGCGTTCTTCCGATTACAGTGAAATCGCCTCGTACTATCGTCCGGGGCATGCAGATTATACCTTTGATGCCAAGTATGGTTTTCGTGATTACCGGGGTGGCGGACGCTCTTCTGCCCGTGAAACAATTGCCAGAGTAGCAGCTGGTGCCATTGCCGTTAAAATTTTGAATCTGCTGGGAATAACCTTTACCACCTTTACCCGCTCCATCGGAAATATAGAGATTGACGAAGCCCGTTTTGACGAACAGGAGATTCTCAACAACAAGCTCTATATGCCGGATGCCGAAGCTGCTGCTAAAGCCGGTGATTATATTGTTCAAATGACAAAGGAACACAATTCTGTGGGCGGCTGTGTAGAGGCCAGAATCAATGGCATTCCGGCAGGACTGGGAGATACTGTATTTGAAAAACTCGATGCCAATCTTGCAAAAGCCGTTATGTCTATCGGTGCCGTCAAATGCGTAGAGATAGGTGAAGGAAAAAAAGCAGCCACTTTATTAGGTTCTGAGAATAACGATGGTTTTGTTATGGATGAAGACGGCACTACCGTTGTCAAATCCTCCAATCATGCCGGAGGCATACTCGGCGGTATCAGTGACGGTTCTGAGATACGCCTGCGGGCAACCTTCAAGCCCACCCCATCTATTCTGAAAACCCAGCACACCGTCAACAAAAACAACGAGAATATTGATATTTCTATTAAGGGACGCCACGACCCTATTGTCGTTCCGAGAGCCGTTGTCGTGGTAGAAGCCATGTCGGCACTTACCATTTTAGATGCATTACTGCTAAATATGACCGCTACATTGAAGGGTATTCAGAATTTTTACCGATGAGAAAAATCCGCAAAAGAATAAGGGAATCTCTCCGCTTGGAGAAATTCCCTTATTTTTATTTTGTCTGTACAACAATCGCAACCCAGTACTGATGACCACTGGCATCGGTATAAGCAGCAACGCCGATACCATTTGCACCATTTTGCAGCAAAACATTCGCATTGCTATTGGCCAACCAATTAGCTGCCGTTTCTGTTCCGCTTCGTCTTCCACCCCAGAGAATACATTCACCACTCCAATATACAGACATCGGATAATCGTTAGTCAGCACTGTACTATAATTTGCACCACCCGGTCGGGTATGTGAGGTCTGCATACTCAATTCCCATGCCCGTCTCGATGCCGCATAAGCCAGATTAGAATCAGAATAATAGGTTAATGGATCGAGACGCTTCAACATTCTTCTCACATTGATATACTTAACTGCTTTTTCCTCTTCCGATCCGGTATACTGCAATGTTCCATTATTTGAAAAGTAATATGCCATATTACCGAATGAAATATGGACATTCGTCACCCGCACACCATCTGAGTCAAAATAGTACACATAATTGCCAATAGCCCTTAATCCGGTCTGCAATACACCTTTTGAATTAGCATAATAGTAATTATTCCGATACTTGAGCCAGCCGGTAACCATTACCCCTTTTTTCGTAAAATAGTACTTTTTGTTCTTGATGGTTTTCATTCCCGTAACCCGGATACCGTTCTTATCGAGATAATATTTTTTCCCATTATAGGTGAGCCACCCTGTTTTGCGATAGCCCTTTTTATTAAAGTAATAGTATCTGCCATCAATCTTCACCCACTGATTCCGGTAATATTCCGTTCCTTCAGCGTTAGTAGTATAGCGATAATATTTACCTGTTTTTACCCATTTTGCCTCTGCAGACACTGACGGTGCCAAAGTCACCGCTCCTAACAGCAGCAGCATTATCAGTATTTTCCCTACAGGCATTGCTTTTCTTGTCATTAGCCCTTTCATCATCCTACTCTCCCTTCAGAAATATTAGTTCTGAATCTATTTTAACCTCTAATGACTGAAAAAACAAGGCATCTTTTTGCTCCTTTTTTATTATTTGCCCCTGCTAGGATTTTTTAACCTTATAAGTTACCGTTTTACTTGCCGTGTAACCGGATTTGGTCGCCTTTATCTTGATGGTTGTCCCTTTCTTTAATTTGCTCTTCAACTTAACGGTAAACTTTCCGTTTTTAGCCGTTGCCGTATATGTTTTTTTGCCAACCTTCACCGTTATCTTAGCACCCTTTACCGCTGTGCCTGTAATTTTCTTGGAACCCGCTTTATAGGATTTAAGCTTTGGTGCAGATAATTTCCCCACCGTTTTGTAGGATGCATTCAGTGTCACGGTACATACATTTTTCCTATCCCGTACCTCATCCGATGTGGAAACCAAAATATAATAGTTCCCCTTCGGAAGTTTTTTCACGGAAAGTGTACCACTATTATCTCCCAAAGTCAGTCTTGTCTCTTCAATTTTAGCACCTGTTTCCTTATAGAGCCCGACAGAGACATTGGGCAGTCCCTCCCAGTTAATCGGGGCCGCTATTACAACATCTGTTGAAAACGCTCCGTTACTTCCCTGCTTAAACGTAAAATACTGTTTTCTGTCTTGTTTGGATAGCGCACCGTTTGCCGGCTTGCCTTTTGATAAAGGAATCGCTGCTGACAATGAGTTTCCATCTGTCATTCCCGTCCTTGCTACCGGCTGGGCAAAAATGGAAAAGGCGTAATAGGGGGAAATACCAAAATATCCTAAATCACGCTCCGTAAATTCTAATTCCACCTTCACATTATAAGTACCTGCTTCATACAGACTGGCATAACTCGCCACACTTCCCTCTGCCCATTCTTCAATTATATATTCCGTTGTAAACACATTGGAACTGCTTATATAGTATCTGATGTTCCCATTAAAATTATATTTCCAGCAATTCGCACACTCCCTCAGCATGATATAGCTTGGGGAATCCAGTGTAAACTGATAATAGTAGGTATCGATAAAGGGTCCTGTTTTGGCAGAGAAGTCAAGACTTTTATTTACTGAATAACCCACACCGCTAAAATCAGTGGTGATATCCTCCACCTTGTTGACAGAAACCTGTTCATACGCCTGTGCATTTACTGTCAAGGGAGTGGCAAAAACAGTGAATGCTAATACCATGATAAACAGTAATGCTGCAGAAGTGAAAAGTTGATTGGTTTGCTTTTGAATTTGTTTTTCCATACTTACCTCTTTCTGTGCTGCTTATTTTTTATAGAGCATCCGGCTGCGAAAGCAGCACTGACACAGCCTGATGCTTGTAACACTCCTATTTTAAAGCAATAGAGGGTGTCCTTTTCTTTATTTAAAATAGCAGATATTTTTCCCCTTTTCTACCAAACCAAATAGGCAATTACCGCAACCGGTAATTGCCTATTTGATCTAAAAAATGAAGCTTGCTGATGCTCGCACAGATCATCAACCTTGACGTTGGTGACATTATCTCATATTTATTTTTTGCTTTATCTCATCAATAATACCAACGATGGCATCCAGCGTATCCATAATTGCATCCATCCGTATCTTTTCACTGTCATCAATTATGCCGTCCCTCATAATTTCCACTAATTCTCTGGATATATCATCCATGTCATGGGCCGAGCCCAAAAACTTTAATACAATCCTGTCCAGACTTTCACTGTTACTCAACTGAATATTATCCTTCAACAAATAATCTATAGACACGTTAAAAAACTCACTAATAATTATTACCTTTTCCGTTTCCGGCAGAGTAGAGCCCAGCTCCCATTTTGAAATCGCCTGCCTGCTTACCTTTAACTTCTCCGCCAACGC
>CAMWYM010000016.1 GCA_947178475.1 uncultured Clostridium sp. | reverse complement strand
ATTTAACATAATGATTTCTATCCTATTTGAGCATAAATCTCAGACAAGTAAAGTCTTTCACAAAAAATACATAACTCTTTTTTTGCCATTTCTGAAAAATTTTTCAAAGAAAGTTCATCAATTTGTCAGTATATTTCAAACTTATTTAATTGCTTTTGAACATTGATTTTAGTATAGTTTATGTAGAGTTTCCCAATAAGGTTCGCGCAAACAGAATCCGGATGAACCTGTTATTTACTACCTATAGGAATGGAACTCATTAATTTTGGCCAGATTGCGACCTTTGTGCTGTACATCACAAAACACAGTTACAGGTCAACAGATAAAAGAATAATGTTCTCCTAAGCGGATGGACATGGACTCTTACAGACTTTACACAGGAAGGGCGGTGATATTTACAGTAACGGAGATAACCGAGATAAAATGAGTTGGTAGGCGGCTAAGCCGCTTACAGGAATCAAGATACATAAGGATATAGAGAATCTGAGCTTTTTGCAGATAAATAGATGTTTCTTTTATTCCATAAAAAATAAAAAGTAAAGAACAATATGTCTGATATACATATTGCGTGACTCGGACTGTCTCGGTAGAGGCAGTCCGTTTTAGATATGTCTGTCAAATCGATGTGACGGACTGTACACTAAGCAATATCAGGTTTGAGGTTGTTCTTTCGGAAAATTGCCGGCATAGCTGCAGATTCCGAGGCTGATAGTATAGGCAAGCTGTTTTTGGTAATTGCTGTCGGTAAGCTTTGCTGTTTCTGCCGGATTTGACAAAAAACCACACTCTATTATAATAGCGGGAACCTGTGAGTGTTTAAGCAGATAGTAGCTGTCGGAGGATTTGGCAAGCCTTGTATTGCTGTCATCAAATTTTAACAGAGCATTTTGTACGGCTTCCGCAAAGACTTTCCCCTGACTGCTTCCGGTAAGATAGAAGGTCTGGGCACCGTGCTGATCTTCCCTTGGAAAGCTATTTTGATGGATGCTTACTACCAGATCGGCATTTTTTTCCTTAAAGAAACGGATACGGTTATTTAAGTCGGAGGTCTTTTTGTTTTTCACATTTTCGTCGTAGAGACCGCAGTCAGTTTCTCTGGTCAGGTATACCGTGTAATCCTGGGCAATCAGATAATCCTTTAAATAGAGTGCGATTTGCAGATTGACGTCTTTTTCTTCTACTCCTGAGGTGCTGACCTTGCCGGGGTCAACACCGCCGTGACCTACGTCAATGACGATTACCGTTGATTTCCTTATTGAGGTAAAAACGTTGGAATAAACACCGCTGTACAGAGAAAAAAAGGCAGTCAGGGCAAGAATCAGGCAGAGGATCGGAATATAATATTTTTTCATAGTATTCATTAACAGCTCCGAACTCTTTATTAACAGGATATGAAAAAATGCCGATATATATGATAGAATGTCACCAACCGAAGCAAAGCGGAGGTTGATGACCTGCGCGAGCATCAGCGAGCTTCATTATGATAGAATAATCCCAGCAGGCAAACGACTATCCTTGGGTGCTTGCAGGCAAGGATAGTCGTTTATTTGCTGGGTAAACAAACATGAGCTTGGAGGACGATAGTCCGGAAAGCGAATGTTTGAAGCGGTTGCAGCAGCACGAAGTGCGGGCAAGCGCATATTATTATATAATGTCACCAACGGTTGCAAACGACTATCCTTGGGTGCTTGCAGGCATCAGCCAGCTTCCTTGTGAAGGAATCTTATTCATGGTAAACGAATATAATAAAATAGACAGCTATTTAATCAGTGAGGAACCGTTTGTCAGCAAGCTTAACCGGTGATGGGATAAGTTTATTTAATAAAATGAATTATAGTTTTTATAGATAAAGCCGAAGAAGAGTGAAATTAGCATACCGGCTGGACGTATCTGGGGAGGGAAAAGGAAGAAAAAACCACGAGGATACAAGGGTTTCAGCCTTGACATACAGGCGATTATTTGGTATTCTTATCAATAGAAAAGCATACCACAAAGGTAGCGGATGTGATACCGAATTTTAACGAATACATAGTGTAAAGCCTATTATAAAAGTTCGCAGTTTTGCGGGCTTTGCTGGTATTTTCGGGTATTCGTTATCAATAATAGATAATTGCGAAACTTTGTTTTCGTAAACGTTCGTTGTACAATATAGACAAATCAACACAGGCACGAGCACAAGGCATGCCGGTCTACTAGGCTCGAAAAAACCTCGCCAAGTACGGGGTGCAAGCACCGGCGGCTCCAAAGCACCTTGCTTATGATATTGTCTATATTGCACAACTGGGTTTTGAACATAAGGAGTTTCGTAATCATCTGTTATCAATAATCATGAAAGGAGAATTGGGTATGAAAAAAGTGAAAAGACTACTAGCATTTATTTTAGCCGTCGTAATGGTTGTGGGTGTGCTGCCAATGACGGAGAAGACAGCACAGGCAGCAACGGGGGATGACCCTGGCAGAAGGATAAAGCTGGGAAAGATAGTTTGGAGTAACGACATGGAAACCTATCATTTTTCAAACGTGAAGGCCACTTTTACGAGTGATGGGGCACAGAAGCTGTTCTGTCTCTCTGTGAGCAATGGAGGCTCCTTTGTCATTCCGGATGATTTCCGGTTTACCGGGCGACGCACAGTCAGAGCTGTCCAAAAGACTGACAGCGGATTCGAGTACATCAGCTTGGTGAGAAATGGTCAAGAGGGAGAAAAGATTGCCGGTAAAGAGTTAACAACTATTATGGTGACAGGCAATAATATTACAAATGAGCAGGTTGAGGAATTTATTGAAGGTCTGACTTTTAAGCGTAATGGTGTGGCTGCGGATGCTGTGCAGGAGGTTTCCGTTGTGGCTAATCAGGTGGACTTGGATGACAGCAACATGATGGCAATGGCATCCGGTGGAGAGGTTCATTATTACGACTATGTTGTATTTGATGAGCAACAGGAAACCTGGTATGATGCCTATAGAGAGGCTAAAGGTAGTACATTTAGTGGATTGCAAGGATATCTGGCAACGATTACAGATCAGAGTGAGGAATTATATTTATATGGTTCCTTTAAGGATATGATTCCCGGAGACGATATTAAGGCGTGGGTTGGTGGTGCCAGAACGGTTACTGACCATATTGAATTTGATGCTGCTACTATAGCTGATGGTGCACTGAAACCGGTGAATGCGGATGGCAGTATTGTAACGGATTGGTATTGGATGTGTGGTCCGGAGGCAGGAAAGGCATTCTATAGAACTAACAATGAAGGAAATGCTTATTATGATGCAGAACCGCTTAATGAGATGTATACTGATTGGAATGGCGGAGAACCGAACAATCGTCATGATCAGAATTTAGGTTATGATGAATATAATCAGGAGTATGCATTAGAGTATGGATACAGTGCAGCAAACTGGAATGATTATTCACCATATAATATTTCTCGTACTGAGTGGGGAATGTACGGTTATATTATTGAATACAGTCCATATACACCGGATTCTGCTATTACTGGCAAGCAGAATGATCCAATAACGGAAGATGTTCCGTCTGCAACAGGCTTCAGAGAAGTCAGGGCAGATAAGGCATCTGATTTGGATATAACGGTGAAGAATTTTATCGTATCTACGGATGAAGCTAAGAGCTTAACGGATACAGATGCTAAAACAAAAGCAGACGTGACTGTAACGGACGGAGATGATACGATAACAGCAGGTAATACTTCTATTAACGTTGATAACAATCAGTTGAATAAGGTTAAGAAGGGTGAGAAGGGTGAATATGATCTGACCTATACCTATACAAATGACTCTGACCCTGATAGAACCGTTTCAGAAGATGCGACGGTAACTGTTGTCGATAAAGCAGCAAATGGTACAGCAAATGACGGTTCAGGTAAAAAGGTTGAGATTGGTGCCAATCACTTTAGTATCACCATAGAGCAGGCGAGAGACATTGAGAAGAATCCGAACGGATCAGCGCAGAAGCAATTAATCAAAGAACTTGCAAATGCAGTGGCTCTATATGATGGTGAGGAGGTAGACCCAAAGAATATTAATATAACAGGGAATACGATTAAAGCTAAAAAAACCGATAAGGATTCTCCATATAAGGTAACCTTTGAATACAAAGGACAAACGGTAGAGGTTAATGTATCTGTTTTAGATAACGGTTCTGAGAAAACAACAGTTAATCTGACAGCGAATGATTTTACTGTTACAGCTGGTCAGGGTAATCAACTTGATACCTCAGAATTTATTAAAAAATCAGCTGCAACTGCAACGGCCAGTAATGGCTCTGCGGTAACGATAACACCAGATCCAAGTGATTTACAAGCATTAAATAATGCAATCCAGAATGGACCTTTGGGAGAGTATAAGGTTAAAGTTACAGCTACAACAAACAATGGAGTAAGTGCAAGCACAGTAGTAACGGTAAAGGTGGTTGAGTATCCATATATTGATGCAAATAACTTTATTATCAGCGTTGAGGATACAGATAAGGCAAGTGCCAATACAATAAAAAAGGAATCTGATGCAGGTATTCTTACAGAGGGTGGTAAAAGCGAGTCAAATTCAATGACTGTACCACAAGACGATGTTGACAAGTTGAAGGGTGTAAAGGAGCCCGGGACGGTTTCTGGTATTACACTCACAGATCCAAACAGTCCTGCAGGAGACAGGGATGTTACAGCTACAGTTGTGGATGAAACACAGAAGGGTTGGGCGGATAACGATTCTCAGACAGGTGCATATGTTGTTATTGGTGCTAATAATTTCAATCTTACGATAAAGCAGGCACAGCAAATTGAAGCCGATTACACTAGTGATGCAGCGCAGGATATTATTAAGACACTTGCAAATGCAGTGGCAACGAATAACGGAAAAGCGGTAGACAAAGTTCACATTACCGGAAATCCTGGTAATATTAAGGCAGAGAATGGCGTGTATGACGTAACCTTTTCCTATTGGGGACAGACCGTTACTGTGAAAGCAACGGTCAAGGATGAAGGGTCTGCGGACGCCAGCAATATACCTGCAGGTCAGGTACCGGATATCAACCTCACAGCTAATGACTTCTCCATACCTGCGAAGAGTCCGGTTTTGGGGACAACGCCAGAGGATACATTTAAGAAAATGGCAGATGTTGTAGCGAAGCATAATGATGGTTCCAGCGTTACAGATATAACTCCTAATGCAAAACAGTTAGAGGAGCTTGCCAAGGCAGTTGAGGGCGGTAAGAAGGGTGAATATCCTGTTACAGTAACTGCAAAGGATGAAGACGGCAAAACAGTTACAACGACAGTAACGGTTACGGTGACGGATCAAGGCGGAGATTCAACAGGAGCAGATATCACCAATCCGAATCCCGGAGATGAGCATATCGGAGCAAATAATTTTATAATTGGTACAGATGATTTTCCATTGCTTACACCGGAGAATGTAATTAAGCTTTCCGATGCAGAGGCATATGATATTGATACAAAGGCAGATGTCCCTGTTACTAAAGTAGATATCTCTAAGGTTGAAAACAAACCAGGAAAATATCCGATTACTTTGTCTACAGATAAGGGAACCTCAACAACGGTTTATGTGACCATTGATGAGAACTGGAAGACAATTGGTGATGTTGATAAGGCTTCTGATGCAAACAAAGATAAGACCTCTGTGGATCAGGATAAGGCTGTACCTGCCAATAAGGCTGGTGATAAGCCGTCCGACACAAAGGGTGTTGACAAGACATATGAATTGTCTAATCCAAAGGATGTGACGCAGGATTTGGATTCCGGTCGTGAGGTAGATAATGTAACTCTTGCAGGAAATACACTTCCGGCAGGTGACTATACGGCATCCGGTTCTACTCTTACGATTAAGAGTTCTGCACTTGGTAATAAGCCAGAGGGAACATATCCGGTGGTAATCAACTATAAGGATGGCAGTAAGAAAACCTTCAATGTGATAGTTGTGGATAAAGAGGTGGTAGATGAATCCAATATGTCCGGTGATGATCTGAATGACAGAGATGATTTGCCATTGCTGTTAGCAAAGGGTATTGGCGGTGACAAGAAGATATCTTTATCATGGCTGAAATATAAGGGTGCAGAGGGCTATGAAGTTTACTGGTCATACTGCAATGGTAAGAAGGTATATAAGAAGGTAACATCAACGACAGCAAAGGTAAGGAAGGCAACACATAAGAAGCTGTCTTACAAGAAATCCTACAAGTATTTTGTCATAGCTTATAAGATAGTGGATGGCAAGAAGGTATATATTGCAAAGTCACCACAGATTCATGTGGCAATGAAGAAGGATAAGAGAACAAATGCTAAGAAGGTAACAGTTAAGAAGAGCAAGGTGACACTGAAACCGGGCAAGACATCTGTGATCAAGGCATCTATGACAAGGGAGAGCTCAAAGAAGAAGCTTTTGCAGCATGCGGCAAAATTCCGTTATTACACAGATGATTACAGAGTAGCTACAGTTAATAAAAAGGGTAAGATTAAAGCTGTGGCAGCAGGTAAGTGTAATATTTATGTCATTGCAAATAACGGTGTCTATAAGAAGGTTAAGGTTACGGTAAAGAAATAAGTAGCTGTCAAGAAGGACTTGGTTCAGACAGAAAAAGCAATAAATACAACAATTAATAAATGACAAACAAGAAAAACGGACGGATAACCTGAGTGTTTCCGTCCGTTTTCGTTTGAGTTGGTTTGATTAGCAGGAACCCTTGCGAATAAAGATAAAGTAATATATAATAACAACCGTAAAGGGAAAGGCAGTATGAAAAGATGTCTCTTGAACAGGAAAAGGATAATTATCGAGAATTGAATAGCTGCAAAAGGGAAGAGGCCCGGCGTGGGCCGGTTACAACACGCATGGTTGATGTGACGGGAATAGAGGATATATTCCGGTTGCGAAAGCTTTTGGCAGAGCCCTCTGATTGTCTTAGAGACGGTGGGCTGGTGGCGTTTCCTACAGAAACTGTATATGGTCTGGGTGCCGATGCGTTAAATGAAACGGCGGCAGGAAGGATTTATGCGGCTAAAGGACGTCCGTCCGATAATCCGCTAATTATTCATATTGCCGACACTGAGGCTGTGAACGAGCTTGCCTATTCCAATGAACGGGCTCAGATGCTTGCTGAGGCATTTTGGCCGGGACCATTGACGATTATTCTTCCGAAAAAGGATATTGTTCCCTATCAGACGACAGGCGGACTGGATACTGTGGCAATTCGCATGCCTGCTCACCCGGCGGCATTAGAATTGATACGACAGTCAGGTGTCTATGTGGCGGCACCTAGTGCCAATATATCCGGTAGACCCTCGCCTACGAAGGCTGCCCATGTAGTAGAGGATATGAGTGGAAGAATCGGGTATATTGTGGACGGTGGAGCTGTGGGTATAGGAATTGAATCCACTATTGTTGACCTGACCAGTGAGGTTCCTGCCATATTAAGACCGGGATATATCACACAGGAAATGTTAGAGCAGATAGTGGGAAAGGTAGTTCTGGATCCGGCATTGGAAAATCCAAAGGAAGGAATTCGTCCCAAAGCGCCGGGAATGAAATATACGCACTATGCGCCGAGGGGAGAGCTCACATTGGTAGAACTGTCCGATGATACGAGACAGAGGTTTTATGACAGGCACAGTAGGACGGATGACGGATTATTGGTGAAGGAGGCGGCAGTGCAGGCACTTCAGCAGCCGGTAATCCTGCGTATATGCTCACTGGCGGATGAAAAGCGGAGGGCAGGATACCGGGTGGGAATTATGGCTTCACGGGAGACACTGCCAGCTTATGACGGATGTGCTGATGCGGTAATCAGCGTCGGTGACCGCAGTGAGTTTTGTACTGTGGCAGCAGGACTTTATGCCGCACTGAGGGATTTTGATGCTGCAGGTGTGGATTATATCTATGCGGAGAGCTTTCGGGATGAGGGTCTTGGCTATGCGGTGATGAACAGGCTGTTAAAGGCGGCAGGACAGAGGGTTATTTATGTGTAGCTTATTAGATGATTGCGAAACTACCCATTTTTCAAACCTAGTTGTACAACAGACATCTTGAAAAAAGAGTTTCGCAATTATCTAGTATACTTTATACACGAGGGGGATAAACTTACAAAGGAAAGGACTGTAGATGATGATAGCGTTAGGTTGTGACCAGGGTGGATATCTTTTGATGCAAAAGGTGAAGAAACATTTAGAGGAAAGAGGTTTGGAGTATAAGGATTTTGGATGCTATTCTGAGGAATCTGTAGATTATCCTGTCTATGCCAAAAAGGCGGCAAAAGCGGTTGCTAATGGCGAATGTGACAGAGGGATTCTGATTTGCGGTACAGGAATCGGCATTTCCATTGCGGCAAATAAGATAAAAGGAATCAGGGCAGCGGTGTGCCACGACTGCTTTAGCGCAGCAGCTACCAGAGAGCATAATGATGCCAATATGCTGGCTATGGGTGGAAGAGTTATTGGTGAGGGACTTGCACTAAAGATTGTGGACACCTTTCTGGACACTCCTTTTTCCGGCGAAGAACGGCATGTACGCAGAAATAATATGCTTGAGGACTAAAAGGATGTCGAACCGGTTGTGGATTTGTATATGTAGATAGTGCAGGGACAATACTGGATGATGGACGGTGATATAGATGAAGATGCTGGCACTGATTTCCCAGCTTGCCATTGCCATGCTGACGGCGGTTTTGATTAGCGGTGCAATCGGCTATGGTATTGACTCGTATTTCGGGACAAATATATTTATTTTTTTTCTGATATTGGGTGTGGCAGGCGGATATAAGGCCTGTTATAACATTATCTGTAAGTTTTTAGGCAGGCGGAGTCTTTTTGAAAGTGATACGGGTGGAGAGAGTGAGC
This sequence comes from uncultured Clostridium sp., assembly GCA_947178475.1. Classification (GTDB taxonomy): domain Bacteria; phylum Bacillota; class Clostridia; order Lachnospirales; family Lachnospiraceae; genus CAG-590. Next base: position 27,822 of record CAMWYM010000016.1, on the reverse strand, counting down.
ACAAATAAAAGGCTTCCGCCTTTTAAAAAACGTTTTACATGGAAGAAATATCAAATTATGAGAAAAAATTACATTTTCCATGGACATATGTGTTGAAAAAATGTATAATTATTACTGTATTTTTATGGGGAATTAAGATTGGACGATTGAGTATAAGATGAAGCAGATTAAAGAGACAATGACAGGTTTTTTAATCGGAATAACAGTCTATGCGCTGTTGGTTGAGATAGTGGGGATTTTCTTTTCTGATAATATCCTCTCCTATACATTGGGACTGCTTTTTGGTATCGCTGTTGCTGTTGCTTTAATTTTTCATATGGCATATACACTGGACAACGCTCTGGATATGCCGGAGGCACAGGCAGTGAAATATACAAGGCGTCAGAGCTTCTTGCGACTGGCAATCATGCTGTGCGCAATGATTGCAGCCCTTATCGTACAGAAGTTTAATTTTATCACTGTGATACTTGGTATGCTGGGACTCAAAATTGGCGCACTGATTGCTCCTTTTTTTTTGAAACGGCTGTATCCCGATAGCTTTGTGACAAAGGAAGAGCTTCCGGAGTCGGAGGATGAAGCCAGGGATATAGAAAAAGACAGTGAGTAGCTTGTTTGTTTCGTATATAAAAACGCATAAGCGCTTTTCATATAATTTCCGGTAGTTTTAACTACTGCCGGGGAGGGCAGAGATTTTCTGTCCCACAAGAATACAAGAGAAAGGAAGGTGAAAGAATGGGTTATGGAATGGTATCGATGCTGTTGGCGGCAGACGAGGAAGTGGATTTTTCCATTCATCATTTGCTGGCATATAAGTTTATGGGGCAGACGGTATATATCACCACATCACATGTGTGTATGCTGATTATTATTGCAGTCATCATGATTTTTGCTTTGATTGCACGTAAAAAGATCATGCACGCAGATGAGGTTCCTACAGGATTTCAGAATATTGTGGAATTTATAGTGGAAACTCTTCAGGGCTTTGTGCATTCATCCATGGGCGAGCATGCAAAAAAGTATATTAACTATGTGGGAACACTGTTTTTATTTATACTTTTTTCCAACATCTCCGGTCTGTTTGGGTTAAGGCCACCAACTGCCGATTATGGAACCACATTCAGCCTGGCACTTATTACGTTTGTTATGATTCAATATAACAATTTCAGATATAACAGGCTTGGCGCAATTACAGGACTATTCCAGCCAATATGGTTCCTGTTCCCGATTAATCTTATCGGTGAAATTGCCACTCCGATTTCCATGTCTTTGCGTTTATTTGGTAACGTTATGGCTGGTACGGTTATGATGGCACTTTATTACGGGTTGCTTCCGATCTTTGTCAAGGTCGGCATTCCGGCTGCACTGCATGTCTATTTTGACCTGTTTTCCGGTGCAATACAGGCATATGTATTTGCGATGCTGACAATGGTATTTGTAACCCAGAAGATAGAGGGGGATTAAATGAGCATCATTTTCCTTCTTAAAAGCCTGTGATGTATGATAACCACAGGACTTAAATATCACAAAATTAACGAAATAATGGAGGTATAATTTCTATGGAACAGATTACTAACGAAGGTTTAATTTTAGCTTGTTCAACAATTGGTGCAGGTTTAGCGATGATCGCAGGTATCGGACCTGGTGTTGGTCAGGGATATGCGGCAGGACAGGGTGCAGCAGCAGTTGGACGTAATCCGGGAGCAAAGGGTGATATCATGTCTACCATGCTTTTGGGACAGGCGGTAGCGGAGACAACAGGTCTGTATGGTTTGGTTGTGGCATTGCTGTTAATGTATGGTAATCCGATGTTATCCAGATTCTTGAAGCTGTAGTCATTAAAGTTGTAAACGCTTAAGTGGAGACAATCAGGTAGAAAAGAATCTAGGAAAGGAGGATAGCTCTTTGATGAATACGATATTAAACCTTGGAGCAGGCGCAATGTTGTTGACAGATGGTCATATTTTTGAATTGAATGCCCAGCTGATTAACGATGTTATCATTCAGGGTATCGCAATATTTATCCTTTTTCTCTTCCTTTCATATGCTTTGTTTGAGCCGGTTAAGAAAGTGCTGGAAAACAGAACAGAGAAGATAAAAAATGATATTGAATCGGCAGCGAAGGACAAGGAAGAAGCCGAGGCGATGAAAGCAGAATATGACGAGAAGATTAAGTCTATCGAGAAAGAGAGAGAAGAAATCTTAGCTTCCGCACGTAAAAAAGCACAGAAGAGGGAAGCAGAGATTGTGGAAGAGGCAAATGCAGAGGCTGACAGAATTATCAGTCGTGCCAATCAGGAAATCGAGCTGGAAAAGAGCAAGGTATCCGATGATATGCGCAAGGAGATTGTTCGTGTGGCAACTGCTATGGCTGCGAAGATAATCGAGCAGCAGATTGATGAGAGCAAGCAGGATGCTTTAATAGAGGACACTTTGAAGGAAATGGGTGGTAGTACATGGCTAAGCAGGTAAGTAAAACCTATGGAAGTGCGCTTTTTGAAGTGGCTATGGAGAAAAATGCCTTAGACACCATATTAGAAGAGGTACTTTTTGTAAAGCAGACGTTTCTTGAAAACGAAGAGTTAAATAAGCTTTTGCTCCATCCGAACATTGAAAAGGAAGAGAAGAAAAGAGTAATCGAGAAAATCTACAAGGGTAAGGTGTCAGATGAGATTACTGGTCTTATGACGATGTTGGTTGACAAAGGTCATTTGAAGGATTTTGTTCCGGTGTTTGATTATGTGATTGCGGCAATTAAAGAGGAGAAGGGTATTGGTATTGCATACATTTCCTCTGCGGTCAATTTGAGTAGCGAACAGAGGGACAAGATTGAGCGAAAGCTTCTTGATACCACAAAGTATAAGGAGATTGAGGGAATATATCAGGTGGACAAGGATTTGATTGGCGGTCTGATTATCCGCATTTCCGATACAGTTGTGGACAGCAGTTTGAGGACACAGATTGCAAATTTATCAAAGTCCCTGTTATAGAGCAGGGAAGCAGGTGATGACAATAATGTCTATACCTGCCGATTATAATATGACAGAGAGAGGGTGCTAAATTTCCATGAATTTAAAACCAGAAGAAATCAGTTCGGTGATTAAAGAACAGATTAAGAATTATTCTAAGGAATTAGAGACCTCCCAAGTTGGTACTGTTATTCAGGTGGCAGATGGTATCGCCCGCGTGCATGGTCTGGAAAATGCAATGCAGGGTGAGCTGTTAGAATTCCCTGGGGAAGTTTACGGAATGGTAATGAACCTGGAGGAGGATAATGTGGGTGCCGTACTGCTCGGTGCTAATAAGAATATCAACGAAGGAGATACCGTTAAAACCACAGGCAGAGTGGTTGAGGTTCCGGTTGGCGACGGAATGTTAGGGCGCGTTGTAAATGCGCTGGGTCAGCCGATTGACGGTAAGGGACCGATTAAGTCGGACAAAACCAGACCAATTGAGAGAGTTGCTTCCGGTGTTATTTCCCGTAAGTCGGTAGATACACCTTTACAGACAGGTATCAAAGCGATTGATGCCATGGTTCCAATCGGAAGAGGACAAAGAGAGTTGATTATCGGTGACCGTCAGACAGGTAAGACGGCTATCGCAATTGATACAATCATTAACCAGAAGGGTCAGGGCGTATACTGTATCTATGTTGCTATCGGACAGAAGGCTTCTACCGTTGCAAACATCGTGAAATCCCTGACAGAGTACGGGGCAATGGACTATACGACCATCGTTGCTTCAACTGCTTCCGAGCTGGCTCCGTTACAGTATATCGCACCATATGCAGGCTGTGCTATCGGTGAAGAATGGATGGAGGCCGGAAAGGATGTATTGGTAATCTATGACGATTTGTCCAAGCATGCTACGGCATACCGTACACTTTCCCTGCTGCTTAGAAGACCGCCGGGACGTGAGGCATACCCTGGTGACGTATTCTATCTGCATTCCAGATTACTGGAGCGTGCGGCAAAATTAAATGACGAATTAGGCGGAGGTTCCTTAACTGCCCTTCCGATTATTGAAACTCAGGCAGGTGATGTATCTGCTTACATTCCGACCAATGTAATTTCCATTACTGACGGTCAGATTTATTTGGAAACAGAGATGTTTAATGCTGGTTTCCGTCCGGCGATTAACGCAGGTCTTTCCGTTTCCCGTGTTGGTGGTGCCGCACAGATTGGTGCGATGAAGAAGATTGCTTCTCCGATTCGTACTGAGCTTGCGCAGTATCGTGAGTTAGCGGCATTTGCCCAGTTTGGTTCAGAGCTGGATGATGATACGAAGGACCGTCTGGCACAGGGTGAGAGAATTAAGGAGATGTTAAAGCAGCCGCAGTATAAGCCGATGCCGGTTGAGAAGCAGGTTGTGATTATTTATGCAGCGACGAAGCGTTATTTGATTGATGTTCCGGTGGAAGAGATTCTTGATTTTGAGAAAGCTTTGTTTGAGTTTATTGATACTCAGTATCCGGAAATCTTCTCAAAAATCCGGGAGGAGAAGAAGCTGTCTCCTGAGCTGGAGGAGAAGCTTGACACGGCAATCACCGCTTTCAAGGAACAGCGCTGATGAAGGAGAAATCGTTAGCAGCTTATAAAGAGCAGGGCTGATGGATGATAGTAGTCAGCAGATTATTGAGAAAGAGGTGAATTGTCTTGGCTTCCATGAGAGATATAAAAAGGCGGAAAGAGAGCGTTGCCAGTACCGGTCAGATTACTAAGGCAATGAAACTGGTTTCCACCGTTAAGCTTCAGAAAGCGAAGGCCAGAGCAGAGAGTAACAAACCGTATTTTTCACTTTTATATGATACCATGTGTTCCATTCTTGCCAGGAGCAGTGACATTGACCATCGGTATCTGGGGACGAGTGATTCCAAGAGGAAGGCGGTTATCGCCATAACCTCTAACCGGGGGCTCGCTGGCGGTTACAATAATAACATTGTGAAAGAGATTACGGCGGCATTTACTCCTAAGGATACAGATATTTATGCATTAGGTAAGAAGGGCTTGGAAGGGCTTTCCAGAAAGGGCTTCCGCATTGCGGAGGATTATTCGGAGGTAATGAACGAGCCGCTATATGCCGATGCAATCCATATCGGTAAAAACGTGCTTGCATCCTATGAGAACGGCGAAGTGGGAGAGATATATCTTGCATACACAAGCTTTAAAAATACAGTAGTGCAGGAGACCAATATTATTAAGCTTCTGCCGATTGATGTAAATGAGATTATGCAGAATGTGGAGATTGATACTCTTACTCCTATGAATTATGAGCCGGAAGCAGACGAAGCTTTGGATATGATTATTCCAAAATATATAAACAATATACTTTACGGTGCATTTATCGAGGCAATTGCCAGCGAAAACGGTGCCCGTATGCAGGCGATGGATTCTGCAACGAAGAATGCAGAGGATATGATTGCCGATTTGTCCTTGAAATATAACCGTGCCCGTCAGGGTTCTATTACACAGGAGCTGACAGAGATTATAGCAGGTGCGGAAGCGATCAGCTGAGTTGGAACAAAGCGAAAGCGAAGTCGCACTGCGACAATAGTAACAATAAATTTTTAGAAGGAGAAAAAATATGGCAGAAAAGAATGTCGGTAAAATCACTCAGATTATCGGTGCCGTATTAGACATTAAATTCAGTGAAGGTGAGCTTCCTGAAATCAATGATGCGATTACCATCGCAACAAAGGACGGCGGGGAATTAACCGTTGAGGTTTCCCAGCATCTAGGTGACGATACTGTAAAATGTATTGCCATGGGACCGACAGATGGTCTGGTTCGTGGCATGGAGGCTGTAGCTACCGGTGCACCGATTACCGTGCCGGTGGGTGAGAATACATTGGGTCGTATCTTTAATGTATTAGGCCAGCCAATCGATAATAAGCCGGCTCCGGATTGTAAAGAGCATTTTCCTATTCACAGAAAAGCTCCGGAATTTTCAGAGCAGGCAACAGATACAGAGATTTTGGAAACCGGTATCAAGGTAGTTGATTTGCTTTGCCCTTATCAGAAGGGTGGTAAGATCGGACTTTTCGGTGGTGCGGGAGTAGGTAAGACGGTGTTGATTCAGGAGTTAATCCGTAACATCGCTACAGAGCACGGCGGATATTCCGTGTTTACCGGTGTAGGTGAGCGTACCAGAGAGGGTAATGACCTCTATAATGAAATGACAGAATCCGGAGTTATCAATAAAACTACGATGGTATTTGGTCAGATGAATGAGCCGCCGGGAGCGAGAATGAGAGTTGGTTTGACCGGTCTTACGATGGCTGAGTACTTCCGTGATCAGGGCGGTAAGGATGTGTTGCTCTTTATTGATAATATTTTCCGTTTTACTCAGGCGGGTTCTGAGGTTTCCGCACTGTTGGGACGTGTTCCGTCTGCGGTGGGTTATCAGCCGACTCTTCAGACAGAGATGGGTGCTCTGCAGGAGCGTATTACTTCTACAAAGAGTGGTTCCATCACTTCAGTGCAGGCTGTCTATGTGCCTGCGGATGACTTGACAGACCCGGCACCGGCTACTACGTTTGCCCATCTGGATGCGACTACGGTGCTTTCCCGTTCCATTGTGGAGCTGGGTATTTATCCGGCGGTTGACCCATTGGAGTCTACATCCAGAATACTGGATCCAAAGATTGTTGGTGAGGAGCACTATCAGGTTGCCCGTGATGTACAGGAGATTTTACAGAAGTATAAGGAGCTGCAGGATATCATTGCCATTCTTGGTATGGATGAATTGTCTGAGGAGGATAAGCTTGTGGTATCCCGTGCAAGAAAGATTCAGAGATTCCTGTCCCAGCCGTTCTTCGTAGCAGAGCAGTTTACAGGAACTAGCGGTAAGTATGTGCCGATTTCCGAGACAATTCGTGGATTTAAGGAAATTATCGAAGGTAAACACGATGATATTCCGGAGGGTTATTTCTTAAATGCAGGAACCATTGACGACGTACTTGCTAAGGTTAAATAATATATGTCACCAACCGCAGCAAAGCGGAGGTTGATGACCTGCGCGAGCATCAGCGAGCTTCATTGTGACATGTCACCAAAGGTTGCGAGATTAAGAAAAAAGGAGAATACGCATGGCAGAAAGTATGAAATTAAAAATCGTGGCTCCTGAGCGTATATTCTATGAAGGAGATACCTCATTTCTGGAATTTACCACTACGGAGGGTGACATGGGTATTTACCCAAATCATATTCCGTTGACGGCTATTATTGCACCGGGTATCCTTCGAATCCATGAAAATGATACCGTGAAAGAGGCAGCATTGATGTCTGGTTTTATTCAGATTTTACAGGATTCTGTCACTGTACTGGCAGAGAGTGTAGAGTGGCCGGATGAGATTGATGAAAACCGCGCAAAGGAGGCGGAGATTCGCGCCAGACGCCGAATTGAAGAGGGGTCAGGTGTAGATATGAACCGTGCAGAATTGGCACTAAAGAAATCCATAATCCGTCAGAGACTGGCGGCAAGATAAATAGCGATAAGAATGAGGGCGGTCCCGTTTTGGGACCGCTTTTGTTGTGTTTATAAAAACACTTATCTTAAGATTTTCTTCATTTTTTGTTGGAGTTTTTCGTAAATATCATTTGGTATGATAATTAAGGAAAATTAAGAATATATGAAATTTGCCCGGTGTGTATTGAGAATTTTACAAACCTGAAGTATATTAGAAACGAGGTGAGAAAATGACGATATTGGTTTGTGATGATGACAGGGAAATAGTAGAGGCAGTGTCTATTTATCTGGAGCAGGAGGGATTTTCGGTAGTGCCTGCATATAACGGAAGGGAGGCACTGAAAATAACAGAGCAGCAGGAGATACATTTGATTATTTTGGATATTATGATGCCAGAGTTAGATGGAATCCATGCATTGCTGAAGCTTCGGGAGGAGAGTTCTATTCCGGTGATTCTGTTGTCGGCAAAGTCGGAGGATGTGGACAAGATTCTCGGATTAAATGTAGGTGCAGATGACTATGTGACAAAGCCCTTTAATCCACTGGAGCTGGTGGCAAGAGTGAAATCTCAGCTGCGGCGTTATACAAAGCTTGGAGGTATTGAGACAGAGAATAGCGGTAATATTTTGGTAAACGGTGCCATCACTCTTGACAGAGATCAGAAGCTGGTAACTGTGGACGGTGAGCCGGTGAAGCTGACACCAACAGAATTTAAAATTTTACAGCTGCTAATGGAAAATGTGGGAACGGTGTTTTCCTCTGCGCAGATTTACGAGCGTATTTGGGGGGAGGATGCTTATGCCACAGATAATATTGTCTCTGTACATATCCGGAGAATCCGGGAGAAGATTGAAATTAATCCAAAGAACCCGGATTATGTAAAGGTTATGTGGGGTGTGGGCTACCGCATGGAAAAGAAATGATATACACGATTGACACCGGATTATGCAAATTTCTGACAAAACAATGAAGCTCGCTGATGCTCGCGCAGGTCATCAACCTTCGCTTTGCTTCAGCTGGTGACATATCACAAAGAAAGGAATTTTGCTATGGAAGAAAACAAAAAACAAAATAAATTATCCTACAGCAGATCGGGCAAGCTATTCCGCGGCTTCCTGTGTATGGTGACCTTTTTCGCTTTTGCAACAGCTGTGCTTTTTTCTATATATGCAGTGGAGACCTACGGGAGCAGGATTATCACCGATCATGAAAAGGAATATAGAAGAACAAATTCCTATGCCATGAAGGTACAGAGTGGAGTGCTTGATGTTCTAATTAATATACATCAGGCAGAGCAGATGGATTTGAAAAGTGCAACTGTTACCATTATTGATGCCGGAAAGAAAAAGTCATATGACCTGGATTTGGATAAGTTTTCAGGTGGAGTGGCGGGTTTTGAGCAGTGTGTGAAGGATTACCGGGTAAGGACGAGCAAGCTGGATGGTTTGAATATAGAGGATTACGGGAGTGTGCGCAAATATTTAAAAAGGTTTTCCTTACAAGATGATTTTCTGTATTTAGATACAGATGATTTTATCAGCCTGTTTGAGACAAACGGGTATCGCAATACCGGATATCGGTTTTCCCGCGAATATTCGCAGAAGGCCTGTTTCATTTTTGATTATCAGGGCAGTTATATTCAAGATGAGATGATGAATGATATCGGGAACCTTGCAGCAGGAGAGACACAATATGATTTGGGTGGAGAGCAGTATGCAGTATACGACCCGGCATCAGGTACTTTTTATTCGGTGTGGGATGATTTCTTTGGGCTTATGGACAGCTATATATACAAGGTAAGCGACCTGATTAATTATATATCGGCAGAGGATACAGACGGTATCCGCTATAACAGCATGATTATTCCGATGCTGAAATGCTATAACTATGAAATTTCTACATTTGCAGATGAGGCCGTGCAGGAATACAACTACGCGATGAGTGCAAAGGAATATCTCGATTCCTGTGAGTATTCCGGTATCCACTATTTGTTTACCTACGATGACAAAATCTATACCAATATGGATGGTGACATCACTGCTGAGCAATACTGCTATAAGCTTGTAAAAAACGATGATCAGGACTACGAGCTTTTAAACGGAGACGGAACGCCTGTGGCGACAAGGGATTTGCTTTGTGACTGGGATTTAAACAGTGACGAGACGCTGAATTACTTTATGGGGGATTATCCTAAGGGAACGGTTCTGTATTATGCCATTGTTCCGGGAATGGGAGAATGGGATTCAGTAAGCCGTCAAATCCAGTATTATCCGTTTTATGCGTATACGAATTGGTTCCTTGTGATAGCGGGAATTGCAGTGCTTCTTCTGGTAGTGCAGGCAGTGTGGCTGATTCGCACCACGGGAAGAGAGAGCAGGGAGGATTCACAGGTACATCTCAACCGGTTTGATTGCTTCACTACTGAGATATGGTTTATCGTCAGCATAGCTTTGTTGGGATTCTGGCCACTGTTATTAGGCAGTTACGGAATTCTGAGCAGTCATTTTAGCGGTGACCCGCTAAGTCTGATGGTAGCCGCAGCGGAAACGGTACCCTTTGCTTTTTGTTTCATGATTGTTACATTAAGCTTTGCCAGAAGAATCAAGGCGGGTAATTTGTGGACTGGTGCACTGCTTTATAAGGTGATAATGCGCTTTCGTACCGCCAAAGGGACAAAACCGAAAAATACCGCCTCGAAATCAGTGGCAGCCAAGTGTTACAGACGGGTTACAGGCTGGATAACACATTACAGGGACGCATATCGGAAGCTTTCCGGTACAACCAGATTCACTATCAAGTTTGCAGTATATACAGTGATAAATATGCTGATAGTAATTATGATTGGTGTCATGTCCAGTTATGATGGCAATTTGGGTGTAATGATGTTTTTGATATATTTACCGTGGCAGGCGCTGGCGATACTTTCCATAAGGAGGATTGTCAGGGATACCAATAATCTGGTGGCGGGAGTAGGAGAGATTACCAAAGGAGATCTGGACTACAAGATTACACTGGACCGGAGAGAAACCCTGTATCTGGAGCTGGTGGAGGGTGTTAACCACATCGGTGACGGACTGAAGGCGGCAGTGGAGACCTCTTTAAAGGATGAGAGGATGAAAACAGAGCTGATTACGAATGTGTCTCATGACCTGAAGACACCGCTGACCTCTATTATCAATTACATTAATCTGTTAAAGGCAGAGAAGATGCCTACATCAGAGGCGGAGCATTACATTGAAGTATTGGATGCTAAGGCACAGCGGTTAAAGCAGCTTACGGAAGATTTGGTGGAGGCGGCGAAGGCGACATCTGGAAATATTGAGCTGGAAATGGTACCGCTCACCTTTGATGAGCTGATGAAACAGGCGCTGGGAGAATTTGAGGATAAATTTGCTGCCAGAAACCTGACAGTGATTGCGCATTATCCGGAGAAGCCGGCCGTAGTTATGGCAGACGGAAGAAGGATGTTCCGGATTCTGGAAAATATATTGCAAAATGCATATAAATATGCTTTGGAGGGAACCAGAATATATGCTGATTTATCTAATAATAGAGGTGAGATAACATTTACATTGAAGAATGTCTCTGCCGCGGTGCTGAATATCAGTCCCGATGAGCTGATGGAGCGTTTTACCAGAGGAGATTCTTCAAGGACGACAGAGGGAAGCGGACTGGGACTTACCATTGCCAGGGATTTAACCCGGCTGCAAAACGGAAATTTTGAAATTATACTTGACGGAGATTTATTTAAGGTAATTGTAACCTTTCCGGAGTTTGTAAAAAATCCTTCGGAGGGACACACATAAATCACATATAGCGGGCATATAATATTAGTTAAGTGCTGCGCTGGCAGAGGTAAATTTGGCTTATATTGTTTAGAAAATAGACACAGGGAAAATTATGGATATTCAGGAGGTAAATTATGCGGGTAGGATTGACACAGATGGATATCGTCTGGGAGGACAAGGAAAAGAATATGGTAAAGGCAGAAAAACTGATGGAACAGGCAGCAGGGCAGAAGGTGGATTTACTGGTGTTTCCTGAGATGACGCTGACCGGATTTACGATGGATACTGTCCTTGCGGGTGAAGAAATGCTGTTTTCTCCTACCCTGCGCTTCTTTAAAGACGCCTCTCGCAAATACCACATGGCAATGGCCTTTGGTTATGTTGAGGATTTCGGTGGAGAATACTATAATAAGCTGATGATTGTATCTGATGGAAGAATTGTATATGACTATGACAAGATTCACCCCTTTACTTATGGGCAGGAGGGTGAGCATTATATTGGCGGGCACGAGGTGAAGTCAGTGCTGCTAAAGGATATGGAGCTTTCCGGTTTTGTCTGTTATGACCTGCGTTTTCCAGAGGTTTTTCAGGCAGTGTCGGAGCATGCGGATATGATTCTGGTGATTGCCAACTGGCCTAAGGAGCGGATGCTGCACTGGGAAACCTTACTCAGGGCAAGGGCCATAGAAAATCAGTGCTATATGATAGGGGTCAATCGGACAGGCAAAGGTAACGGCTTGGAATATGGAGAAAGCTCCATGGCATTTGACCCGATGGGAGACAGGCTGACGAAGGCACATAGCAAATCCGAGTTAATGGTGGTGGACGTAGAGCCGGAAAGAGTCAGGGACATTCGGAAGCGTTTTCCCTTTAAGGCAGACCGCCAGATGGAATTATACGAGGAATTTTATACAAAGCACATTAAAGAAACGGCAGCCGGTGCATAGTGCATCGGCTGCCGCCTTATGTGCGTCCGCTTGATCAACCTGTGAAAAGTAACGATAAACTTTACAGATAAGTATAAATTCCGTAAATGATCAATAGGTGTATCGGATAGAACCAGTAAAAAAGCATTTTTACGGAAGGTCCCCGTTTATCGTTATATAGCATGATCGGTATCAGGGCAAGAAGACCATATAGCTCCCAGGTTCCCCAAAACAGATATAGAATCAATGCGCAGAGCAGACACCGCACCAGCGGAGTTTCCCTTGTGACATAGAACATACAGATTAACACGACGCCGCCGATGCCGTAATCGGAGTGTACAAAATAAGCGGTGAGCCAGATGAGGACTAAAGGAATGATAAACCTGCGCTGCTTGTTCATTTCCTCCAGACAGAAAATGGCGAGCAATCCTAGAGCAAGGGTGATAAATACATTCTGCTTTTGCCAGTAAAAGACTGTATTGTAAAATGCAAGGTCAAAAGGGATTTCTGACAAAATGGCAAAGAGGGAGAGCCGGATTAGGTAATTCAAATGACTTCTTGTATGGTAAAAGCCCTCGACAATCAAAAAACAGAAAATAGGAAAGGCAATCCGCCCGATATGCCGGTACATCGGTTCCGAAGGAAAAAACACATAGCCGATATGATCTACTGCCATACAGATAATGGCAATCATTTTCAATGTGAAGTTGTTAAGACATTTGATGCCACCGTGTTCCATTGGCAGATTCCGCCCTTTCTAATGATAAATTTCGATAAAAGTATAACAGACATAGAGGCAGAAAACAACAATTTCTTAATAATGGTAAAATTTATTTTAGGTTTTCGGTAGCATTTATAAAGAAAACTTGGTATAATAATATCTAATAATGCCTTCATATGTTTTGTGAACTTGGGAAAGGAGATTTTTTACATGGCAAGAGAAGAAAGGTTTAAGACAGTATCCTTCGGCGGATATGATAAAGCGGCGGTGGAAGAGTTTATTGAAGAGATGAAGAAATCTCACCTGCAGGATATAGCTGATTTGAAACAGACGATTAGCAAATTAAGCGAAACCGTTAAGAGCCTGCAGCTGGTTAAGGACAGCATGAATTCTGAATCCAATCAGGCTATTGAGAATATGCAGAAATATAATGAATCCCTGCAGAACGAGTTGGAGAAGGCAAACCGCAAGCTGGCGGAACAGCAGGAGAGCAATAAGGGATATTCTGATAAACTGGAAATTATTTCTAAGACGCTGGTAGAGACCAATGAGCGTTGTGATATATTGTTGAAGGATGCTGAGGCAAAGAGTAAGCAGATGGTGGAAGAGGCGGAGGAAAAGAGCAAGGAAATGCTGGTTCTTGCCAAGGAAGAGAGCGATAGAATGATGGACGATGCCAAAATCCAGAGCAGCATCATGATGGAAGAGGCGGAGCGGAACAGCAGGAATTTAATTGAGGATTCCGAAAAGCAGAGTGCTACCATTTTGCGTCGCGCCGAGGAGGAGAGAGATACGCTCCGCATTCGTGCTGAGGAGGAGTATAAGCAGTCTGTAGCAAAGACCAATGCAGAGTGCCAGCAGATGATAGAGGAGGCGGAGTCTGAGAAGGATAGAATGCTTTCCGAGGCGCAGGAGAAGGTTACTACTATTCGCGGTTCCATGAAGAGAGAGTGTGAGAATGTCAGCAATTATATGGCAAGCCTGATGGAATCGGTGGAGGGTGTTGTCAAGGCATGTAATGAGACGAAGGTCATTACAGATAAGGCATTTGGAATCGATACCTCAAAGGGACAGCTTGCACTGACGGACGAGGAGGCAGAGGAGATTCCACAGATTAAGTTTAATGAGGATGAGTAGGATTTTTTAATCATAGTCAGTGAAAGCGAAAGGGTGCGGTAATAAGCATACATTAGAGGAGTTATTGCCTATGGATACAAAACGAATTGAAAGCTTTAAGCAGTTTGCACAATATTTGGAATATCCTATGGTTGTTTTTGAGGCAGAGTCCGGTCATGTGTTAGAGATTAACTATGAGGCGGAGGTACTGTTGGGCAGCCCTGTGGAGAATATTCAGATTGAACCCGGACGGGCATTTACCAAGTTGAATTTCTGGGAGCTTTTGCATGGGAAGAAAAGCCTGATGTGGCACAGGATTCGTATGATGGCGGATGACCGGGAATTTCTGGTCAGCGGACTGGTCAACGAGGCGGTGGTGGAGGATAAGACCATCTATACTCTGTTGTTTGAGCGTCGTGCAGATTTGAATATCGGAAGTCTTACGCTGGAACGGATTGTGGATCATGCTGGTCTTGTAGCCATTTATTTAAGCAAAAACGAGACGGGATATCAGGTAGAATATGTATCGAGGAATGTGAATCAGTACGGATATACAAGGGCACAGTTTTACGAGAAACTGCTGTCTATAGCGGAGGTAATCTGTGCAGAGGACAGGGATGCCGTACAGGCGGTTATCGCAAAGGATACAATGACGCACGTTCAGGAAAACACTTTGGAATGCCGTGTAGTGACAGAGGAGAGGGAACTGATCCCGGTGCGTCTGCTGATACACTATATTTATAATGATTATGGAATATCCACTGACTATGAGATTTTGGTGGTGGATTTGAGGGAGGAGTATCGCAGGAGCAGCGAGAACCGCTATTTAAGCCTTGCTGTCTCCAAGATGAAAAATGTAGTTCTGATTAAGTCGTATAAGGGAAACCGCCGCACACTCAAATATATCTCGCCGAATGCGGGTATGGTGGGAATGAATGTGGAGGCCCTGCAAAATGGTTATAAGCTGACAGAGGATTATATTTATCCGGAGGATAGGGATGCAGTTATAGATGCCATTTATCAGGCTATAGAGAGTGGTGTGACAGATTATGTCCAGCGATATCGCATGGTGAGGGATGACGGCAAGAAGATATGGGTGGATAATGTAGTTACCGTCACCAGAATATCTGATGGTGAAGCGGAGATATCCTTTTTGCTGACGGATATTACCGAGCAGAAGGAGATGGAGGAGGAGCTGGCAGAGACCTTGCAGCTTTCCGAAGCTCCGAAGAAGACAGAAAAAGAATACGAAACAGATTCGGCGGATATTGACCCGAAGGGTAAAGAGCTGGCACAGCAGCTGGAGCTGATGGCAGAGACCTTGAGCAGGGATTCAGATTATTATACAGTAGTACTGGATGCAAACGGGAAGATTTTGACAAATCCTTCCGGTCCAGCAAGTGATCTGGGTCAGTTTTATGATATATTTGAACGGCCTTCCTTTAAGGAGCGGTTTGAAAAACTTTCTGTACAGGCTAAGGAGGAGATGGTTCCCCAGAGCATCAGCTTTGACATGGATGCATTTGTTGCGCATATGGTATTGGCGCCTTTGATTTCTGCAACCAATGTCGTTGCATACTGGGTGCTGACCAGCTTTGCAGAGAATGGGACAGAGGTGGTTGAGGCTGTTGCCGACCAGCAGTGGCGGCTGGCAAACAGTATTGTCAGAGGATTTTTTGTGGATGAAGAGATTCGCAGGGAAAGCCATCGTGGCAGATTGATGGAAATGCAGCTCCACAAAGAGCAGGAGGAACGCGTAGCTGTAGAGGATATAGTAGGTGCACTTACCAGACAGGGGGAATCTGCCCTCGGTGAGATGTGCCAGAAGGCAGGTCTTTATCTGTCTCTTGAAAATATAGCTATATATATAGAGAATAAAGAAACAGAAAAAGTGGAAACCTACTTTGTATGGAATCCAACGGGGGATAACACAGAATTTTTACATGAGCTGGCTGTATCGGAGGCAGAATATCAGGGAATCCGAGAGCAGTTTCAGGAGAAGCCGTTGCTGGTAGTGGACAAAAGATCGGATGAGAGCACCATCAAAAAGCGGTTAAGACAAGCAGAAATGAGTGCGATTATGCTGGTACAGCTTCCGTTTACTGGTAAGCTGGAGGGCTATATGGTCTTTGTGGACGATACCCGCGGCAGGATATTTGATAAAAGAGATGCACATTTTGCCCAGACAGCGGCTAAGCTTTTTGCCGGGGTTATACAGAGCAGCCGCCGTGGAAAGAAGGCAGATGTCCTTAATGAAGGTTTTTTGGATGCGTATAATCATATCCGGGATGCGGTTTTTGTTAAAAATAATCGTTCCGGTGAAATTGTTTTTGCCAATAAGGCTATGGACAAGCTGTTTGGATATAGTCTTGTGGGAATGCAGGCCAAAGATATCGTGGTGGACCAGATGGAGCAGTACCGCAATGTACAGGGAATCCGCAAACGTCTGATTGCCGGAAGGAAGGTTACAAAATGGCAGAGCTATTTAAAAGAAGTGGATCAGATTATGAATATTGTTGAGGTGAATCTGGACACAATAAGTGGAGCAGATTATAGCCTTGTCATTCTGAAAAAGAACAAAAACAAAGATAAAGGAAAAGACAAGAATTGACTTTTTGCGCAAATGGGGTAAGATTAGAGGAAGGGTATTAGAGATAATCCCGATTGTACAGTGGCTTATAAGGTACTGATTCGGGGGAGAAACCCAGATTGATATAAAGAAATAAGTGATTTATGACGATATATATCGGAAAGGAGTATGGACATGGCAAGTTCAGACATAGGAATTGACTTGGGTACGGCCAGTATCCTTGTATATGTAAGGGGGAAAGGTGTTGTACTGAAGGAACCGTCTGTAGTGGCATTTGACCGTGATACCAACCGTATTAAAGCGATTGGCGAGGAGGCCCGGCTGATGCTTGGAAGGACACCGGGTAATATCATAGCAGTGAGACCGTTAAGACAGGGGGTAATTTCTGATTATCGGATTACTGAGAAAATGTTGAAATATTTTATCCAGAAGGCAGTGGGAAAGAGCTTTTTTGGAAGACGTCCGAGAATTTCGGTCTGTGTACCCAGTGGTGTAACGGAAGTAGAGAAAAAGGCGGTTGAGGATGCAACCTATCAGGCAGGAGCAAGAGACGTGTCCATTATTGAGGAGCCGGTGGCAGCAGCTATCGGAGCAGGGATTGACATTGCCAGACCATGTGGTAATATGATTGTAGATATCGGCGGTGGTACGGCGGATATTGCTGTTATTTCTCTGGGGGGTACGGTTGTCAGCACCTCCATTAAAACAGCAGGAGATGATTTTGACGAGGCCATTGTCCGTTATATGCGTAAGAAGCATAACCTGTTGATTGGTGAGAGTACGGCAGAAGAGATTAAGATTAAGATTGGAACCTGTTATCGTCGTCCGGAGAATCTGACGTTGGATATCAGAGGGCGTAATTTGGTGACAGGACTTCCCAGAACAGTTACGGTGACCTCAGAGGAGACTGTAGAGGCGTTGGAGGAAGTGACTGAGCAGATTATAGAGGCAGTGCATTCCGTACTGGAAAAGACACCGCCGGAGCTGGCGGCAGATATTGCAGACAGGGGTATAGTGTTGACCGGTGGCGGTGCAATGCTCCATGGTCTGGAAGAGCTGATAGAGGAAGAAACCGGTATTACAACCATGACAGCGGAGGACCCTATGACCTGCGTGGCGATTGGAACCGGTAAATATATAGAGTTCCTGAGTGGAGTTTTGGAGGAGGCATAATCCAAGGGGTAAGCACAGGATGAACTAGGAAAATAATTCAAAGAAAAGGGAGTGAAACAATGGTAAGAGGTCTTTACACAGCGTGGACCGGTATGGTGAACGAGCAGAAGCGTTTGGATGTTATTTCCAATAATATGGCCAATGCGGATACCATAGGGTATAAGAAGCAAGGAGTGACTTCCCAGTCCTTTGATGACGAATTGACACTTCGAATTCATAACAACAATGCGCCCTCTCCGTTAAATTACAGAATAGGGAATATGAATTTGGGTGTGAAGATTGGAGAAACCTATCATGATTTGTCACAGGGGAGCCTGCGGGAGACAGGGAACACCTACGATTTGGCGTTAAGTGGAGACGGATTCTTTACCATTCAGACAACAAACAAGCAGGGAGTGACCAGTACGAAATATACCCGTGACGGGTCATTTACGGTGAACACGGAAGGTTATCTTGTTACCAGGGATGGAGATTATGTGTTGGATACGAATGGAGCGAGAATCCAGATTCCAGGTGCTCAGACAGCAGTAGATGTATCATTTGATGCAGTGGGCAATGTAACGGTGAACGGACAGCGGGTGGCAACTCTTGGTATTGCCGGGTTTGCCAATCCACAGGCACTGCTGTTATATGGCGAGAATATGTATGATGCCACCGATGCAGCGGGACTGCAGGCGGGAACGGCAACCGTGCATCAGGGGTATCTGGAAATGTCTAATACAAATGTCATTAATGAGATGGTTAGTATGATTACAATCACCAGAGCCTATGAGGCGGGACAGAAGATGATTCAGACGACGGACAGCACGTTAGAGAAGGCAGTGAACGAGATAGGAAGGGTATAGATATAGGAGGATATGTATTATGATGAGATCATTATGGTCTGCAGCATCAGGAATGATCGCACAGCAGACAAATCTGGATACAGTGGCGAATAATTTATCCAATGTAAATACAGCCGGTTACAAGAAGGATACAACGGAATTCAAGTCGTTGTTATATCAGACCCTGCAGTCACCCTCCACGAACAATGTGGGGGATAATAAGCCGGTGCCGGCTCAGGTAGGTCTGGGAACCAGAGTGAGTTCTATTACGACAGTGTTTACTCAGGGAAATTTACAGGAGACAACCAACACAAGCTATATGGCGATTGAGGGTTCAGGATTTTATAAGGTAAGGGATTTTGACGGCAATATCTGTTATACCCGTGATGGAACCTTTAATTTCCAGCCTACTGAGGGCGGAATGATGCTCTGCTCTTCACAGGGTTATCCGGTGTTAGACCAGAACAACAATCCGATTATCGTTCCGTCTCCGGCTCGCAAGGATGATGTGGTGGTTGACCAGGAGGGCAATATCTTTGTGGAGACTGGAGAAAAAGAAAACAGACAGAGAGTTCCGTTGGTGGCAAACGGCTATGAGCAGAAGATAGGATTGGTACAGTTCAATAATCCTGCCGGTCTTAATAATATCGGAGGCAACCTGTATCAGGAAAGCGTGGCGTCCGGTGCTCCGTTAGAGGAATCAACAACAGCGGGAATAGCCCGCAGTCTGATCCATCAGGGATATCTGGAAATGTCTAATGTACAGGTGGCGGATGAGATGGTGAACATGATTGTGGCACAGCGTGCCTACGAGATGAATTCCAAGGCGATTCAGGCATCTGATGAAATGCTGCAGCAGGCAAATAATCTGCGGTCATAAGTACATAATTATAGTTTGCTTGATGTATATTATATTAGGCATGGTTATATGCCGGATTTGGGAGGAATATTATGGCAATTACGGGAATTGACCCTAGCAGCTACTACAGTGACTACTATACAAAGGCGAGTAATGCCTCCAGTGATGCGTTAGAGAATACACTGGGTAAGGTTGGCAACAATGCCACGGAAGAGGAACTGATGTCTGCCTGCAGAGAGTTTGAAGCATATTTTATTGAACAGATATATAAGGGTATGGAGAAGACAATCATGAAGGCCGATGACGATGAAAGCTCCGGCAGCTATATGGATTACTTTGGAGATATGCAGATTCAGGAATATGCAAAGCTGGCATCAGAGCAGGGTGACGGGATTGGTCTGGCCCAGCAGCTCTATCAACAGATGAAACGAAATTATGGTTTATAGAAAGGGGAACAACAATGAAGAAAATTGAGAAGCTCACAGAGAGTGAAGAAATTGTAATGAAGGCGGTATGGGATACCGGAAAAGAGCCGGTACTCTCTGATTTGATGGACCGTATTAATGATTATTACGGCAGGGACTGGAAGCCGCAGACGGTATCAACCTTCTTAGCTAAGCTTGTAGGTAAGAAGTTCTTAAAGCTGCAGCGCAACGGTAAGATATACACCTATAAGGTATTGATTTCCGAGGCAGATTACAAGCAGAAGCTATACAAGCATCATATAAGCTTTTGGAATCACGGCAATATAGCAGCATTTGTGACAGAGATGTTCGATAACGGAGATTTACCGGCAGAGGCGGTTAGGGACCTGAACAAAAAGCTTGATGATTTATAGAATGATAACAGGTAGTTAATGCAGGGATTAGTTTTTTCCGGTATTTCCAACAGCTATCCTGTTTTGACAAGAAGGTAGGCATTCCGGTAATGGCTGCCTTTTTGCTGTAATTAATGGTATAATATGAACACTTAATGAGCCGAAGGCGGATTTAGTGAGAATACATACCTGACCACTTAGCGAGGTATTTTTAAGCTTAGTGGACATGGTAAGAATAATCCCCATCAACCATGAACGGAAGAGAAAGAGATGAATTACGAGATTTTACATATAATAAGTATTACAATTACATATGTGGTTATAGGAGTTCTGACCGCTGCATTGGCTGGATTAATGGGATACGTAATCTGGCTGTTCTTAACGAAAAAGACGGAGAAATATTACATAAAAAACGCAATGCATTTCCTGAGGCTGGTGCTGATTTGCTTTATTGCGCCCCTTATTCCTTTTGTGGTTTCCGTATTCTTAAGCAGGGTACAGGACCGCCAGATAGTTACCATAAGCACCTCTATGCTGCTTCTGACCCTTCCGGCTTTTGTCCTGTGGCTGTATAAGATGGGACCGGTACTTAGGGAATGCAGGCAAAGGCATATTGGAGTAAGGGAATTGTGTAAAGAGAATATGCCGGTGGAGGAAGAGGAGATCTATGCCATTCTGGATAAGTGGAAGAAGAGGCTGAAATTTAGAAGGAGAATAGAGATTTTCTATAATGCCGGTGTTACATCGCCTGCCGTTATCTATTATCGGGGATATAAGCTGCTGCTTCCGGTTTATGGGCTGCAAAGGGAGGAGCTGAATATAGCCATTCTCCACGAGCTGGTACATTGCAGGCATCATGACCTGCCGGTGAAGAATCTTGCACTTGTTGCCAATGTGATCCACTGCTTCCACCCGATAGGTGTGAGACTTAGAAGAGATATTGACCGATGGGCAGAGGTGGACTGTGACTTTAGCTGTTGCGAGATGGGAAAAGAGGAGTTCAGCCGCAAGGAGTATTTTCAGTGTATCTTAGCCCTCAGGGCGCGCGGTATAGAGTATCTGGAAGTAGCTCTTAGTGAGGAGGAGAATAAGAGCCAGCAGTGCAGCCTCTACGAGGAAAACAGCAGTAGGCTTCAGTTCCGTGTGGATATGATGCACAAAATGGAGAGAGACTATGTGAGGATTCCCATAGGGAGCTTTATGCTGACGGTTGTTCTGGCAATTTTGCTGACGGTGGGTACATGGGAGACAACGGTCCATGGAATGGAGTTCTGGTACAGGCATACCCTTACCTATGAGAAGGTGGAGGTTAAGGAGCCACAGACAATAACAGACATGACGGCGGAGGAGTTTTTTGAGGGAACAGAAGTTATTCATAAAGGTACGGACAGCCTGAAGCTTGAGGAGAGCACGGAGCTTACTGTCGGACCGGGGGAAACATGGATATTTGATGTTTCCAGAGAACAGTCGGATAAGATGTCTATGATTGTGGAATGTGGGCAGCAGGAGCCTGCGCCTTACCGTGCAGGCTATATCGATGACGGCGGAAGACTTGTATATGTAGAGGGTGACAATGAGGGGATTAATGCCATCTTCGAAACAGAGGATGAGGGCAGCCGGATAGAGCAGGTGGTTATACAGAACCGGCAGAAGGCAGACATGAATATTGGGCTGACGGTTGGTATGTGGAAATAAATGTGTAATACCGGTTAACAAAGACAATTTACGCTTGATGGCTTTAGTTTGCAGGGATAATATATAGGTATCACATTAAAGGAGGAGCACGATGATGAAGAGACTATGGATTATCGCAAGCCTCTGCCTTGTGCTTGGTATGGTATTTACGCCGGCACAGACAGTGTCTGCAGAGGAGGTCACAGAGGATCCTGTAGTGAAGACCGGCCACATCACTGACCCGGAATTCCGGGGTGTAGCATGGCAGATGATGGGCAGCATTCTGGATTCCAGAAGGGAGCTATATTATGTTGTCTGTGATATCGACTGGACGGTTAAGGCAAACAGGATAGCCACCACAGCTTATTTTTATAAGAGTGAGGGCACAACGGTGTCTATTGACATTACTACCTCTGCTACGGCATGGGGCGGTATTATCAGTTATGGAGGGAAGGTAACCTACATAGAAGGCAAAAAATTAAAATATTCTTTTTCTATCCCGAAGGATGGTAGCTACTGTGTGTTTGTTCAGAATAATAACTCGTCTAAGATAACGGCTAAGGGTACTTATCGTAAATAATATTGGAGCTGGAATGGTAGTTGAATAATTCCGGTAACGGATTGAGGATGGGTTTCCCCGCCTGTATACGGCATTGCAGATGGAATGCGGTAGGCAGGCGGGGATTTTCGTTCTCTGCGCTCAATCCTATATCTATGTTACTTATTCTTGCCAAATATTCAATTTATCTCAAGCAACTATAATTCTTGCCAAATTTTAAAATATGTAATACAATAAAAACGCAAAACGATTTTTATAGATGATAATGGAATTTTACCTATTTTTGACAGGGGAGGAGGATAATAAAAGGTCAAAAATACCTGGGTTGCTGTTGATTAATATGAAAATTTAAAATTATGGAGGATTGTTATGGTAAAAGAAAGATTATTAAAAATGAAAAAAATATGTTTTTTCATGGCACTTGTCATGATATTGCTGTCGCCTGTATTGGCTTTTGCAGAATCATATTCTGGGTTTGAGCTTACCTGTACATGTAGTATTACTTCTACAAAAGGAAAGGCATCGACTTCGGGTGCAACGAAACCATATTATAATTATGTCAGTGTTATAGTTTACAAAAATGGTGATAGTAAGGCTTCGAATCTTAAAAGAGTGGAGGGTAGCGAAGCATCTACGACGGCATCTTATTCGCTTGGAGGATTGACGAAGGCCATGAGTAATCATTATGTATGTAATAGCAGTTATAACCCGGTAGGGAATGCGAGGGAAACGATTGTCAAATATGCAGAGAGGTAAGAAAAAGCTTCCTTTTTTCATTTTAATTCTGGTGGTTGCAGTGGGTGTTTTGTGTTACATAGGACTTGATTATGATTCTCCTGTAAGACATGAAGAAGGATTTGGAATATATCGTGCATCTTTGGATTCAGAGTCTACAATCGTTGATTTTACAGATACCGGAAGGCTGGGATTATTTGCGGAATTTTATACCTATGATTTTTTCCGGTATCTGTCATTTGATATGAATGTAACGGTTGTGGATGGAAATGTATATGCGGTGATATATGATATCACAGATACTCCTTATACGCAGGAGGTAGCAGAGCTTACAGAGGTGGCTAGAAAAACGATGGGAAAATCGGGTGATTACAGCATGGCTCTTAAAGAACTGCCGGAAAACCGACAATATGTGATTGGTTTTTTTTGTGATGAAAGCTGCATGTTTACTTTGGACGGTTCCTTTTCATGGACGACATCCATGAAGGAGTACATTCAGGATGTCTGGCTGGCAGGGATATTCAAACAGGAAGAGCAGTATACACCCAAGAACTATCCGGAGAATGAATGGTGAGACGAGGATGTTAAATAAAAGGAAAAATGACCGGTTAATGTATACGGTTATGATTATTGGAGTTGTAATTGCATATATTATATTTTTCTATGCGGTGGATTGTTACACTGCCTATCGGAATTCCATGAATGATATCCGGCGTCTTTCAGAAAGAGAGGGCGGCAAAGCACTTTATTTTGGATATGATGGTTCAAATGAGTGGCTTATGGATGTATTTTGTGAGGAGGGCATTAGTACCTATTTTACCGGTGTTACACTTCACTATGACAAAAAGCATGTGGACAGATTAACCATGATTTACCTAAATCCACCCTCCGAATGTCCGTTCCGGCTGGTATCCGGTGCGATGCCTGATGCTGACTGCAAGGAAAATGTGGCAGTATTAGGCAAGAGGTGTAAAAATATGACATACTCCAGGGATGGTCAGGATTATATATCCATATGTCAGGAGGAATACCGTGTGACCGGATACATATCGGAAGAAAATTCAACGGTGGTGGATGGTCTTGTCATGCTGTTTTGGAACCAGTGTGGTGGCAACGTAAAGGAATCGGTGGATTTTTTGGCCGGTTCTCCAATGCAGGTCTGTGTTGTCTTTGAAGGTGGTGACGTGGAAGAATGGTATTATGGACATTCTGATATACTGGACCGGTATGCGGATAATGTCCGGTTAAGTGACAATTACATGGATGTTTATAATCTGGATTATAACGGCTATTACATGCAGCTTTCCTATCTGTTATATGCTTACAGCCTGATTGTCTTGGTTATCATAATCAAGTATTGGATCAGTGTGCATACGGAGGAACTCATTGTCAGGAGAATTGTTGGCTATGAGAGATATCAGTTATTGGGATATGTGGGAAAAAAGCTGCTCCGGGTTCTGATATGCGTATCTCTTCTCTGTCTGCTGGTCCAGACAGTAATGGATTTTCTGAATGGAATGCCAGTGGGCACCGGATTGGGATTTGGAAATATTATATGGGCGATAGGTTTTTGTGTACTTACATTTATCATTTTGCTGATATATCCCATGTACAGAATATTGGTAAGAGATATAATAAGTGAGAGAAAGGTTTTTTAGTTAAAAAGACGGTGCTATGAAGATTAAATTTTTGTTGAAAAATGTGTATTTACAGTGTTTTTACCATGCAAAGTTTTTTTTACTGACAACTGTACTGATTGCAGTTTCATATGCAGTTCTGATGACCGCCATGGGTGCAATCGTGCCAATGCTTGGTTCAAAAATAATATGGAATGCTGTTTCGAACGAAAAACCGGATAAGGTATATAAAATCAATATGTGGCAACATTATGTGACAGGCATATTTGACCGCTCTTCCTTTGAAGAGATGCTTTCAGATATTAATGAAATAGATGGTATAGCAGGTGCCGGAGTTTATTTTATGGATTCCGTATATTCCAGAGGAGGGCGTCTGGATACCTTGTTTGTGTCGGAGGAGCTGCTTGGGATGCTTCCGTTAAAGAATACAGATGGCGAGGTTTGTGATTTTTCTGTAGACAGTACGGAAATACCGGTTTTTGCAGGATATGGATTAAGGGAAAAATATCCTGCAGGAACCGTTTTTTGTGTTTCAAATGTGAACTACAAGGTCATAGGGATATTGAAAAAAAATAGCTTCTGGCCATTGGGAAAGACCTATTATGGGCACTTGATTACTCTGGACAATATGTTTGTGACGGGCATTGGACATTCAGAACGGCTGAGGAATACTTCAGACTGTGGTGATGTTTTGTTTGGCTTGGACAATTTCTATTATTTTTTGGAGGAGGATTCCGACAGGGCAAAGATAGAGCAGGCTGTTATAAAGACTGCTAAGGAGAACAATTTATTGATAAATGATGCATATTTGTTAGAGGATGCATATAATGCTGAAATAAAGGAACTGTTGGAGGAACCGGAATACTATTTAATGCCGTTATTGCTGATTCTCATTTCAGCAGCTGTCATGCTGCTTTCAGCAGTACTGAATGTCATCGTAAGAAAAAGAAATATAGGGGTTATGTACACAATAGGATATTCAGGAGAGGATATTACGCGGATTTTTACCATCGAGAATGCCGTGAAAATCTTATTAGGATTCATGATGGCACTGGCATATTACATAAAAATAATGGATCCATATGTGAGTGACGAGAATTGTCTCTCTATGACATGGTATGTTTTGCCATTTACAGCCCTTGTGGCTTTGCTGATGCTTTATATAGGGCACAGGGCATCCCTTCGATATATTCAAAATATTAATTTGGCAGAAGTGATTGGGGGAATGGGTTTTGATTAAGGTGAGGAATGTGACAAAGATATATAAAGGAGATTGTTTTGAGACAAAAGCTCTTGATGATGTTTCTTTTGAGGTGGAAGACGGCGCATTTGTAGGAATTCTGGGAGAATCCGGCTCGGGAAAGACAACATTGCTGAACCTGTTAGGCGGCATGGACCGGGCAACCTCCGGAGAAGTTCTATATTCCGATATGAACATCGAAGAACTGAGTGCAACAAAAATGGATCGGTTCCGAAAAAAAAATATTGCTTTTGTATTCCAGAATTTTGCACTGATGAATGAGTTTTCGGTTTATGAAAATCTTGAGGCAGCACTGCTTGCCAGAAATTATAAGAAGAAGGAAAGAAAGCAGATTATTAGTGATATATTGGAACGGTTTGGAATTACAGAGCTTCAGTATAAATATCCGGGACAGATATCGGGTGGACAAAAACAAAGGGTGGCAATTGCCAGAGCAGTGATTATGGATTGTCCATACATTTTAGCAGATGAGCCAACGGGTGCACTTGACGAGGAAAACACAAGGTGTGTGATGGAGTTGTTTGAACATTTAAAGGAAAGCGGGAAGACGATAGTGGTCATTACCCATGATGATATGGTTGCCGGGTATGCGGATTATCTGCTGACGATTAGGGATGGGAAATTATGGGAAAAGTAAGATTCAAAAAAGTACTTAAATTTCTGGGATTTTTAGTGATTCTGATATTAGGAATAAACCTCCTTTTGCTTTTTACGGGGTGGTATGAAAAAAAAGTAGAGGGAAAAAGAGGAACTATTTATAAAGTGATAAGTGATAAAAATTGTGCCGACAGGCTCAAATCCAGTAATATATATAGTTATTTTTATGTATTTGATGGTCTTGATATGGGGTATGATATTTCTCTTTATGTAAAAGAGGGTACAGTGGAACTGAGCATATTAGAAGCGGATGATGTAAAAATGATTTTTGATGGGATGGAGCAGCCAGTGTCGGCACGATATGAACTGCAAAACTCAGATGAGGTATATTGGGATTTGTCATCTCTTGAGCCGGGGCACAGATATGCATTAGCAGTATATGGAAGTGAGAACGCTGATTTTATCGGAGAGATAACTGAGCACTATTATATAAAGCGGTGGCAGAGTATACATAACCGCCTTATGATGCATTTGGAAAAAGAGTATTACTATGTTCCGTAGTATTTGAGGTGTGAACAGTAATGATTCAACACTTGCACAGTTTGACAAATTTAATGATGACCTTAAGGAGCGGTTATTCCGCTCCTTTTATTGTTAGACCAAGTCAGTATTGCTTTAGCTTACAGTAAGAAACCTCCAGTGATTGATACCGCTATCTCTTTTTCTCTGGCTTTACGATTTGATCTTCCTTTGGCGCTGGAAAAGGCTTGAAGAAATAATGCAGTGGAATATCCAGCTCACGGCTGATGTTAAATAGCAGCTCCAGCGAAAACGGCTGGGAATAGTTTGTGTTTTCGATTCTGCTGAGATAAGACCGTGTGATATTGACACGGTCTGCTAAAGCTTGCTGTGTCAGATTTGCACGCTTGCGATAGTAGGAAATATGCTCTCCCAAATCAACATAATAATCACGGTTCTCAAATGCGGGATAGGTTGACTCGTATTCTAAGTTCATCGTATCTTCCTCCTCATTGGTAAAATAAGGTAAATCTTATATAAAAGTATAAATAAGATGTTACTG
>CAMWYM010000015.1 GCA_947178475.1 uncultured Clostridium sp. | reverse complement strand
CCGGTTATGGAAGGCATATCATTTGTTTGGAGAAAAACCTTGTGCAGGACGTCAGCACTTAGCGAATGAATGGCAAAGCCGTTCATGAGCTTAGTACTGTTACGTCCAAACAGAGCGCAAGCGTGTTTTTCGGAAAACATGATATGCCAACATAACCGTTTGTCACAAACAAGCCAAACTCACACTGGTTTATTGCTGCGATAAACGGAAGTTTTTAAGGAGATAGATGATGAAGAGGATTTATTTGTGTGATGATACTCCGGAGGGAATATTTACTGCTGTTTATGATGGATGGGCTGCAAAGCTTCCGGACGAGCAGATTTCCCTGTATGTGGAAAGGGGACATGAATTTGAATTATTTGCGGATTATACATATGTACAGACTGACCAGGAGAAGGCAAAGAAGGTTGTCCGAACGGTGAGCAGACAGTTAGGCCGGAATGTGTATGATATGATATTTAGTGCGGCATTGTCCTATGAGAAGGATAAGGTTAATTCGATTTATCGTTTTTTGAAGCTGGGATTTCGTGTGGGAAGTACAGTGGAACAGATGCATGGCGAAGAGGTAGTGTGCCGTATTTTTGAACTGAAGCGCAGTGTCTGGAATGAGGCGCATTACATGAAAGAGTTTTTGCGGTTTCATGAGACGGAGGAAGGGATATTGCTAGCTAGAATTAATCCCAAAAACGGAGTGCTGCCGTTGATAGCAGAACATTTTTCGGACCGCTTTCCGGAGGAGCATTTTGTCGTGTTGGATGAGGTTCATGAGATGGGGTTATTTCATGAAAAAGGAAAACAGTGGTATTTAATACCATTGGATTTGGAGGTTTTAAATGACATCTGGAATCACAAGGTGGATTCGCCGTATGAGAAGCTGTGGAAAACATTTTTCAAAACAATATCGATTAAGGAAAGGGAAAATTATAAATGCCAGCGGACGAATTGTGCGATTCGATACAGAGATTATATGTTGGAATTTCATTAGATAATAAATTCAATAGATCTTTTTGTATTTTATTGACAAGAATATGACAAAGGAGTATACTAAAAAAGGAAGTTAGTGGTCACTAACACAAGTGAACCACTTTTATTATAGATAGAGGTTAGTTACTACTAACATACATTAGGGTATGCTACCTAAAAGACTGACACTTACAAATCATTGTAAAGAAGCAAGTATTATAGTGAATATGGGAATAAAAAGCCCAGACAGAAAGGAGAAAATATGTCAGAAGCAGAAAGAAAATTTTTGGAAATTGTAGATTTAAAGAAAGGCTTTGGCGAAGGAGAAACCCGTCAGGAGGTGCTTCGGGGAATGAATTTTTCGGTAGCCAAAGGGGAATTTTGTGTGCTTCTTGGTCCCTCTGGTTCAGGGAAGTCTACACTGCTCAACATCATTGGAGGAATTGACAGTGCTGATTCGGGATACATATCCATAAACGGCGATAAGCTTAAAGATATGGGGGAAAAGAGACTGACACAGTATCGCAGAAAGCATCTGGGATATGTCTTTCAGATGTACAATCTGATAGGAAACTTAAACGTGAAGGAAAATATTGAAGTAGGAGCATACCTGTCGGATAATCCCCTTGATATTGATGAGCTTTTACATACACTTGGGCTTTATGAACACAGGTATAAGCTGCCAAACCAGCTTTCTGGCGGACAACAGCAGCGAGCTTCCATTGGACGTGCGATTGTCAAAAACCCGGATATACTGCTCTGTGATGAACCTACAGGTGCATTGGACTATAACACGTCAAAGGAAATACTGAAGCTAATTGAGGATGTAAATGAGAAATATGGAAACACAATTATCATGGTTACGCATAATGAGGCAATCAAAAACATGGCGGACCATGTGATTAAGCTTCGTGACGGATGCGTCCGGCACAATGATATCAATAAGAATAAGATTTCCGCAATAGATTTGGAGTGGTAAGGGGTATGGAAAAGATGAGAAAAAGAAAAGTGAAAAATCCGCTTATTAAACGAATTCCAAGGGAACTGCTTGGAGACTGGAGAAAATATTTTGTGGTAAGCCTATTTTTGATTCTTACCATCGGATTTGTATCTGGAATGTATGTTGCCAATGGAAGTATGATGAGGGCAGCAGATGAAGGTATAACAAAATATAAGCTGGAGGATGGGCATTTTGAACTGGACAGCGAAGCTGACGGGAAGCTGATTTCAGCAATCGAATCAGGGCAAAAAGCGGATATTAAGCAGTATTATCTGGATAAAGCAAAAGAGGAACTGGACGAGAAATTTACAGGGGAATTTGAGAAGGAGTTTATAACAGAATTTAGTACCGGGTTTACGAAAGAGTTTGATGCAGCCTTTGAAATGCAGATAAAACAATCTCTGATGGCACAGGGGCTGGATGAGGCAGCAGCAGAGAAAATGCTGCCGGAGGCAGTCGTGCAGGCAAAGCAGACAGACGAATATCAGACTGCTTATGATACAGCGTATGATGAAGCTTATCATCAAGCTTATGACGAAGCCTATCAAAAGGCGTACGACGAAGCGTGGAAGGATATTCAGGATGAGATTGATGAAAAATATGCAGATGCAGAAGAAAAGTATGAATTAAATACCCCGGATTTTCAGGCGGTTCCGGTTAAGATATATGAGAATTTTTATCGAAATGAGGAAGAGGATAACAATAATGATGGGACGGTTGACGGAACAATCCGTATTTACGCCAGAACCGAAGATGTGAATAAGGCATGCCTTATGGATGGCAGCTTTCCTGAAAGCGAGGATGAAATTGCGATTGACCGTATGCATGCAGATAATGCAGGAATAAAGGTAGGAGATACGATCACGGTCAGCGGACAGTCATACAGGGTTGTTGGACTGCTTGCCTATGTGAATTATTCCACGCTGCATGAGAAAAGCACGGATTTTATGTTTGATGCGATAAAGTTTGATGTAGCAATGGTGACTGAGAGTGGTTTTGACCGGTTAAATAAGACAATTCATTATGCTTATGCATGGCAGTATGAAAACGAACCCAAAGATGAAAGGGAAGAGAAAAGCCTTTCGGATGATTTTATGAAAGCCCTGCTTACACAGACGGTTGCAGGAGATAATGAACTGAAAGATTATATGCCGAAGTATGCGAATCCGGCAATCAACTTTGCAACAGAAGATATGGGATCTGATGAAGCAATGGGAGGTGTTCTGCTTGATATCCTGATTGTTATTATTGCATTTATTTTTGCGGTTACCATTAGTAACACGATCACAAAGGAATCGTCAGCAATTGGAACACTGCGTGCTTCTGGATATAGTAGGGGCGAGCTCATAAGACATTACCTTTCGATGCCGGTAATCGTGACACTTTTTTCGGCAGGTATAGGAAATGTACTGGGATATACGGTGTTTAAAAATGTGGTGGTATCTATGTATTATAACAGCTACAGCCTTCCGGGGTATAAAACGATATGGAATCCGGAGGCGTTTTTTAAGACGACCTGTATTCCGGTCGTGTTGATGCTTGTTGTAAATCTTGTGGTTATTATCAAAATGATGTATCATACGCCCCTGCAGTTCTTACGGCATGATTTAAAGAAGAGAAAGCGTAAAAAGGCAATGCGCCTTCCGGGGTGGAAATTTTTTGGAAGGTTCCGTCTGCGTATTATGCTGCAGAATATACCGAATTACATTATTCTGTTTGCCGGTATTTTCTTTATCATGGTAATGCTGGCAATGGCGGTAGGAATGCCGGATACTCTTCAATTTTATCAGGACAATGCCAGTGACATGATGTTTTCAAAATATCAATATGTACTGAAGTCATATGAAGACGAGGAGGGAAATATAGTAGAAACAAAAAATGCTGCTGCCGAGGAATTCGGTATGTACTCTCTTCAAAAAAGGAGCGATGCGCTTGATGAGGAGATTTCCGTATATGGAATTATAGAGGAAAGCAGGTATGTAGAGATTGCTGATTTCAATACACTTAAGGAAGGGGAAGTCTATATTTCGGCATCCTTTGGGGATAAATATGATTTGAAGACAGGGGATACTTTTTCACTGGAAGAAAAGTATGAGAACAGCCAGTATCAGTTTAAGGTTGCTGGTATTTATGACGAATGCCTAAGCCTTGCAGTATTTATGCCACTGGCCGACTATCGTTCCATGTTTGAATTAAAGGAGAGGGAATTTAACGGTTATCTGTCTGATTCGGAGATTACGGATATTGATGAAGAAAGTATTGCAACGGTTATTACGAAGCGGGATATTACAAAAATGTGTGACCAGCTGAATCATTCCATGGGAAGTTATATGCAGTATTTTCAGATTCTGTGTATACTTTTGTCGGCAGTGCTGATTTATCTTCTTACCAAGATTATTATAGAGAAGAATGAGAATGCAATATCCATGACAAAAATTTTAGGATATGAAAATGGGGAGATAGCGAGTCTTTATCTGCTTTCCACGACCATAATTCTGATTATCGCAGATGCTGCCAGTGTTGCATTAGGAGCAAGCGTTATGGCACAGGCATGGAAAGCGATTATGGCGGACTACAGCGGCTGGTTCACATTTTTGATTCAACCGGTCGGATATGTGAAAATGTTTGTCTTTGTTCTGATTGGATATTTGATGGTTATGGCACTGGATTTTAGGAGAATTAAGAAGATTCCGATGGAAGAAGCACTGAAGAATGTGGAATAATTTTGGATTGTCTCCGATTAGCACAGGTAAACATTTTATGCATTTGTGCTGAGAGGTATAACGGAAATTGGTTTTTGTGTGACTAAATAGATAAAAATATTTGTGCAAAATCTACAAAAATTATAAAGATAGCGAGGTTGTTGTTGAAATTTAACAAATTGTATAGTATAATATGCCTATAAATGATAATTTGCTTTTTTTCAAAGAAAGAGGGAGTGTCTATGGGATTATTTGGAAAGAAACAGAACAAATTTTATCTTGTCATCGATCCATATACCGAAGAGGCAACGGCCGCATGTGAAACAAAAGAGATTAAGCAAATACTGCAGGTTCTTCCCGCAGCAAAGTTCATAGAATGCAGTTCTTATGAATACTATAAGTTTAAGGACCACAGTGTGGCACCTGCTGATGTGAAAAGTCGTAAGCAGTTAGATGCCAAAGCGGTCAAGTGAAAATAATAGAATTGCAAATATATAATATTGGGTGTGGAAATCACATTTCCTTTCTTCCGGAGCGGGGTGTACATATTAAGTATGCTCCGCTTTTCCTTTTATATTTTTTTTGATACAAAAGTGTGTTAAAATGAAACAGAGGCTGGTATAGGTGAAACTGATTTTGGTAAAGGATGGAGAACATGAAACGGTTGGCAGTAGGAATTTTGGCCCACGTGGACGCAGGTAAAACTACATTATCGGAAGGATTGCTGTATGAAAGTGGTATGATTAAAGTGCCCGGAAGGGTAGATAACCGGAATGCATTTCTGGATACAGAGGAGCTGGAACGCCAGAGAGGAATTACGATTTTCTCTAAGCAGGCGGTTATACAGTGTGAGGATACCACAATTACGCTTCTGGATACACCGGGACATGTGGATTTTTCTGCAGAGATGGAGCGAACCATGTGGATTATGGATTATGCCATTCTGGTTATCAGCGGTACGGACGGTGTTCAGGGTCACACTCTGACACTTTGGAGACTGCTGGAACGGTATCAGATTCCGGTGTTTGTGTTTGTCAATAAGATGGACCAGCCGGGTACTGATTCAAAGGTAATAATGGAAGAGCTTCAACGACAATTGGGAGATGGGTGTATTGATTTCTCCGGTTCGGATGATAGGGAACGGATAGAACAGATTGCTGTGTGTGATGAGGCGGTCATGGAGAGATATTTAGACGGGGAGGAGCTTGACGATGAAGTGATTGCGGAAATGATTTGCAAAAGGAAAGTATTTCCGTGTTATTTTGGTTCAGCCCTTAAGCTGGAGGGCGTGGATATATTTTTAAGAGGAATGCTTGAATATATGGTCACTGAGAATTCCGGGCAGAAATTTGGGGCGAGAGTTTATAAGATCGCACGGGATGATCAGGGAAATCGTCTGACCTATATGAAGGTGACCGGAGGCAGCCTTCGGGTGAAGGACAGCCTTGCTGGAGAGAAAAGAAAAGGTTTACATAATGTAGAAGCAGGAGAGGCATCGGGGAATGATATACAGGAGAGATGGGAGGAGAAGGTAAATCAGATTCGTATTTATTCCGGTGACAAGTATGAATTAGCATCGGAGGTGCCGGCAGGAATTGTCTGTGCAGTGACGGGATTAAATGAGACGTATCCCGGAGAGGGTCTTGGCATTGAAACGGATGCAAGGCTTCCGACATTAGAACCGGTGCTGACCTATTCGGTGGAGCTTCCGGAGGAGATGGATGCAATACAGGCATTGCCGTTTTTCAGACAAATGGAAGAGGAGGAGCCGGAGTTACATGTCCTGTGGCAGGAGGAGTCAGGAACGATACAGGTCAAGCTGATGGGGGAAGTGCAAATTGAGATAATGCGGAGGCGTATAGCAGACCGTTTTGGTATAGATGTCCGTTTTGGCGAGGGGGATATTGTCTATAAGGAGACAATTGCGGATACGGTAGAGGGGGTTGGTCATTTTGAACCGCTCCGGCACTATGCAGAGGTGCATTTGCTTATAGAGCCGGGGGAGCCGGGCAGCGGTATTCAGCTGCTGACGGCTTGCAGTGAGGATATATTGGACAGAAACTGGCAGAGGTTAATTCTTACCCATTTAGAAGAGAAGGAGCACGTTGGTGTGCTTACAGGTTCACCGCTGACAGATGTACGTATCACGGTGACGGCAGGGAGAGCCCATACAAAGCATACGGAGGGCGGAGATTTTCGTCAGGCTACCTATCGGGCAGTGCGACAGGGGCTGATGCAGGCTCAGTCGGTGCTGCTTGAGCCATACTATGATTTCACACTGGATGTACCGGCAGAATGTGTAGGCAGGGCAATGACAGATATAGGAAATATGCATGGAAAAATTGAACCGCCGGTGCTGGGAGAGGAAAGAGCAGTGCTTACCGGCAGTGTGCCGGTGGTGGCGATGAGAGGGTATCCGATAACGGTTAATTCCTATACCGGCGGGAAAGGAACGCTGGTCTGCAGTTTTAGCGGATATGGTCCCTGCCACAATACGGAGGAGATAGTAGAACAAATCGATTATCGCCCGGATGAGGATACGGCTAATCCGTCCTCGTCAGTATTTTGTTCCCATGGTGCAGGATTTATTGTGCCATGGAATCAGGTGCCGGATTATATGCATGTGGAAAGCTATATAAAGGCAGGTGATGTGAACAGTGAGATAGTGTTTGAGGAGGAAAGTGAGCTGGATCGGAGGAGAGCGGAGCTTTCCCACCAGTCTATAGATGAGGAACAGATTGAGGAGATTATGAAACGTACTTTTCGTGCCAATGAGCGGGCGTCGAAACATTATCGGGGAAAAGGGGTACGGCAGCCCGCAGTCTATGATGAGAAGAACATTGCCGGACGGGTTGAAGCTCCTAAGCACAGAAAAGTAAAGCTGACGGCAAAGGAGAAGTATCTGATTGTAGATGGCTATAATATCATTCACGCATGGGATGAACTCAAGAACCTGGTCAAGGATAATTTAGACGGTGCTCGAATGAGGCTTTTAGATATTTTGTCTAATTATCAGGCAGTGATAAAAGGTGAAGTGATGGTGGTGTTTGACGGTTACCGGGTTAAAGGTAATCCCGGTGAAAAGTCAGACTATCAGGGGATTCACGTGGTTTACACCAAACAGGATGAAACTGCAGATTCCTATATTGAGAAGCTGACCCATCAGATTGCAAAGGATTATCAGGTGACGGTAGCAACCTCTGATGGTCTGGTTCAAATGATTACCAGAGGACAGGACTGTACAATACTGTCCGCAAGGGAGCTTAAGGAGGAGATGGACCGGGCCAATGCGGACCTGCGGGAATATATGTCGGATGAGGACAGGGGTTGTTGACTAAAGGTATCCTCCCTTTTGCACATCATCCAGAGTGATGGGTTCGTTGCTGTAGCGAGCTTTTTCATAGACCTCCGTCAGGTCACGGATATCTTCGGCATATATATTTTCTACCTTTTTGGCTATGTCTGCTGGGGTGTCGCTCTTGTGATAGATGGTGTCATTAAAGCTTTTGATTTTCATTTTGTAAAGGTGTCTGATCCTTACTCGGTTATCGGTGTGGAAAAAGGCTTTCAGCCTTTCAGCCAGGTGACCTTTTTCTTTCTTTTTAACCGTTTTTTCAATGGAATTATTAAGCCGGACAATCTGGTCAGTGTCCTTTGCGTAGTGGAGAAAAAAGATATGCACTACATAGGAAATGGTACGGTACAACAGATACAGCATGACAAATAAGGCGAAAATGATTAGGATTCCGTCAATGATTTTGGCCAGCAGGGATGGCTCGTGGATGGCCTGCAGAGCTTCGTACAGCTCTTCTTCGGCAGCGGTGGAGTCTTCGATATGGCTTTCCCTGGAAAACAGCGCCCGTATGATGGCAATGACATAGGACAGAAAACGGAAAATAATGCGGTTAATTTTGATGATAAGCCTCCCTAAATCATATAGAAATTCCTCCAGTCCAAAGGCGCGGACGGCAATGGCAATGATGGAGAAGAACAGGCAGGTGAAGCCGGTGGTGATACCGCTTGTCAGTATCATTTTGCGTGTGGGCACAGAGGTGGCATGCTGTGTCTGGGATAATGTGTTGCTGATGCCCTCTACAGATAAGCGAAAAAAATGTACCATTACCAGACCAACACCACAGTAGTATATCAGATTGGACAAAGCGGTCATTTTATAACTGGAGGATATGATATAAAGTATGGCAGTAAATGCAAACAAACCCCATGGGGTTCCACTGTATGGCTTTTCGCCGCTGCTTTTCCAGAAACTGAAGCTGTGCAGACATTCTGCTGTCAAAAGGGTATAGTAAAGGTAGCGGTAATATGGGGTTGGAAAGTCAACCGTATATACCACACCAAATGGAACGAGATGCAGAAGGATATACAAAATGGCATTGTAGCAATAGCGTTCTACGATCAGATAAAACAGTAGTATAGCGGGGATTCCTGAAAGACAGACAGGGTTTATGACACTGCCCTCATATACGGTGATTATAGAGGCGAATATCATAAGATACAGCAGGAAGAGACAGATAAGTCTGCCACAGTTTTTAATTATGGTTAAATTGTAGTTCATTGATATTCACCTCCCAGGGGGTTACATCCGGCAGTGCGGGTGCGAGTCCCTTTTCTTCAGGGCAGATAAAGTGAAGCTGGTATCCTGACTGTTTTTTGCTACGGTACTGCATAAGGAGATCATCACGCCGGTAATTGGAGATGATGACATAGGCGGTACTGTTCTCCCGATGAGAAAACAGGGAATTGCTTCCGTCAAAAAAGGATAGAAAATCCATCGGTTCCTCGGATAAATTCAGAAGTGCCAGTATTTGCAACAGTTTCTGCAAGTGCTCCTGTCCAATGCCCAAATCGGATATAACCGGACGGTCGGTGTTAGAATCGGCAAGGTTGACTGCCAGACGGCTGGCAAGTCCCAGGCGAGTAAACTGCCGAAGAAGAGTGGCGGCTATACAGATTAGGTATTCCTGCAAAGGCTCCGACCGTTTAATGGTCTGGGTATCGACATTTAATAGGAGAATCACCTCACTGTTTTGGGTGTCAAAATAGGTGTTTACCATCAGTTGCTGATTTTTGGCAGTAGCCTTCCAATTAATATAGCGCATACTGTCCTGACTGGTATAGTCGCGGATGCCGCGGAAGGAAAGTGGGTCTTCGTAAAGTGTCCGTCTGGTGACATTTCCGATGATAGAGCTGGTAAGGGAAAGACTTTGCCTGTCCGTTAGCTGCTTCGGGTAGACATAAAGGACGGCATGATTGTCTGCTACAGCCGCATATCGGTTTCGCATAAACAGGTCACTGGATACCAGATTGATGGAATCAATGATATAGCAGCCTCTCTTTGTTGTGCGGAATGTCTGGGTCCTGGTTATCTGTTGATTTCCCAAAACGGAAAATATATCGTTTCGGTAATAGTGGTCGGATAAGGAAACATTTTCCGCTGCCTCGTATTGGAAGGTAATGGAGGAGCAGAATTTGACATAGAGGATGGGGAGCGGGAGCGGCTTGCGGTTTTCTATCTGTTCTAACAGCTCTATGGTATCCCCAACGTCTGCATAAGTTTTACTGTATGAAATGCTTACAGTTAAGTTCTCATCCCAAAATCTGCCGTAGAGAATCATCTGTAAAAGGTAGATGAGGATTGCGATGAGAACAGCGAGTATATATTGCATGAAAATCTCCTTTACATCTGCGGTGTGCAGAAAATAGCATCTATTTTTCAAAGTTTTCTGTCGGAACGGGTATGGTTGACATAATATCGTCCAACAGAGAGGAGGCAAAAGCCTGTCCTTGAGCTCCGCCAAAGGAAAGCAGCCGATGGGAAAAGCAGGGCTTAACCAGATACCTAATATCCTCCGGAGTGACATAGGTCCGATTCTGTATTAACGCATAGGCCTGACTTAGACGGGTAAGGCTTAACATTCCACGGGGGTTGATACCGAGGGAAATCTGTTCATGACAGCCGGTTGCCTGTACCAAATCTACGATATATTTTTTGAGGTCCTTGTGGAGATAAATGTCGGAAACCTGCTCCTGTAAATTCTGTATATCCGCCAGACTG
Source organism: uncultured Clostridium sp. (assembly GCA_947178475.1). Lineage (GTDB taxonomy): Bacteria > Bacillota > Clostridia > Lachnospirales > Lachnospiraceae > CAG-590. The sequence continues at coordinate 26,841 of CAMWYM010000015.1, read as the reverse complement.
CATACGGGTACAAGTGTAGCTGCCGGATTACCGGTAAGGTGGCGGTTCATAATGTCAAGCGCTTCCTCCGTGCTGGGGAAGCCCATGGAAATCTTCAGGTCAAAGCGGTCAAGCTGTGCTTCCGGAAGGGGGAAAGTGCCTGTGGTTTCAATGGGATTTTCCGTTGCAATCATAAAAAAAGGCTGCTGGAGAGGACGGGTAACGCCGTCGGTGGTAACCTGACGCTCAGCCATTGCCTCCAACAGACAGGATTGCGTTCTGGGCGTGGCCCGGTTAATTTCGTCGGCTAGCAGGATGTTGGTAAAGACAGGACCAGATACAAATTCAAATTCCTGATTTTTTTGATTATAGATATTGATTCCAGTAACATCCGAGGGGAGCAGGTCCGGTGTGAACTGCACCCGTTTAAATTGACCGTCCACGGAGGCAGCCAGTGCCTTAGCCAGCATGGTTTTTCCGGTTCCGGGAGTATCCTCCAGCAGAATATGTCCTCCAGCCAGAAAAGCAGTCAGCACCAGATCAATCTGCTGTTCCTTCCCGACAATGACTTTTTGTATATTAGATTTGATTTCTCCGATTAAAGATGATACCTCTATTTTTTTCATTGTAATTCTCCTTGTGTTATGTGGCAGCGGGCTTTGTCAGAAGAGACTGCCGGTATTCGTTTGTTCAGTCAATGAACAGCTATAGCTTGATTTTAATACATTTTGTGAGAAATCTCAATCAGAATCACATTTAATTTGCAAGAAAAGCATATCAATGTTACAATCATACAGATGACCCAAGAGGTAAACCTTAATAATAGGAGTAGTGGATGAAAAGGATAATTAGTATATTTGTGGTGATAATCATCGTCACCGGGCTTGTGGGATATACCTATCTCTCAAAACCGGAGATGCAAAAAATGGTCGCAGAATATACGGAGGAGGATTTTACAGAGGATAATATCTATTCGGATATTGAAAGTCTGTCGAAACGTCTGGAGGAGGAGCTTCTCACCGGAAATGATTTCTTCACGGTATATTTAGATCAACTGGATGTAGAGGCAATCCGGGCAATCAATGAGAAATTAGATGGTGTATACGGCAGCGGCTCCACCTATCAACAGGTGGGTGTGGTGGGAAACACCTATAAAAAGGTGAGGATTACGATTCAGCATTCCACCAATTATTATGCGGTTCAGGCATGTCTTAAGCAGACTCCGATTCCAGATACCGAGCCTAAGGCAAAAAAGCTTTATCAGGTGATTATGGATATTCTGGATTCAGTTATCACGGAGGGAATGTCGGACTATGACAAGGAGCTGGCACTGCATGATTATCTGGTGACACATTGTACATACAGTGAAAATACGGATCAGCCGTCCACCAGTGATATATACCGTGCCTATGGAGCACTGGTAAATCAGAATGCGGTGTGTAACGGATATGCAGAGGCCCTTCAGCTGCTGCTTAAATGTGTGGGAATTGAATCGGAGTTTGTTATCGGTTCTGCCGGCGGAGTCGACCATGCGTGGAATCTGGTAAATTTAGACGGAAGGTGGTATCATCTGGATGCCACATGGGATGACCCGGTGCCTGATACGAGAGAGTATGCGATGCACCCGTATTTTAATGTGACAGATGAGGTGATGGCCAGCAACCATACATGGAATAGGGAGGATTATCCGGCTGCCCTTAGTGCCAGTGAAAATTATTACAAAAAAAGTAACAACTATTTTTATAACTTTGATGATTACAGTTACTCGGCATATATCCACATGATTAATGAGGGAAATAATCGATATGAGGCAGTGATAGAGAATTGTACGGTAGAGGATGAGGATATGCAGTTTATCTTTGATAATAATAACGTATATAATACGGTGAGCTGGCAGACCTTTCAGGCAGGACGGTACTGTGTGATTGTTGTTCAGGCGGAGTGATTATCTGTGATTTGTGTACATAAATAAGGAGGAAGCAATGACAAAACAGGAATTTCTCGAGGAATTGAAAAATGCTTTGAGTGGTGAGGTGTCGCCGGAAGCAATGATGGATTCTTATCGGTATTATTCCGACTATATTGATGAGGGAATACGGCATGGTAGACCAGAGGAGGAAATTTTAGAGGAGCTGGGGAAGCCTGCACTACTGGCTCGTTCCATTATCGCTGCCCAGTCTGGGGAGAGAAAGGCCGATTTGGAGTATACGGAGGACGGCAGAACCAGAAAGGTAAAGAAGAGCCAGTTCTTTGAGAAAGAGGAGAGGGATAAGAAGACAGAGAAGGCACAAAGAGAGAAAAAATTTGTATTTGACTTTAACTCCTGGTATGCAAAGGTGCTGGGAATCCTGATTTTCCTTTTAGTTGTCTTTTTTGTTTATTTGGTGATAAAGGTCAGTTCGTGGATATTGCTTACCTTTGGAATTCCGATTCTTCTTGTACTGGGCATTATTTATCTGGTGATGTATTTTACCCGGTGATTTCTAAACGGAAATGGGACGTGAGATAAGAGAGGATAAAAAGTAAGGGGAAAAGTGAAAAAACTTCTTGACAAGTGATATCCTTTTTTATATACTATGACTTGTGCCAAGCGCACAATGGAATCTTAGCTCAGCTGGGAGAGCATCTGCCTTACAAGCAGAGGGTCACAGGTTCGAGCCCTGTAGGTTCCATTATGGCGGGGTAGCTCAGTTGGCTAGAGCACACGGTTCATACCCGTGGTGTCGGGAGTTCAAATCTCCCCTCCGCTATTTGTGAATTGAATAGGAATAATTTGAAAGTATTGAAAAATAGGCATTTTTTGATGCTTTTTCTTTTTGCAAACATATTTATATGGCGGATGTGACTAAAAAGGGAATGACTTTTTTCAAAATGAATGGTATAGTACTATATTGGAAATAAATACATATATATTGCCATTACAGGAGGTAGATGCATTGAATATCAGAAATTATACTGTGCTGAAAGAGGAAGAGATTGAAGAGATAAACGGAACAGCATATATGCTGGAGCATGATAAGACGAAGGCTAAGGTGCTGATGGTTTTGAATGATGATACAAATAAGGTTTTTAGCATTGGCTTTTGTACACCGCCTTCTGACGATACAGGAGTACCACATATCACGGAGCACTCGGTGCTTTGCGGTTCAAGAAAATTTCCGGCTAAAGATCCCTTTGTGGAGCTGGCTAAGGGTTCACTGAATACTTTCTTAAATGCCATGACTTATCCGGATAAGACGGTTTATCCCATTGCCTCTGTCAATGAAAAGGATTTTCATAATCTGATGGAGGTTTACTTAGATGCGGTATTCTATCCGAATACCTATTCCAATGACAAGATATTAAAGCAAGAGGGTTGGCACTATCATTTAGAAGATATGGATGATGAGATTTCCTATAATGGGGTTGTCTACAATGAAATGAAAGGGGCCTATTCCTCAGCAGAGCAAATGCTGATGCAGGCAATTCAGAAATCATTGTTACCGGACACGACCTATGGCTGTGATTCTGGCGGTGACCCAAAGGCGATTCCTGATTTGACCTATGAGGCTTTTTTGGATTTTCATAAAAAATATTACCATCCGTCAAACAGCTATATATATCTTTATGGTGATGTGGATGTGGAGAAGGAGCTGGCATTTATTGATGAGGAATATCTGAAGGATTTTGACTATCAGGAAATCGCGGCAGAGATTAAGGAGCAGCCGGCATTTGATAAGGTACAGGAGATTACGACAAACTATCCGCTGTCCGATGCAGAGGAGGAGACTGATAGCACCTATTTCAGCTATAATGTGGTAGTGGGCAACAGTTTAAATCGTGTGTTAAATCTTGCCTTTATGATGCTTGACTATGCGCTTATCGATGTTCCGGGGGCACCGGTAAGGACGGCGCTTATCGATGCCGGTATCAGCAATGATGTATTTAGCTCCTATGATGACGGTATCAAGCAGCCGGTGTATTCCATTGTGGCTAAGGGCTGCAGGACAGAGGATAAGGAACGTTTTGTCGAGGTGATAGAGTCAGCACTGTCTTCACTGATTGAAAAGGGAATAGAGAAAAAGGTGCTTGAGGCAGCATTGAATCATTTTGAATTTAAGCTTAAGGAAGCGAACTATGGAAGATATCCCAAGGGGCTGATGTATGGTCTGCAGGCATTTAACAGCTGGCTGTACGACAGCGATGAGCCGTTTATGTATCTTAAGTTTAACAAGGAGTTTGATTTTTTAAGGCGTCAGATTGGAACGGATTACTACACAAATATTCTCAAGGATTATCTGCTTAATAACACCCATAAAACCATCGTCACGGCGTTGCCCAAAAAGGGGATGAACAGGGAAATTGACAGCAATACTGCAAAAAAACTGGAGACTTTTAAGGCGGGGCTGTCTAAGGATGAGCTGCAGAGAATTGTGGACCAGACCAGAGAGCTTAAGGAGTATCAGTCAAAGGCCTCATCAAAGGAGGATTTGGAAAAGATTCCGCTGCTGGAGCTATCAGATATCGGAAGGAAGGCAAGAAAGCTTCATAACAAAGAATTTATTGTAGAGGGAATTCCGGCAGTCTGGCATGAGCTTTTTACCAACGGCATTGCATATGTGGAGTACTGCTTTATGCTGAATACCGTTTCTGTGGAATTGCTTCCATATGTTTCATTACTGGTGGCACTTTACAAGGAGGTGGACACTGATAGTCATAGCTATGGTGATCTTGCCAATGAGATTGATTTAAAGACTGGTGGCGTAGGTTTTTCGTTAAGCACTATCGGGGTAAGGGAAGAGCTTGGTGGTTACAAGGTAAGTCTTAATGTAAAGACAAAGGTTTTAAAGGATAATCTATCGGAAGCTCTTGCGCTGATGGAGGAAATTTTATTTACTTCTCATTTTACCGACAAAAAACGTATGCGGGAGGTGCTGGCAGAAATGATATCCCAGATGAAGATGGGGATTACCGATAATGGTCATACTGCTACAGCCAACCGCGCTATGTCATATTTTTCAAAGGGTGCTTATTTAAAGGAGATATTAGAGGGGATAACCTTTTATGAGTTTGTAAGTGAGTTATATAAGGATTTTGAAAACTCCTATGAGGAAATCTGCCAGAAAATGAAGGAGGCATTACATGCTCTTGCAAAACCCTCTAATCTGATTATCTCTTATACCGGACAGGAGAATATTGCTGGCGATTTGGCAGACTCGGTGAAGTCCATGAAAAAATATATGAATGAGGACAGCGGGGATGTAGTGAAGCAGCAGTTAGAGCTTGAAAAAAGAAATGAGGGCTTCAAGACGGCGAGTAAGGTACAGTATGTGGCTACAGCAGGCAATTTTTTGGATAAGGGTTATGCCTATACAGGTGCATTGAATGTATTACAGGTGATTTTTTCTTACGATTATTTGTGGATTAATGTCCGGGTAAAAGGTGGTGCCTATGGAAGTATGTGTGGATTTAATCGTATCGGAGATGCCTATTTTACTTCATACCGGGACCCTAATCTGGGCAAAACCTATGAAATTTATCAAAATGCTGCAGGATATGTAGAACAGTTTGAGGCTTCGGACAGGGATATGGTAAAATATATTATAGGAGCCATTGCAAAGCTGGATACACCGTTGACCCCGTCGGCAGAGGGTGCCTTTGATTTTAACTGTTATTTGTCCGGTGTGACAGAAGAACAGCTGCAAAAGGATAGAGATGAGGTGCTGTCAGCGGATGTGGCGGCAATCAGAAAGCTTGCACCGCTTATTTCGGCGGTTACCGGCACCGATATTATATGTGCCATTGGAGACGAACAGGTAATCCAGAGGGAAGAGGGATTATTTGAAGAAATTAAAAATCTTGTATGATTTATGCAACATTTTTGGATAAATCCTGCACTTTTATTATAGATGTCTGTAATTTTGGCGGTTTAATCAGATAAACGCTATGCTTTACCGGCTTCAGATATGGCTGCCAATGTGACATATATTTTAGAAAGGACGGGATGAGGAATGAAAAACAGAACAGAAAAAGGCAGAGACTATTACACGAAAGCAGGGGAAATGAACATGAGAAGTCTGAGCAATATGCAAAGTGGTGGAAGAATGATAGGGAGAAAAATTGTTGGCAGATTTCTGTCAGCAGTAATGTTATTGACTTTGTGTGTCGGAATGACCGGTTGTGGCAGTGGGGATAAGGGCAGCAATGTAACCTATGCTGACGAGAACTATGGACAGGCAGCGGCGGAAGACACTGCTGCCAGTATGGATTATGATTCTATAGATGAAGAGTTTGCCTATGAAGACATGCAATCTGCAGAGGTGGAGGGCTCGGCAGACTATGGTCTGAATGGAGCTGTGTCTGGGAAGACGGCAGATATGGCGGAAAAGGGAACGGATATTACCTCAGCCGCCGGAAACGGAACGGATGGCGATACAGCTCTTAAAAGAGATAACAAAAAAATTATCAAAAGATATAATTATAGGTATGAGACAGAACACTTTGACGAAGCGTATGCTTTTTTGAAAAATCGGATTGAAGAGTATAGTGGATATATTTCTTCCTCCAGTACAAGCGGAACCTCCTATCGCACACTTTATCTGACGGCCAGAATACCGGCAGATGTCAGCGATGCATTTGTAGAGCAGTTGGGAAGTCTTGGTACGATATTAAGCCAATCAGAGTCTGCGGACGATGTGACACTGCAATATACGGATACAGAGAGCAGAATTAAAGCCCTTAAGACAGAGCAGGAGCGGCTGAATGACCTGTTAGAGCGGGCTGACAGTCTGGAAACCATTATTGCCCTTGAAGACCGCCTGACAGAGGTTCGATATGAGCTGGAGAATTATCAGTCCCAGAAAAATCTTTATGACGACCTGATCTCTTACAGTACAGTAGACATTACACTGAGTGAGGTCAGCCATACAATAGAGGTGGAAGATTCTTTCCTGGCAAGGATTTCTGCGGGCTTACACACTACCTGTTGGGATATCAGAGACGGATTTACGGATTTTGTTGTATGGCTGATTGTGGAGCTTCCGTATCTGGTAATATGGGGCATTATTATCTTTGTTATCATTAAAATTATTGGTGCAGTGAGGCGGCGCAGGAAGGCAAAAAGGGAAAGAAAGCAGGAGCTTGCATTAGAGGCAGATAAATTAGAGGCAGATGATGTGGAGCGGGAGGAAATACCGAATGCTCCAAAGGAAACAAATTCAGAGGAAGATAAGGAACAAAAGGAAGAGTAAGCAACAGGCAAAGGGGAGGAAGCATGGGAAAGTTCAAGTCGGGTTTTGTAACGATTATCGGAAGACCGAATGTGGGGAAATCCACATTGATGAATCATTTGATTGGGCAGAAAATTGCCATTACCAGCAGCAAGGCCCAGACCACTCGTAACCGGATACAGACAGTGTACACCAGCGAAGAGGGACAGATTGTGTTTTTGGATACACCGGGGATTAACAGAGCAAAGAATAAGCTGGGAGAATATATGTTGAATGCTGCTGAAAATACGCTTAATGAGGTGGATGTGATTCTTTGGCTGGTGGAACCCACCACCTTTATCGGAGCGGGAGAACGCTATATTATTGAGAAGTTAAAGGGCGTATCTACGCCGGTGATTTTGGTGGTCAATAAGACGGACACGGTGGAAGAGGCTGAGATTTTTAAAGCCATAGACACATATAAGGAGGTTTATGGCTTTAAGGAGATTGTACCGGTCAGCGCACTTAAGAGCCGAAATATGGACGAACTGTTAAAGACGATTTTTGATTATCTGGAGGAAGGACCGCAGTATTATGACGGGGATACCATAACTGACCAGCCGGAACGGGCAATTGTGGCTGAAATGATACGGGAAAAAGCTCTTCGCTGTCTGGACAAGGAGGTTCCGCACGGGATTGCGGTTGTTGTTGAACAGATGAAGGACAGGAAAGGTGGCAATATAGTGGATATTGATGCCATGATCATCTGTGAGAGAGAATCACATAAGGGAATTATAATCGGTAAGCAGGGAGCAATGCTTAAGAAAATTGGAATTCAGGCCAGAAAGGATATGGAGCGTCTTTTGGATGCCAAGGTGAATCTGAAGCTGTGGGTAAAGGTGAAGAAGGATTGGCGGGACAGTGAGTTTTTGCTTAAGAATTACGGCTATCATGAAAACGGCAGTTGACTGGAGGAAGCTGTGGGGCAGGAGAAGGCAAGATCATTTTATATGCGGATATGATCTGCAGGAGGAAGCGGAGCATGCGGGAGAAAAAGGAGCTTACCGGAATTATATTGAGCAGCACCCCTGTAGGAGATGTGGATAAACGGTTGGTAATCCTTACAAGGGAGCGGGGGAAGATAACTGCTTTTGCAAAGGGGGCCAGAAAACCGAACAGTCCTTACCTGGGAATCAGTGAACCTTTTAACTTCGGTGTTTTTACGGTGTTAGAGGGCTATGATGCGTATCGTTTTTTGGGCGGTGAGATTAAAGAATATTTTTCGGATGTAAAAAATGATATAGAGGGAATCTGTTATGGTACATATTTCTGCGACATATTGGAGTATCTGTGTGTGGAGGGAGTAGGAGATGCAAATATATTGAATCTCTTCTATGTAACCATGCGGGCACTGACGAGGGAGAAGCTGTCAAAGCCTTTAGTGCGCAGAATTTTTGAACTGAAAATACTGGCCTTGGACGGCGAGGCAATGGCGGCATTTTCCTGTGTAAACTGCGGTGACAAGGAGCCAGCCGCTTTTTATCTGCCGGGGGACGGAATGCTCTGCAGGAGGTGTGCAGCGAAGGCACAGGGGGCTTATATTCTGTCGGAATCCTCTGTCTATACGCTGCAATATATTTTAAGTGCGTCTATAGATAAGCTGTATACCTTCCAGGTGACAGATGCAGTTTATCAGGAAATTGACCATGTAATCGGGCAGTATTTCAGCCGCCATATTACAAAAAAATTCAACTCTTTGGAAATTCTTTCGTCTTTGTCTTGAAATATTGTCAATTCTCCTGTAAAATATATGAGTTGTATGAATATATGCTTAGTTCGCAGTGGCAGCTATAATGGTTTAGCTTTTCTGCTGCACAGTGATAGGATTCAATAGCAAAGCAGAAATAGGGGTGCGTATGATGAAAAAGATTCAATTGATTCTGGTGGCTTTTGCCATAATGTGTACTGCTTCTGGTTGTACCAATTATGAAAAGGAATATAGTAGAAATACTTTGATTGTAAAATCCAACGGCTCTCTTGTTGAGGTGGCAATCGAAGATTTTAATGATTCTCCGGTACAGGCAGATGATTTGGTTTCCTATATCGAAGAGCAGATTGCCGACTATAATGAGGAAGCTGGTAAGAAATATGTGAAGCAATTATCCATTAACACGGAGGACATGAGTCAGGCTGAGCTTGTGTTGAAATATAAGGATATAGACACCTATAACGGTTTTAATAGTTTGGAATGTATATTGGCAGATTTTTCAGAGGTGAAAGAGAGTGCTTTGGAGGGGTCCTTTAAGTCTGCTGAGGGAAAGACGGTTAAGAGTTCAGATTTGACGGGGACAGACAGAGCAACCGTACTAATTCTGTCAGAAAAAACGGATGTTGTTTTTGACGGAGAGCTTCTTTATCACAATGGAGAGGTTCAGGTAGAGGATGGTGTATTGACTACTTCAGGTGAGGGAAATGCAATTATCATTTTTAAATAATAATAAAAAGGCAGGGCTATAGTTATGGAAAAGACGATGGATAAAATTGAGGCATTAGCGAAGGCGAGAGGATTTTTGTATCCCGGTTCGGAAATTTATGGCGGATTGGCAAATACATGGGATTATGGAAATCTCGGTGTAGAGCTGAAAAACAATGTGAAGAAGGCATGGTGGAAGAAATTTATTCAGGAAAATCCCTATAATGTGGGCGTGGACTGTGCAATTTTGATGAATCCGCAGACATGGGTTGCCTCCGGTCACTTGGGAAGCTTTTCTGACCCGCTGATGGATTGTAAGGAGTGTCGTAAACGTTTTCGGGCCGACAAGATAATCGAAGACTATATGGAGGAAAAGGGAATTACGATAGAAGGCACGGTGGATGCATGGTCTCATGAGGAGATGGCAAATTACATTGAGGAAAATCAGGTAAGCTGTCCGTCCTGCGGCAAGCGCAATTTTACGGATATCCGGGAATTTAACCTGATGTTTAAGACCTTTCAGGGAGTTACTGAGGATGCTAAAGACACTATTTATCTCAGACCGGAAACGGCACAGGGTATTTTTGTTAACTTTAAAAATGTCCAGCGTACTTCGAGAAAGAAAATTCCTTTTGGTATCGGGCAGATAGGTAAATCCTTCCGTAACGAGATAACTCCGGGCAAGCTTACCTTCCGGACGAGGGAGTTCGAGCAGATGGAGCTGGAATTTTTCTGCGAGCCGGATACTGATTTGGAGTGGTTTGCATATTGGAAGCAATTCTGTATCGACTGGCTGAAGGATTTGGGAATGAATCAGGAGGAGACCAGGTATAGAGATCATGAGAAAGAGGAGCTTTCCTTTTATAGTAAGGCGACTACGGATATTGAATATCTGTTCCCATTTGGATGGGGCGAGCTTTGGGGAATTGCTGACCGTACAGATTATGATTTGACACAGCATCAGAATACTTCCGGTGAGCCGATGGAGTATTTTGACGATGAGAAGAAGACAAAATATATACCTTATGTAATTGAACCCTCTCTGGGTGCAGATCGTGTGACCCTGGCATTTTTGTGCTCTGCATATGATGAAGAGGAATTAGAGGGTGGTGATATGAGGACTGTGCTGCATTTTCATCCGGCATTGGCACCAATTAAGATTGGTGTGCTCCCACTATCTAAGAAGCTGGGCGATGGAGCAGAGAAAATTTATATGGAACTGTCTAAGCTGTATAACTGTGAGTATGATGACCGTGGTAACATCGGGAAACGCTATAGACGACAGGATGAGATTGGTACACCGTTTTGCGTTACCTATGATTTTGAGTCGGAAACAGACGGCGCGGTGACTGTACGCGACCGTGATACCATGGAGCAGGAACGCATCAAAATAGAGGACTTAAAGGAATATTTTGAGAAAAAGTTTGCATATTGAGAATCAAAAAAACCGGGAACAGAGCAACGTCTGATTCCCGGTTATATTTTTGACAAATCCGGTGGAAGTATAAGATAGTCATTGACTGATGCCGGATAAAAATATATTGTGTATGTTCTATTTTAGCTTCTCCAGTTCCTCGATGGTTCCGGTTAATTCCTTCAGTGAATGCTTGATGGATTTGTTGATTTCTCCGGAATTAACTGCAAGCTTGCCCACTTCTGCGGCAACCACAGCAAAACCGCGGCCAAATTCACCGGCTCTTGCCGCTTCAATAGAGGCATTGAGGGAAAGGATATTCTGTTTGCTTTCAATCTTGTCAAGCTGCAGGGATTTTTCGTTGATTTCCTGAATCAACCCGGCAGCCCGTTCAATATCCTCATCCATTTTATCCATCTTAGAGTCATCCTTTTGGTGGTCAAAGTTCATCTTTACCATCATATTTACCACATCACCTAGCAGTTTGGCAGCTGCCTTGATTGAGCGTTCGGAGCGGACTGGAACCTGATGAAGTGCTTCTATGTATGTCTCTGGGTCGATACCCAGCTCCTCGGCGATAGCACGGAACTTATCATCGTCCGGCTCTTCGGGAAGTACCTGTCCACCTATGATGGCACCCACCTTTTCACCGTTTATAATAATATCACGGCTGAAATCCATCAGTCCAGCATGGCAATAATAGGTTCCGGAGCATTCTGCATCACATTTCTGACAACGGCGTAAGCCTTCGTCTGATCCTCTTGTATATTTGATACAAAAATCTGTAAAATTAACATCCTTTGTAAAATATTCGCCTTTGGCATCTACACCGATTGTGGCAAGTCCTGTTGCGTCAGACCAGTCCTGCATAAGCTGTTCTAACTGTGGTACATCTAAAAAGTCTCTGATATCCATAAAACGACACCTGTTTCCTTTCTTTATTTGATTCTTTGAAATGCTTAAATACATATAGAATACTCTTATTATACAAAAAATAGAGAAAAAAAGCAATAAAATATCTAATAATACCTAAAAAATCAAATAAATCCGTAAAAATTGTTATTTTATGGTTGACATAATTGTTATCCTTTGCTATTATTACATTTGATGTAAGAGTCGTAACAATTTTGTAACAATTAAAACGAGGTTTGATTTTACGAGGTATATCTTATGAAAAAGAGTATTGTTAGAGGTTCCATGTTGACTGTTGCAGCATTGTCGGTGATGTTAGGAGGAACTTCCTATACAACGAATGTTAAAGAAACTGTGAGAGAAACGCCAGCGATTATAAGTAAGGCAATTCAGAATAGTGTAGCGACCGCAGAAACAATTTCCAAAGGAATAGCGGTACAGGATGTATCTATGGCAGAGACTCCTGTTGTTGAAGAGACTACACAGCAGCCGGTGGAGGAACCACAGGCTCAGATAGAGGAAAAAGAGGCTAAGATAGAGAGCAATCAGGTGGTTGCCAATATTGACAGCTATTTAAATATTCGCTCGGAGGCTTCTGAGGATTCAAATGTTGTGGGTAAATTTTATACTGGCAATGTAGGAACTATTGTTGAACAGGGTGACGAGTGGTCTGTTGTTTCATCCGGTAATGCATATGGATATGTAAAAAATGAATATCTGTTATTCGGTGCAGATGCAGAGGAATACATAGAGAATAATTGTGACCGGGTGGCAAAGGTAACGGCAGAAACCTTGAATATACGTGCAGAGGAGTCTACCGACAGTGAGGTGATTACCCTTTCTGACGAGGGAGATACGCTGACGGTTCTGGGAAGAGAAAATGAGTGGTTTAAGGTTGCGCTTGCTGATGAACAGGTTGGATATGTTTCCGGTGAATATGTATGTATTGACTATATATATGAGACAGCGGTTACGATAGAGGAGGAAGAGGCTGCTATTGCAGCGGCAGAGGCACAAGCAGCTGCGGAGGCTGCAGCGGAACAGGAGCAGGCTGCTCAGAATCAGCAGACAACACAGACAACGGAATCGTCAAGCTCTAATGGCGGTACTACAGATAATACACCAAAGCAGAAGGAGACAGTTGATTCTACAAAGGTTAATGTATCTGATGATGGAGGTTCAAAGGAGACAGTACAGCAGGAGTCTTCTAATGTATCAGGACAGGCTGTAGCAGATTTTGCAGTACAGTATGTCGGTAATCCTTATGTATACGGCGGCTCAAGTCTTACAAAGGGAGCTGATTGTTCTGGTTTTGTAATGGCTGTATATGCACACTTTGGGTATTCACTGCCTCATAATGCAGCATCCCAGTCAGGATACGGTACATCAGTAAGTATTAAGAATTTACAGCCGGGTGATTTGCTGTTCTATCACAATTTTGGACATGTTGCTATTTATATTGGCGGTGGACAGGTTGTTCATGCTAGTAATGAAAAAACGGGAATTAAGATTTCTAATTATGATTATTCATCTATTGACAAAGCGGTTCGTATTATCAATTAATACGGAAGCATATAGAGAATGAAGAGTTAACAGGAGCTGCCAGATGGTATCTGGCGGCTCTTTTTCCATATTTTCATAAAATTACATAAAAAATGGAAAAAAAACTTTTGAATTTTATCTATTTTGTGCTATAATAATTAACAGACTGCGGACAGGTTGTGTAGATTTGTCCTGGTGCATATTTATCAAACATTTAGGAGGTATGAAACAAATGGCAAACAAATGGGTATATTTGTTTAAAGAAGGCGATGCATCAATGAGAAACCTTCTTGGCGGTAAGGGATGTAACTTAGCTGAGATGACAGGCTTAGGCATGCCGATTCCACAGGGATTTACAGTAACAACAGAGGCTTGTACAGATTATTATAATCAGGGCAAACAGATTTCAGAAGAGATTCAGAAGCAGATTTTTGATGCTTTAACATGGCTGGAGGAGCACAATGGTAAGAAGTTTGGCGATACAGAGGATCCGTTATTGGTGTCTGTTCGTTCCGGAGCTCGTGCATCTATGCCTGGTATGATGGATACGATTCTTAATCTTGGTCTTAATGATGTTGCTGTTGAGGGCTTTGCAAAGAAGACTGGTAATCCTAGATTTGCTTACGACTCTTACAGAAGATTTATCCAGATGTATTCCGATGTAGTTATGGAGGTTCCGAAGTCATTCTTTGAGAAGAAGATTGATGAGATGAAGGAAGCAAAGGGTGTTACGTATGATACTGAGTTAACTGCAGAGGATTTGAAGGAATTGGCAGAGCAGTTTAAGGCAATCTATAAAGATGCAATGAACGGTGAGGATTTTCCACAGGATCCGAAAGATCAGCTGATGGGAGCAGTGAAGGCTGTATTCCGTTCATGGGACAACCCTCGTGCAATTGTTTATCGTCGTATGAATGATATTCCTGGTGACTGGGGAACAGCGGTTAACGTACAGACAATGGTATTCGGTAACAAGGGTGAGACATCTGGTACAGGTGTTGCATTTACCCGTAACCCATCTACCGGTGCAAAAGGTATCTTTGGTGAGTATTTGATTAATGCACAGGGTGAGGACGTTGTTGCCGGTGTTCGTACACCACAGCCGATTTCTCAGTTAGAGAAAGATTTGCCGGATTGCTATAAGCAGTTCATGGAGCTGGCAATGAAACTTGAGAACCATTTCCATGATATGCAGGATATGGAGTTCACGATTGAAGAGGGCAAGCTCTACTTCTTACAGACACGTAATGGTAAGAGAACCGCTCCTGCTGCAATCAAAATTGCCTGCGATTTGGTTGATGAAGGACAGATTACAGAAGAAGAAGCTGTATTACGTATCGAGGCTAAGTCTCTTGATCAGTTACTTCACCCGACATTTGATCCAGATGCATTAAAGGCAGGCGAGGTTATCGGTTCTGCACTTCCTGCTTCACCTGGTGCTGCTGCTGGTAAAGTTTACTTTACTGCAGACGAGGCAAAGGAAGCTGGTATTGGTGGACGCGGTGAGAGATGTATCTTAGTTCGTCTTGAGACCTCTCCGGAGGATATTGAGGGTATGCACGCTTCACAGGGTATCTTGACTGTTCGTGGTGGTATGACAAGCCATGCAGCCGTAGTTGCTCGTGGTATGGGTACCTGCTGTGTATCTGGTTGTGGCGATATCAAGATTGATGAGGAAGCTAAGGTATTTGAATTAGGTGGATATACATTCCATGAGGGAGATTACATTTCCCTTGACGGTACAACAGGTAAGATTTATAAGGGCGATATTAAGACAGTTGAGCCATCTATTGGTGGTGACTTCGGTCGTGTTATGGCTTGGGCTGACAAGTATAGAAAGTTAAAAGTTCGTACAAACGCAGATACTCCGGCAGATACCGCTAAGGCTGTTGAATTAGGTGCTGAGGGTATTGGTCTTTGTCGTACAGAGCATATGTTCTTCGGCGAGGACAGAATTCCGAAATTCCGCCGCATGATTCTTTCTGATACAGTAGAGCAGAGAGAAGAGGCATTAAAGGCAATCGGTGAATTCCAGAAGGCTGACTTTAAGGCTATGTATGAGACTTTGGAAGGCAAGCCGATGAATGTTCGTTATCTTGATCCACCGCTTCATGAGTTCGTTCCAACTGAGGAAGAGGATATCAAGGCATTGGCAAATGACATGGGTCTTACAGTAGAAGACGTTAAGGCTAAATGTGATGCACTTCATGAGTTTAATCCGATGATGGGTCATCGTGGATGCCGTCTTGCTGTAACTTATCCAGAGATTGCTAAGATGCAGACAAGAGCCGTTATGGAGGCTGCAATTGAGGTGGCTGCTGAGAAGGGTTATGATATCGAGCCTGAAATCATGATTCCATTGGTAGGTGAGAAGAAAGAGCTTAAGTATGTTAAGGATGTTGTAGTAGAGGTTGCTGAGCAGGTTAAGAAGGAGAAGAATTCTGATATCAAGTATCATGTAGGTACAATGATTGAGATTCCTCGTGCTGCTTTAACTGCTGATTCTATTGCTGAGGAAGCTGAATACTTCTCATTTGGTACAAATGACTTGACTCAGATGACATTTGGATTCTCACGTGATGATGCTGGTAAGTTCTTAGATTCTTACTATCAGGCAAAGATTTACGAGTCAGATCCGTTTGCACGTCTTGACCAGACAGGTGTTGGTCAGTTAGTACAGATGGCTGCTGAGAAGGGTCGTAAGACTCGTCCGGACATCAAGTTAGGTATCTGTGGTGAGCACGGTGGAGATCCATCTTCTATTGAGTTCTGCCATAAGGTAGGTCTTAACTATGTGTCATGTTCACCATTCCGTGTACCGATCGCAAGACTTGCTGCTGCACAGGCTGCAATTAATGATAAGTAATACGAATCAGGTGAATTAAATATTTTACTGAAACAGACTCCACATGTGTCATATTGACATATGTGGAGTTTTTTATAATATCCAGTGAGGTGAAGGATTATTGGTTGGAGAGAGTGCAGTCACACAGCCGCTTCACTGCTTCGGTTATGCTGCTCGTATCAATGGCAGAGTAATTGATAATAAATGTATGAGAACACCTATCGTCTGCCATGGAGGAATCATGATAATATTGGGACAGACAGGATAAACGAATACCCGCCTGCTCCGCTGTATGAAGAAAGTCCTCATCGGACAGAGTTGTATTGATATGCATCAGAAAATGAAGACCGGCGTTTTCTTCGGTGATGGTAATTAATGAGGCTAAGGGGCTTTTTTCAATACATTCTAAAAGTGTGTCGCGCAAAATGCGGTAAAAGTTCCTCATGCGGTTAATATGCTTTTCAAAATGTCCGTCGTGGATAAACCTTGCAAGAGTGTATTGCTCAAAGTTTGACACGGTGCAGGAATAAAAATGCATATTGTTATAAAAGCGGTTAATTAGATGCTTTGGAAGTACCATATAGCTGATGCGGATGGTGGAGGACAGACTCTTAGTAAAGGTATTGATATAAATAACTTTCTCCGTGATATCGATGCTCTGGAGAGAGGGAATGGGCTTTCCCATTAAGCGGAATTCGCTGTCGTAGTCATCTTCAATAATATAGCGGGAATCTGCGCGTGCTGCCCAGCCCAGCAGTTCATATCTTCTTCCGATAGGAGTAATGATACCGGTTGGAAAGTGATGGGAGGGTGAGAGATGAACAATATCGGCGTGGGATTGTTCAAGCTCTTCTATAAGGATACCGTCTTTATCCATGGGGATATATTTACAGGTGACATGATTGCAGTTGTAGATTTGGGATATTTTTTGATAGCCAGGGTCTTCTAAGGCATAACATTTATCATAGCCCAGCAATTGGATAAGAAGTCCGTATAGGTATTCCGTGCCGGCGCCGATAATAATTTGTTCGGGGGACACCGTCATACCGCGAAACTCTAGCAGATGTGTGGCAATTGCTTTGCGAAGCTCTAAAACACCGCCGCTTGGTGAATTTTGCATCAGCTCCTTTTGATAATCCAGAATAATTTCCCGGAGTAATTTAGTCCAGATAGTAAATGGGAAATTGTCTGGGTTGGTTTGATTGCTGGTAAAGTCGGCAAAATAGGCAGAGGTATCAGAAGCTAAAGCAAAGTTTTCCATATTGCGCTTTGGCATATCAGTGAGAGTATTGGCAATATCTGCAATATAGTATCCCTTTTTGGGAATGGAATATATATATCCTTCCGCCATCAGTTGAGAATAGGCATTTTCTATGGTAATCGTGCTTATGTTCAGATTTTTTGCGAAACTTCTTTTGGAGGGAAGCTTTTCGCCAGGAGCTAAATGCCCTGTAATTATGTCCTTTTTAATACATTTATAAAGATGTACATATAGGCTGTCTGACCCTAAATCCAAAAAAGAATAGGTGAGCATAATGTTAAAAACCTCCAATCTGACCATTTTGAATATATTGAAATTGACTATTTAAATATGGTCACATTCCAGTATACTATAGCTGATTAGAAAATTCAATGCTGAAGGGAGAAATGAGGAATGAAAGAGAATCGTTATGCGTTAAATAAGGAGCTGGCACAAATGCTAAAGGGCGGGGTTATTATGGATGTTACGACACCGGAGCAGGCACGTATTGCAGAGAAGGCAGGAGCCTGTGCAGTAATGGCATTAGAGAGAATCCCAGCTGATATCAGAGCAGCGGGTGGTGTATCACGTATGAGTGACCCTAAAATGATTAAGGGTATTCAGGAAGCTGTATCCATACCGGTCATGGCAAAATGCCGTATTGGGCATTTTGCAGAGGCACAGATATTAGAGGCAATAGAAATCGACTATATCGATGAAAGCGAAGTGCTCTCACCGGCAGATGATGTATATCATATAGATAAGACAAAGTTTCGTGTCCCCTTTGTGTGCGGAGCAAAGGATTTGGGCGAGGCACTTCGTCGGATTAGTGAGGGTGCGGCAATGATTCGCACCAAAGGGGAACCAGGCACCGGTGATGTGGTTCAGGCGGTACGCCATATGCGAAGGATGAACAGTGCAATTGCCAGAATCACTGCCATGCGCGAGGACGAGCTGTTTAATGAGGCGAAGGAATTGCAGGTTCCATATGAGCTGGTACAGTATGTACACGATAACGGCAGACTTCCTGTTGTAAATTTTGCGGCTGGAGGTGTTGCAACTCCGGCAGATGCGGCTTTAATGATGCAGCTTGGTGCTGAGGGCGTGTTTGTAGGATCTGGTATCTTTAAGTCGGGGAGTCCGGAGAAAAGGGCAAATGCCATTGTAAAGGCAGTGACTAATTATAATGATGCAAAGATGATAGCAGAGCTCTCTGAGGATTTAGGAGAGGCGATGGTAGGGATTAATGAGCAGGAGATTAGTCTGCTTATGGCAGAGCGAGGAAAATAGAGCAGGATGGTATTGAGTGAGGAGAGATATTTTAATTACACCAGAAGAAATGGAGAATTGTTATGACAGTAGCAGTTTTAGCGGTACAGGGTGCTTTCATTGAGCATAAAAAAGTAATGCAGAGTCTGGGAGTGGACTGTGTGGAATTGCGAAAAGCTAAGGATTTACAGCGGAATTATGACGGTCTGATTTTGCCGGGAGGAGAGAGCACAGTTCAGGGAAAACTGTTGAGAGAGCTTGATATGTTTGACATATTGCAAAAGCAGATTGAGGCAGGACTGCCTACATTTGCGACCTGTGCAGGTTTGATTCTTCTGGCAGAGGAAATCAGTAATGGGCAGAATAGGTATTTTCAGACGATGCCAGTGACTGTTAAGAGGAATGCTTATGGCAGGCAGCTTGGCAGCTTTCACTCGGATAGTGATATTACAGGGATAGGGACATATCCAATGGAATTTATCAGGGCACCGTATATTGAAAGGGTAGGCACAGGGGTAGAGGTGCTGGCTGTTGTAGAAGGTCATGTGGTCGGAGTGCGGTATAAGAATCAGACAGGTTTTGCATTCCATCCGGAACTGACAAATGATACTCGTCTGCATAAAGAATTTATTAATTCTATCCATGGCGCATAGCAGAGTTACTTTTTTATTGATTTATGATATAATGTACATAAATTCACTTGCTTGCAAGGGTGAATTTATGTGCTTTATTGAATGTGCGAAGCACATGATATAATGTTACCAACGGTTGCAAAGTGGAGGTTGATGACCTGCGCACGCATCAGCAAGCTTTGTTGATTAGTATAATGAAAATAGGTGATTGCGAAACTCTCTATTTCCAAAACCTAGTTGTATAATATAGACAATATCGCAAGCAGGGTACTTTGGAGCCGTCGGTACTTAGGTGCCGTATTTTGGCACCTTATGTACCGTTACGAGCGACAAGTAGCGCAAGCGTGCCCTGCGGTGATTTGTCTATATTGTACAACGAACGTCTTAAAAAACAGAGTTTCGCAATTACCTAATTAGTATAATAAAAAAGATATAGGGAGGTAGAATGCTATGAGCAGAAAGAAAAAAGCTTTTACGCTGAGTTTTGATGACGGGGTGAAACAGGATATGCGTCTGGTAGAGATGATGAACCGTTATGGACTTAAGGGAACCTTTAATTTGAATACAGGTATCCAATCAGAGAAGAATTCTTTTACGATAGAGGGAAAAAGCTTTTGCCGCATGAATCAGGAGGGACTTTCCCGATTGTATGAAGGACATGAGGTGGCATCCCACGGACTTATGCATGCAGATTTGCGAGATTTGGATAGGAACGATTATGAAGAGGAAATAGGTGAAGATATCAAAAATATCGAGAAATTTTATGGCAAAAGACCCATGGGCTTTGCCTATGCTTTTGGTAGCTATGATGATGCTGTAATAGCAGCCTTAAAGGAATACGGAATCCGTTATGCAAGGACGGTGGAGGATTCCCATGATTTTGGGATACCGGTGGATTTGATGCGTTTAGCGCCTACCTGCCATTACCGGGATAAAAAGCTTATGCAGCTTGCGGAAAGCTTTGTAGGGATGCAGGGGGAAGAACCGGCTCTTTTTTATGTATGGGGACACAGTTACGAATTGGAGTTGCATGAGGAGTGGGAAATGCTGGAGACATTTTTTTCTTATATTAGTGGCAGGGAGGATATCTATTACGGAACGAATATAGAGTGCCTGCGCTATTTGGAACTGGTCTGATGGCAGGGACAGAAGTAATTATTTATGTATTGTCTTGGTTATCCATTTAACGTATAATAGGTAGCAGAGTGAAAAAGCCTTTTAGGATTTCTATAATAGGGAAGGAATGAAAAACAGATATATAGAGGAGGTTTAGAATGAAGGTTTTTGAGGGATTTCAAAAGGGTGTTAACTTAGGTGGATGGATATCCCAGTTTGCAGAATATGATCCAAAGCATTTTGAGACATTTATCACAGAAGAAGATATCAAGGAAATAGCGGATATGGGTTTGGATCATGTCCGGGTTCCGGTTGATTATAATGTGTTAGAGGATGAAGACGGAAATGTTATTGAAAGCGGTTTTTCCTATATTGCAGACTGTGTTTTGTGGTGTAGAAAATATGGTATTCACATGCTGATTGATTTGCACGAGTGTTATGGATATTCCTTTGATCCTCTTAAAAAGGATATGGACAGGGAACGTTTTTTTCATGATGATGGACTGCAGCAGCGATTTATTGAGTTGTGGATTAAAATTGCCAGACGCTTTGGAAAAGATACAGATGTGGTGGCTTTCGAATTATTAAATGAGGTGGTACTTCCTACCGTAATAGATGAATGGAATGACTTGGCCGCAAGGACTGTTAAGGCAATCCGTCAGGAGGCATCGGATATCTACATTGTATTTGGAGGTGTCCAGTACAGTAATGTTACCAGCGTTGCCAAACTGAAAAAACCTGATGATGACAAAATTGTTTTTAATTTTCACTGCTATGAGCCAATGGTGTTTACTCACCAAAAAGCATACTGGGTAGAAGGTATGACCCCCGATTTTGACATGCATTATCCGGGAACAATTGAAGAATATCAAAGGGAAAGTAAGGCATTTTCCAATGATTTAGTGGCGGCAATATACAAATCTCAGGCAGATATTGGACCGGAGTTTTTTGACGGTTTGTTTAAGGAGGCGGTTGAGGCGGCCGAGAGAGCAGATGTTCCCTTATATTGCGGTGAGTACGGAGTCATTGAATTTGCACCGATGGATGATGCGCTGGCTTGGTTTAAGGATATAAACAGTATCTTTGAGAAATACAGAATCGGTCGTGCTGTGTGGAACTATAAGGAAAAGGAGTTCGGACTTATGGGAAAGGAATATGCCGCAATCCGTGATGAACTAATACAGTATTTATAACTAGTAAAGGCCTTTTGGGTTAGGTAATCCAAAAGGCTTTTTATTATATATACTATTGTTATTTGCATAAACAATGCAATGGATTGCTTATGCAAAGTGTAACATTGCATTCTGAAGAAGAATATGGTATAGTGTCACCGAACAAAACAAGGTTGATGACCTATGTGGGCATCAGCGAGCTTTATAAAAAGAGGAAAAGTTATGTTATTCAATTCATTTGACTTTTTGATTTTCTTTCCGATAGTTTGCATATTATATTATGTGATAAATTATAGATTTCGATATTTATTTCTGTTGGCAGCCAGCTATTATTTCTATATGTGTTGGAATCCGAAGTATGCCTTGCTGATGCTTGCTTCCACTGTTATTACTTATCTTTCAGGGATTTTCATTCATTATGCAGACGGACTTCCCGACGAAGGAAGGCGCAAGATGTTGAAGAAATGTTTTCTGGTGCTGTCCTTTTCACTGAATCTTGGAATTCTGTTTTTCTTTAAATATTTTAATTTTGCCGTGGATTCTTTGAATCGGGTACTCAGTGGTATCCAACTGAAAACGGTAAATGCCGGGTTTGATGTGATATTGCCTGTGGGTATTTCCTTTTATACCTTTCAGGCCTTGAGCTATACTGTGGACGTATATCGTGGGGATATCTATCGGGAAAAGAATTTTTTTAAGTATGCTCTGTTTGTGTCTTTTTTTCCACAGCTGGTAGCCGGTCCTATTGAGCGCTCAAAAAATTTGTTAAGGCAAATCAGTGTACGCCATAGCTTTGATGTCAAGAGGGTTCAGTATGGACTGACCTTGATGCTGTTTGGGCTGTTTCAAAAAATGGTGATTTCCGATAACGCAGCACTTATTGTCAATCAGGTCTATGACAATCACTCAAAATATGGTTCGGTGGAGCTTATCTTTGCTACGGTTCTGTTTGCATTTCAGATATACTGTGATTTTGGCGGTTACACTAATATTGCAATTGGGGCGGCAAAGGTGATGGGATTTGAGCTGATGGAAAACTTTAATACTCCGTATCTGGCGGATTCGGTAACGGATTTCTGGCGAAGATGGCATATCTCGCTGACCTCATGGTTTAGGGATTATCTCTATATCCCCCTCGGAGGTAACAGGAAAGGAAGAATAAGGAAATATATAAATATAATGGCAGTCTTTTTAACCAGTGGACTTTGGCATGGTGCAAGCTGGCACTATGTTGTCTGGGGCGGAATTAACGGAATATATCAGATTGCTGAGGATTTACTGAAGCCTGTATATAACAGACTGTGCCGCCTGTTTGATGTGGATAAGAGGACCTTTAGCCATCGGTTTGCCAAGGCAGTTATTGCCTTTGTACTGGTGGATATTTCATGGATATTTTTCCGGGCAGATGGAGTTGGACAGGCATTGGCGATAATAAAGGGGATATGTACCAGATGGGATTTTACTGTGTTGCTAAATAACGGTCTTCTGACACTGGGAATGGATAGGCAGCAGAGTGTCATACTTGTTGTATCGCTATTTGTTTTGCTGTTTACAGATATCTGTAGATATTTAAAAGTGGATTTAATCGGGCAGCTATGCCGGCAGGAGATATGGTTTCAGTATGGTGTATATCTGCTTTTCATTTTTGCGATTCTGATTTTCGGAAGCTATGGACCGGGATTTGATGCAAGCCAGTTTATTTATTTTCAGTTTTAGGAGGTTAAGGTGAAAAAGAAAAAACATCTATATATTATATATATATTGCTATTTATTTGTATCTTTGCATGGATGTTTAAGAAAGTAACCCATATCCTGAGCTATAAGGTGCATCAAAATGATACAATAGGAAGCTTTTATAAAGAAAAGCATGACAGTATAGATGTGCTGTTTGTGGGCTCCAGTCATTCCTTCAGCAGTTTTTCCCCGATGGGAATTTGGAGCGATACAGGAATTGCCAGCTATAATCTGGCAACAGGAAGCCAGACGATTCCCTGTTCTTACTATTTGATTAAGGAGGGGATAAGAATGCAGCATCCTAAGGTGATAGTATTAGAGACGTATGGCTTCCAGTATGAATCCGATTATATGTCTGAGGCGAGGCTGCATGAGGTGGTTGATAATATTCCCTTTAACCTGACGAAGCTGGAGCTGACGCAGGATTTGCTGTCTGAGCATTTTGATTTCCACGAAAAGCTTGAATTTATATTTCCGATAATACGATACCATACCAGATGGTATTCTTTGGGGTCAAAGGACATAAAGCCGAGGAAGGTCTATCTTCGAGGATTTTGCTTACACAATAAGATACAAAGGCAGGAGAAGCCGGAGCTGACTACGGAAACGGGGGAAATTTATCAGAATAATCTGGAATATTTTGATAAAATAATTGATTTATGTGAGAAAAATGGGATAGAGCTGGTTCTATGTCAGGCTCCGATGGGGGAGAGTGAGCGATATAAAAGTATATGTCAGAAGACCAATACATTAAAGCAGTATGCAGAGGATAGGGAAATCAGGTTTGTCGACTTTGAATTGCTAAGAGAGGAAATTGAACTGGACTATGCTATAGATTTTAAGAATGAGACACATCTGAACATTATCGGGGCGGCAAAAACGACAAAATATATGGGAAATTATTTAAGGGAAAACTTTCAACTTCCTGACCACAGAGGGGAGAGCAATTACTTAAGCTGGGATGAGGATTATGAGAAATATAGCAAGACAATAAGTAACACGACAAAGAAAATGCTGAAATCGTATAGAAAGAAGCAGCAAGGGGAATGATATAATTAGCTGTGGATGGTCATATTTGCGGGTATGACCGGCATAGTCCTTAATTATATTGAAAAAGGAGTGCTTCCATATTATGAAAATTTTATTTTACGATGCCACACCTTATGATAAGGAATCCTTCGACAAGGAATTAAGTCAGTATGAGGGGATTGAGATTACCTATCAGGAGATAGACATTTCTTTAAAAACAGTTTCTTTGGCGAGGGGATATGATGCAATTTGTGCCTTTGTCAATTCGGACCTTAGCGAGCCGGTTCTGAAGAAATTAAAGGAGATAGACATCAAGCTGATTCTTCTTCGCTGTGCAGGATTTAATAATGTGGATATTGACAAGGCTAATGAGTACGGAATGACTATTTTGCGGGTGCCCGGATATTCGCCGGAAGCGGTGGCAGAGCATGCGATGACACTTGCACTGGCGGTAAACAGGCATCTGCATAAGAGCTATATTAAGGTAAGAGAAAACAATTTCAGTCTTGTGGGACTAACAGGGATTAATTTTTATCAAAAAACTGCAGGTATTGTGGGGACAGGCAAGATTGGTGCAGCTATGTGCAGAATATGTAAGGGCTTTGGAATGCGGGTTATCGCCTATGATATGTATCCCAATAAGGAGCTTGATTTTGTAGAATTTATGTCTTTAGATGAAGTGCTAAGGCAAAGCGACCTCATTTCCCTGCATTGTCCGCTGACAAAGGAAACCCGGCATCTGATTAATAAGGATACCATTGCTGCGATGAAGGACAATGTGATATTTGTCAATACCTCCCGCGGTGCATTGGTCAATACGGAGGACTTAATACAGGGAATACGAAGCAGAAAATTTTTTGGTGTAGGCTTGGATGTATATGAGGAAGAGGGGCGGAATGTATTTGAAAACCGCGAGGATGAGTTATTGGAATCCTCAGTTACAGCCAGACTGCTGTCCTTTCCAAATGTTGTTGTAACCTCCCATCAGGGATTTCTCACCCATGAAGCGTTGGCAGCTATCAGTCAGGTTACTCTGCAAAATGCGTTAGATTATGAGAGGGGTCAGATTGCAGAGGGAAATCTGGTAAAATGATATACAGAATGTGCATATAGATAGAAATGTATGTAAATAAAGTCCCTTCCTATAGGATTTCCTAAAGGAAGGGACTTTGTTCTGCTATCGGGTTGTGTTAGATGAAACATTTTTATTTCCTGTGTTATTGGTACGGTTGCCTGTTCCATTGCTTACGCTGCCGTTAGTGCTTCCGCCTGCAGAGCCATTAGTTGTTCCGGTTCCGCCTGTAGAGCTGTTAGTTGTTCCGGTTTTGTTGTTGCCCGGATATTCTTCAATTGCATTGTTGCTGCCACGTCTGTAAATTGTGCCAGAGGTGGCGTCAACATAGAACTCACCGAAATGCTCACCGTTTTTGTCCTTGCTGGTATCATAGAGATTAAAGCGGTATCCTTTGGAGCCTTCCTGATAGTCATTTAGATTTTTGTCCTCGTCGCGCAGCTCAAAGGTTGCATCTGAGTGATAGGAACCCATAGTGTCCATAAAATAGTCGTGTGCATCATTGTAGTTGTCAAAGCCGCCGTTTCCTACAAGGTCATCAACGGCATTGCCAACACCGTCAGCTACATCATCTACTGCATTTCCCATGTCGTCTGCCAGATTGTTGTCATTATTGCCGCTTGTGGAGGCGTTATCACTGTTTCCACATCCGGTCAGAGTAAAGCAAAACAGACAGGCTGCTGTAAGGACACGAAGATATTTTACTGATTTCTTCATAGTCATTCTCCTTTTAATCATAATTTTGAAGTTGTCCTCTATAGTATGTGCATCAAAACATCATTTATACGGAGAATTAAAAATAGGTAATTATTCAAAAAATAACGAGGGAAAATTTGGTAAAAGTAATATTAATTTTTTGATGATGAATTGGTAAACTGTTTTCCGGTGTGGTCAAGATAGTAATCCGAGGTATAGATGAGGGAAGAGACACTGACAAAGGAATATCCCTGCTCCTCTAATCCGGTCAGCATTGCATCCAGTGCATCCTTGGTGTATGTGGCTCCGTTATGCAGCAGAATAATGCTGCCGTTTTCCAGATTTTTATGTTCACATACTGTACGGATAATGGAATCAATACCGTAATCCTTCCAGTCAAGACTGTCAACGGACTGGTTGATAGACATATATCCCATGGTGTGGGCAACCTCCACAACGGTATCGTTCCAATCACTGTAGGGGGCGCGGAAGAGGGTCATATTTTTACCGGTTAGGTTATATACTGTGT
>CAMWYM010000014.1 GCA_947178475.1 uncultured Clostridium sp. | reverse complement strand
TCACCTCGAACTCATTGGACTCAAAGCTGCAGGTCAGGTCTGCATTAAAGGGCTGTAGCTTCCCTGTCAGAAGTGCCTGAAGCTTATATTTGCCGGGAGAATCCCCTCTCAGATACCATGTGGCAGAAGCACTCTCGCCACCCCGGATATCGTCAAGCTTTTTCACCAGCGGCTGACCGCTGTAGGTTCCCGCAAGGCTCATCCCATAGGGAAGTACCAGCTTCGTCTCCAAATCCCTCGCAACAATCGTCTGGCTGCTGGCATTATTATAGACAATCAGCGTTGCTTCATACATATCCTTCAGCCAAGAAATGGAATGGGTAATACTTATGTGGTATAACATATTCCGGAAATCTTCCTCTTCGGCTTCCGGTTTCTCACTTCCGTCTCCAACGTAACCATTACCACTGCCGCCATCACCACTGGGTCCGCCGCCTTTGCCGCTACTTACAACAGATTTTGCCGGAAGCATAATGACCTCTTCTCCTCCTACTATTGGTCTGGTTGCATCTACAAAAGTCAGATTGGTTCTAACCGTAAATACATGCTGGTTTTCCGGAGCATTGATGTCAATGCCTGCCGCCACCATTTCTTCAAAGGTCATCTGACGGACCGTGAAATCTGCAGTGATGGTTTCTCCCTGTTCCAGCGTAAAGACATACTCCTTTTCCCCCTGAAGCTCAATTTCAACACTTTTTTCTACCGCAACATATCCGGGCTTATAAAGCGCAATGCGATATGTTCCCGGCTTTTGCATAATGTCAGCTCTTCCGTATTTATCTGTGTAAGCGGTATCATTATGCTCCGTAGAGGTATTGACAAACACCGTTACCCCATTAAGCGGTGTACCGGATGCATTGCGGACCTCAATTACTGCCTTCCCTGATTTGTCCTTCGGAAGAACCGTTAGCTTTATTTTGGTATCACCTGTATTTCCTGCCGGGTCAGCAACGGTAAGCGTTACATAATACTCTCCAGCTTCTTTATAGGTATGTTTTGGTGTCGGTCCCTCCTTGACATCGGAGCCATCTCCGAAATCCCATTTATAGGAAGCAATTTTATTGTTATCGGTAGAATCCAGACCATTGAACACTACCTGATATCCGGCAACGGCCAAGGTATTTGCAAGGATAACCGCTTTCGGCTTCTGATCATCTATCGGCTTTGGCTTCACATCGGATAATGCGGAATATGCCCTGTTCCCCGCCTTATCCTGTATCATAAGCTGATATACATAGGTATATTGCGGATTTACCTCATTGTCCTTGAAACTCAGGCTCCCCGTCCCTGCTGCAACAGTGTCAAAGACTTTGTCATTCAGCTTCTTCTTATAAAGCACGTAGCTGATGTCCTCGAAACCGGAATAGTGGAGCTCCGTGCACCAATTCCCGGTCCTTGCAAATAATACCGGTGTTGCAAGGGTAATGTTGCTGATATGACATATACTCCGGAAGGTACTGCTACTGTTTCCCGCTGCATCCCTTGCCGTAATCAGAAGCTCGTACACACCATTCTCATAATCCGTGGTATCCAGCTCATAGGTTACCGTTCCGCTGCTGATATCCGTCTCCACGGTACCCGCTATATGCTTCGTACTGTTTTCATCCTGTCTCCTCAATGCAACCTCTACATGGGACACCCTGTCATTATCGGACACCAGCACGGAAACCTCCGTCACACCGGATATCCACCTGTCCTCCTCCGGAACGACACTGTGTATCACCGGTGCCACATCATCCGGAAGCTTTTGCCCCACCGCCACATTGGACAGTGCACTCTCATTTCCTGCCTTATCAAATGCCGTTATCTGATAGGAATACGCAGCATCATAGGCGGCAGTTCTGTCATAATAGCCAAGAGTGATTACATGATCTGCTATGCAGGTATAGGTGTTAAGCCCCTCCGGACTTCTGTAAACCCGATAGCCTGCCACATCATTATCTACTGGTTCATTCCATAGAAGGTGAATGCTGCCTCCCTCTCCCTCAGAAGTCAGCTTATTCACTGCTGCCGGAGCGGTTTTATCCACTATGCACTGCAGAAGAACCTGTCCCTTATCTCCCTCATTTCCTGCAGTATCCCTGCAGTAAGCACGGATATAGATATCTCCCTCTTCAATATCTGACAAATCAAAGGAATAAGCTACCTTCTGTTCCTTCTTCGCCTCCTCAAAAACAGACTGCGTAAGCTGTGTCCAGTTTACCTTGTCCGGCGAATACTCGATTATCATCTCGGAAAGCGCAATATTATCATACCCCTTTATCACCAATGGTATCTTATCATTATAGTATCCCCCGTTTGGCGAGACAGAGATAATACGCGGCGCAATGGTATCCTCCCCTATGTCAACCGTCACACTCTCCGACGGAGTTCCCGCATTGCTCCGGATATCGTATCCTGTCACACGGTATACATGGGTGCTTTGGGGAAGCAATCCCTCCAATGCATACCCTGTAACCTTCGTTGTCTGCGCAATTTTCTTCCATGTACCGTCCTGCTGCTGCTCCTCCAGGCTGAAATGGGAGAAATCCTCGTCTGCAGGTGCATCCCACGTCAATACTGCAGTGGTGGAGGTAACACTTGCCTGAAGATTTTGAATCTGTTCTGGTCCTTCGTTATCA
This sequence comes from uncultured Clostridium sp., assembly GCA_947178475.1. Lineage (GTDB taxonomy): Bacteria > Bacillota > Clostridia > Lachnospirales > Lachnospiraceae > CAG-590. The sequence goes on along the minus strand of CAMWYM010000014.1, from coordinate 35,415 downwards.
ATCGCATAGGTCAGGACAAACTCTTCCTCATTCTCATTGCCTGCCGCATCATATACGGTAAACTGCAGAGTTACCTCATCCTCCCATGCCGTCGTATCCAGCTCATAGGAAACACTGCCTGCCGTAAACGGACATTCCGCAAGCTTCACATAATCTTCTGTCTGCTCATCATAGCTCTCTATAATCACCTTATCCAGATGCTTATTATCCCTTGCCTGAATGGTCAGCAGCTCTGTACCGTGGACAATCCCCTCCGCCGGCTCAACGCTCTCAATTACAGGCATACTTAGGTCCTCGTCGCAGGTAATGACTAATGCATCCGACAGCTCCCCGACCAGCCCTTCTTCATCATAGGCCGCTACATAATAGGTATAGGTAACCCCCTCTGTCAGTTCCCGGTCGTAATAGTAAGTCTTTGCAGAGTCTGTAATATCTGCTATCTGTTCTCTTGCCTTTCCCGCCTCTTCACGGTAAATATAATAACCCGCAACATCTGCGTCCGTTCCTCTGGCATAGCTAATCACTGCCACACCGTCTCTCATTTCCACTCCCGTTTCCGTAAGCTTTGCAGGCGCAGATTTATCCAGATAATAAACATAGGTTTCCTCCGCTTCATATCCCCCTGCATCAGTAATACGGACAAGTACCTCTATTTCCTCTCCTGTAACAGCTGCCGTTTCCAGACAGGCAGAGGCAGTAAGCTCCTTCCGATAATAGGTCCTGCTTCCCACTGTTTTCTGTAATAGTGGTGCAAAGCTGTCCTGTCCCGGCTCACGGTATCCGATATATACCTGATAGCCTGAGGAACTTCCTGCATTGATAAACGATACGGAAAGCTCAGGCTTCGTTCCTGACAGCTTCGCAAAATTCGCTGGAGACATGGCGTCAACCTCAACCGCCTGCGTATAGCAGTCTGCTTCCTCCGACATTTCCGATACATTTCCGGCGATATCATATGCCACTATCGTATAGGTGTAACGCTGATTGACAGACAGACCGGTATCCAGATATTCCGTTCTGGTCGTATTTCCAATCTCCTCACCATCACGGTAAATGCGGTATCCCGCCACCTTCACATTATCCTCTGCTGCATTCCAGCCCAGCCTAAGCGCAGTTGCCATACGTTCGGAAAGCTCAGGCTTCTCCGGGATTTCCGGTGCCTCCGTATCCTCCGGTGTCGTCACGGTATAGGTCTTAGATGCCGCCGAGGTATTCAGGGTTGCATCCTTTGCAATAATATAGTAGGTATATGTTGTGCCCGGCATCAGAGTCTTGTCTGTATAAGAGGTTCCCGACACAGACATCACCTTTTTATCATCACGGTATACATCATAGCCCGCCACACCGATATCGTCAGTTGCTGCGTCCCATGTCAGCTTCAGACTGGTATAGCTGATATTATCTGCAGATAATCCACTCGGTACAGACGGTGCTGCGATATCCTGGATATCCTCTATCAGCTCGGTACACATTCTCTCCACATCCCGGTTAAACACATAATAGCTCCTCGGCTTGGTGAGGACCAGTGTGTTAAGCGTTGTTCCTGACTGTATGGTCACTGTCTGGATATAAGCCGTTCCATGGGCAGTCATCTTTCCACTCAGCATCAGCCTGTGCTTATCCCCTGCAGTCAGGCTAACTCCATTGAGATTAAGGTTCCCCTTTACCTCCATGCTGCCGGCAGATAAATCCATCGTTCCTCTGGTTGCATTCACGTTCCCTGTAATCTGTACGAGGTCTCCGTCCTGCTGCATAATCAGCTTTCCATCAGAACTGTTCTGATTAAAATCCTTTTTTACCTGTAATATACCACCATTTATCCTAAGCACAGAATTCGTATTCAGCGTATCCACCGTCAGATGGTTACCGTTTAAATCCAGACTGTGATTAAGTGCTAACGTTCCGTCAATGGTCAAATCCTTTGTCAAAACTGTATCTGTCCGCACAGTCAGATTCCCTTTCCACTGTGTAAACGGAAAGCTTTCCCCATTATTCCAGGTCACAGTCTTTCCTTCTGTACCGGTAAGCTTTCCATTTCCCTTCACCGGATACTTTATCTCTAAATTATCTTTAATTACAACTCCCTCGGCAGATGTGTTTTCCAACGATATCGTCCCAAGGCAGATAGAGTAGTAACCTTTTATACCTGAAATATCCTGCTGCTGTTCTCCGGTAAAACGGACCACCAGCTCTTTTCTCATTGCGGTTGAACAAGAGTTTGAAAGATAATCTAAATTCCCTTTTATTTCTATTGTTCCCGTTGTTAAACATTCATTAATCGATATCGTTGGTGCCAGAGCTATATCTCCACCACAAAATACATAATCCTCCTCATTGTCTATGTATATTTTGGCATGGCTATTGTCATAGCCCCCGGATGCATTTGGATTCCCCAATGTATAATTTCCATACACCTCCAGTCTGCCGGAATTCACATCAATAGTACCACCTCTCTGCACCAGATTACCGGTAACGGTAAGTGTATGCCCATTTAAATCCATAATTCCTGCCAGCAGGTTAAAATCCCCCTGTATCACTGTGTCCTTTGTCAGCGTATAGCCTATATCTCCCTCTGTATAAAAGGACAGTTTATGGTTTGAATCAGTAATCCTCTGAGCATCAAAAAGTCCCTCTGCATATACCCCCTCATCCGAGGTATTTTCTATAACCAGCTCCTCAAAGCTCCAGTTTAATCCGTTTGCCTGAATTGTCTGCTTTTTATCACCACTTAAAATAACCTGATTTGTGCCACTGCCATGATAATAGGAATAACTTCCATATAGTAAATCACCTTTTACCTCCAAAATACCATCTTCCTGGTATAAGCTCCCACTATGATTTAACCTACAATTTCCATCCACAGTCAGATGATATCCATTTAGCTTTAACTGATAAAGATTAACCTCACCTTCCACATATAAATCTTTATTCATGCTGTAAGTTTGACTAAAATACAGGTTACCTCTGACAATGTCGTCCTTTATCTCTGCACTGCTGTAAATATCCAGCCATCCCTCTACCGGATATCCGTTTGTACACAAGTCACCCCTGATATAAGCATGATTTCCCGAGGCAAAAGCAACGCCCTTTATATTCTCTACAGAAAGACTTCCTAACCGCATATAACCATTGCCAAATGCAAGCTTCTGCTGTTCTTCCCCGTCCAGTATCAGCATAACATCCTTCCCAAAATCCAGATATGTACTGTTCCATAATGTCAGATTCCCGGAAAGCCGCCACACACCTGCCGAACATGACCAGTTACTTGTGTCGGATACCGCTGCATGCATGTCTCCTTTTACAATAACGCAGTCTTTGGCATCACTCATGTATATTTTTCCGGTCATATTTCCATAAGTAAAAGTCCCGTCTTCCTGCGTGGTTCTCCTTGCAAGACAGCAATCTCCCTCTATTAAAAGTGTACCTTTACTCACGTTGAGGTTTCCTCCAGCCTGAATAAAATCTCCTTTTACGGTCAGACTATATCCATTCAAATCCATATCTCCGCCAGACAATAAGAAATCCCCTTCTATCACCTCATCCTGATTCAGCGTATAGCCCAACACACCACCATCCGAAAAGGTTACCTTTGTTCCCGCAGTATTTACCAGCTTTTTATAGTTTAACTCATCCGATATATAGATTCCCTCTTCACTGGTATTGTTAAGCACCAGTGTTCCAAGCGAACATCCATTTCCCTTCATCGTAATGGTCTGCTGCTTATCTCCATTCATTTCTAATATAACATTTTCACCTATCGAGCAACTATTGCTGTTAAGGGTCACATTCCCACCTACGGTAACCTGCCCTGCACTAGAAAAGCCTCTCCAATAATTAATAGTCAAATCATTCTGAACAGATAGCCGGTCATCTTCATATAACATATATATCCAGTTACAACTCTGTATTGTCATTGAGCCACATTTCAAATTTCCGTGATTAAAACTAATTTCTGCATAACCAGAGTTACAAACCACGTCTCCAGTAACCTCCAGTTCTTGTCCATTCAAATTCAAGCTTCTATTAATAAATAATTGTCCGTCTATCCGAATTTTTTCAGATAATGTGATTTCCTCCAGAATACCAATATTTCCTTGATAACTGTTCTCTGCAAAGACAGTGGTATTATTAATGCTGAGAATACCATCTACGCTTGCCTCTTGTGTCACTAATCCTACTGCTTTCACATTAGTGGAAAATTTCACTGCACTTCTTATCTCCATATTGTTAAAGTAGTTTGAAGAAAAATCAGCAAAGGAAATCTCCTGTTTCCCTTCTCCGTTAAAGATTACTGTGTGATTCCCTGATGCCCCAAATGCTCTAAAATTCCCTGTCTGTGTAAAGCTTCCCTTAAACTCAAGAATCCCTTCCGTCAGCCTTCCAAAGTGGTCTATAGTAGAGCTGGTAGCAAAATCGCCATCCACTGTAAGATGATCCTCTGAATTCGTCATATTAAGCGCACCATTAATAATGGTAAGGTTACCCTTTACATGATAGCTGTGTCCATTCAAATCAAAGACACCACCACCGATAATCAAATCGCCCTCGTATTCACCGTCCGCTTCCACCGTAAAGCCGTGCACACCGCCGGAAGCATATGACAGCACCCCCTGCTTACAGGACACATTTACTACCGCAATATTATCCTCTACAACCACACCCTTCGGATTATCCACCACTACATTAGTTAATAATGTATTAGCATGGGAAATCGAAACCGTCTGGACAGAGTCCCCAATAAAATGAACTTCTGCATTCTCACTAAAGGAAATATAGACATTACCATTCTTTTTCAAATCTCCCCCAATCTGAATAATTCCGCTATTTACCGTATTGCCGCTTCCGCCTTCCAGGATATAATCTCCCATTACCGTGAGCATGGCCTGCTCCCCCGTCAGGACAGGTGTCATATTGATATGGTACAGGTTTCCCGTTACTATAACATGACAGTTATTAACAGACATACTTTTTCCATAGCGATAATTATAACCCATATACAAATTTCCATGGATTGTGACATCCGATGAAAAAGTATAGTTGTCCTCTATTTTAATATCACCATACAAATCCGGACTGATAATTTGGGCTCCTGTAATCATGGTCATTCCAGTAATTTTATTCGATGTATGCTCCACAGATGTAGTCACTATCACCATAGAATCAAATACTGTGCTGCCGGCTTCCGCCTGCTCAATCGATAAATTGGCAAACCGGATATAGTCACCTGAATCAGATGCCCCCTTTCGGATAACCTGCTGCCCATCCCCTGTCAGCCTGACCTGATGAGATTGCTTTGCATAAAACAGGGGATGCCCCAGCTTATCTTCTCCAAGCATGCTTCCCTTTAGCTCCAAAACTCCTGCAGTCAGATCTCCCTCCGTGGTCACCCAGCCGGAATCTATGTAATCTCCTTTTATCAGTACATAGTCCTGTTCATTCTGCATAATCAGCCTGCCCGTACTGTACTCAATAATCTCCTCTCCATTTTCCATATAACAGAACTGCTTCTTATAATCTCCCTCTATCGTCAGACTGCCGCCGTTTAAGAGAAGCTTTCCTCCTGCATGGACAAAATCTCCCTGTACAGTCAGGTTATGTCCATCAAGGTCCAGTATTCCTCCCAGCAGACAATAATCCCCCTCTATGATTTTATCCTCTGTAAGCGTTTCCCCAAATTCACCTTCTACCTTGTAATGCAGTTTATGTCCTTCATCTGTTATGCTGTCGCAATTTAACATACAATTGGAAAATACACCCTCTTCGCTGGTGTTCTCAATGATCAGATTACAAATCCGGAATTCAGAATCTGTCCGGATATCTATAGTCTGCGCACTATTTCCATTCATTACCACTTTGCATGCCGTGTCAAACACAAATGGTGAACGGCAATAATTTTGCCTATTATTTCCATAGATATTCCCGCCAATTACTATGGTACCATTCCTTACTATTGTCGTCATGTACCCTGCGGTACTATATATATAGTCGCCCGCCACTTCTATGTAGTCATTGGGCGAGTTCATAGAGATAAATCCATAATCTCCTACTATAAGGGAGCCCTCCGCATACAGATATCCCTCTTGCATAGATATATAGGCATTCAAGTTAATATCACCGTGTACAACCATACGATGTCCGTTTAAATTCAAGGCATCATTAACCACCAAATTCCCTACCTCTATATCCTGTGTCAGCGTGGTGGATGATGATATTGTCCAGTCTTCATATGACACCTGTTCTCCGTTTTCTTCTACAGCATTACCTGATTCTTCACTCAGCGGATATTCCAAATCCCCGCTGACAGTCTCCTCTATTACATCAGACTCTTCCTCGTCCGATCGCCCGATTCCAGCAGCTTCTTCTGCCGCACGGATTTCCTCTTCTGCCTCTTTGCTGGCCCTTTCATAATCTGTTGCATAAACAGTGGAAGACGGAATGGCACTGCCAAAGCAGTGAATACCCATCACAATCAACAAAACCCACGCTATAGCTTTTTGTACTCTATTTCTTCTACTCTTCATATGTATCCCTCTCCTCTATCGATATATACCTACTCGACCTTTAACTCTTTCGTCTTACTGTACTTTGAATATATTGTTTTTCCGGTCTTCGTCTTCATCACTGCACGAACCTTAACATAATAGGTCTTTCCTTTTTTGATTTTCCATTTCTTGCCTGTAAGGGAGCCTTTCTTGCTCCGCTTCACCTTTATCGTCTTTGTCTTTTTAAATTTGCTGTTTGTCGCATACTTAATCTGATATTCCGTCTCACCATAGGCGCCTCTTTTATTAATCTGTTTTATCTTTATATTTAGATAATATTTCTTTTTGCTTTGGGTTTTCTTTAACGATTTAATTACCGGTTTTCTTTTTTTGAACCGGTTATATTCTCTGACATCATCTGACGTATACCCTGTCGGTCCGGATACCTCCGGTGGTTCCTGCACCGTACCCTGACCACCGCCCGAATCACCGGTGGTTCCACCGGTCTGTTGATTATCCCCATCCTGATCACTTCCGCCGTTTCCGGAATTATCTCCGGCAGAGCCGCCGGTCTCTTCGGTATTTCCCTGACTACCGCCAGTTTCCTCACTGCTATCTGGCTCTTTCTGCCCCTTTACAACTTCACCGTGCAGCAAATTACCGTTTGCATCATATTCAAATTTGACCTCTGTTCCATTTGGATATCTGGCAGATGAAACTCTGCCTAAAGAATCATAATCATACTGAATATCCTGACCCTGTGCATACACGCAAGACATGTTATTTATCGGCAACCCGCCTTCCACCAACTCACTAATTAGTAGGCTAAAACAATAGTTTATTATTAACACCTTCAAAATAAAAATTATTCTTTTCCCCATACGTTCTCCTTTATCCCCTTTGTAATTTACAAAATATTTCTTCTGTTTCTATTTTATCCATATTTTACCAATTTATTTTTTGGCGGTCAATTGCAAAACTAAACCCATTTTGACTAAATATCTGGTTTTCCGTTATATTTTTGTCGTATTGCATTTTAAAAAGATAATAATGATATTTTTCCATTTAAACAAGACAAATAAACACGCAGGACTTCAGAAAGGAACACAAAAAAGAGGGTGGGAAACCCACCCCCTTTATAAAGTGAACGACTTGCTTATCAATCCACAACCGGAAATTTCAAAATCAACTCAAATCCCTGTCCATATACCGACTGCACATCTACCTCAACCTTCAGATTCCGTGCCATCTGCTCCACCAGATATAATCCCATTCCAGTTGCCTTCTTTTTTCTCTCATCATTATCCCCGGTAAAGCCCTTCTCAAAAAGAAAGGGCAGGTCTGCCGGCTTTACACCGATTCCGTTATCTGCAACCGTTAGGAAAATGTTATCCTTTTCCCGATGGTCTGACACCCGTACCCACTGCTCCTCCTTTTCCATATCCCGATATTGATACGCATTATTGAATACCTGTCCGAGAATCATTGCCATTCCCTTCTTATCCGTAAGTACAACGTCATCGCTGACCTCACAGATAACCTTCATGCCCCCTTCCCGAAAAACGGGCTCATATTGGGAGATCACTTCTTCCACACATAAATCCAGCCCGACTTTCTCCCATACATAATCCTTGTGAACCGCCTTTAATCTGGCATAGTATAGCATCTGGGTAACATTGTCCTGTATCCGGCTGCCAACATACACCAGGCGCTGATGCACAGCCGGCGACATCTCTTCTCTCCGGTTATCCAGCATCAACGTAAGCAAGGACAGAGGAACCTTTACCTCATGTGCCCACATTTCAATATATTCCTCATAGTCCTCCCTCTGCTGTATCTCCTCCTTCAGCCTCTGGTCGTTTTCCCTCAGCCGTTCCCCTGCCGCACAAATCCATTCCTGTTCCCTGTCACCCAGCAGCTGCACAGTATTCAGTTGTTCAGACATATCGGGATTATCTAAAAAATCAAGAAATGCAGCTCTCCGCTTTTCTTCTTTTCCGGCAATTACATAAAGCGCACCAACCAAAAGAAAAAGCGTAACACATAAAAATGAACCGGCCACCGCAAAGAAAGACGGAGCATCCGTCAGCCACAGAAAAAAAGCAAATATCAAATTCATCAAAAGAAAAAGTCCGAAAAAAAATCGGTATTCCCCGCAAAGCCTAATCATATTTTTTAACCGCTTAACCATATCCACCTCTTCATACCTGTATATCATCTGCTTCGTCTATTCCGTACATTTTATGCGATATCCGATTCCCCTTACCGTTTCAATCTTATCCCTAAGTCCCACCTTGTGCAGGGATTTCCGAAGTCTTGTCATGGTTACCTGCAGTGCATTTTCATCAATAAATTCTGTTGTTCCCCATAATGCCTGAAAGAGAAGCTCCTTTTTAACAACCTCTCCCTTCCTTTGGAGAAGCTCCTGCAATACTGTTCCCTCTTTTTCCGAGAGCAGGGTGGCCGTTTCGTCTACATAAATGGTATAGGTCCGGTAGTCAAAGAAAAAACCATCCCCGTCTAACATGCCCTCTCTTCCGGCAAAACGCTTGAGCAAATTTTCCGTTCTCGCCAAAAGCCTTGCAGCAGGGCAGGGCTTCGTCAGATACTCGTCTGCCCCCAGCTCCAGCGCATGAAGCTCATCCTTCAACTGATCCCTTGATGTCAATACCAGAACAGGAACAGACTGCCGCCTCTTTAACTCTTTACAGATTTCAAACCCGTTTCTCCCCGGAAGCTGTAAATCCAGCAATACCAAATCTGCCTTTTGCCGTTCAAGCTCTTCTATTGTCTGATAAAAGTTCGTCACGCAGCCTGTCTCATATCCTGCTTTTCCGAAAATATCCATCAGCTCATCCCGCATGAACAGGTCATCCTCGACCACCACAATTTTCTTCATCCTCGTTTCCTATCCTTCATCCCATTCTCCGCCGTCATCTGCACAATGCTCTGTCTGCTGATATGCATCACCATTTTCATATAACTATATTCCATCACACACAAAATTGCAATAATCACTCCTGCAATCACAAGCAGAATACTTTTTTCTCCCTCAAGCACCGGAGGCAGAATCCCGGAAAACAGCGAACACACACCGAAGATACTGCTGACAGCTGCCACTCCAATTGGAATCTGAAAGTACCATTTTATCTGCCGTCTGGAGGACCTGCAGATATCATCATAGTCACTTCCCAGGCAAATCAGCGTATGATACCGTTTCCTCGTTTTTTCCTGCTGCATCAAAAACTGCAGACCGATACCTGTATTGGCGATAATCAAAAAGATAACTGCCAGATAAAGCGTAAGATAACTGGACGCTACAATATAGAACAACTGCCGTCCCATATTCTGAAGATAGTTTTCATGATCGATTCCACTCCTTGTTAACACCTCCTCCACCTGTGAAATCGCCTGCATTAATCCGATTTTTTCCACCAGACCACTGTCGATATAAGCATTCCAGTAGATACTGATATTGTTCTTCATTGCATACCGGTCAAAGGCCTCATCCGGAACGATTAAGGCAAAGCTCATCGTTATGCTCCTGTCCACCACAAGATCTTCACTATATACCTTGTCCTTCAGTTCATAGGCTTCTCCGTCTATTTTAATTTGAGGATGCTGTCCTAATACCTTTGCAAACAGTCTCTCATTTTCACCCGAATAATATTCAGAATCCTGAAACAGCGCAATTTCTCTGTCCTTTAACTGAATAGGCTCCTTTCCGCATTTCTCCAGAATTTCATTATACCCCGAAAGTGCAATTATATGCGGTGCGTCAGTATAATGTACCGACATCCGAAAAGCCCGCTGTTCTTCCTCCGGCAGCGCCTCTACTGCCCGGTCCAAATCAGAGATATCATATCCAAAGAAAACCTCATTCTCTCTCCACCCATCGTCCACCGCCAGATAGGACACTCTCACCTTGCTCCAGGAGCCAATATTTTCCTTAACCTCCTTTTGCTGTGACAATGCTTCCAAACGTTGGTTCTCTTCATCGTCATATCCCTCAAAGGTAAAATCTATGCTGTGTTTGCCCCCCTCCCTAATCTGAAAAGCAGAAACAGAGATGCCATATGCCATGCAGACAACCGCAATCAAAACAAACAGCGAAGAAACCGCCAGAGAATTTGAGCACAAAAATACATTTTCCTGTAATTGCCGGAAAGTGAATTTTTGAAGCCGCTCCTTTGGCTTTTCCTTTTGTGCCAAAACCGTAAACAATGCACAGATTCCTTTTAGCACAAGAAAGGTTCCGGAAATCCCCAAAATCAGCGTCAGCGAAAACGGAGCGATTCCCATCCAGGTAAGCTTAAATATTGCCAGCCCATAGGCCAGAATCAGCAGCAAAATGCCTGATCCCAGCTGAAAAAAGGAATGTTTTTGTTTAATCTTCTTCTGCTTCTCCTCCTGAACGTCATTCATCAGCATACCCGGTTCTTTTTTGATTAACCCTAGAGAAAGCACCATATTAGCGAGCATCTTGATTCCCACAAAACCGATAACCGTAAACAGCATCCCCTTCAAGGACAACGAAAACCTGTGCCCAATCACACCAGCTCCGATTAGCTTCGCAGTGGTCAGACTGATTATCTCAGACAAAAGAACCGCTGTCGGAAGACCGACCAACAGTGCCGCCATACTGCTGTAAATATCCTCGGTAAGCAGACCGAAAAACAACCGGCTTCTCTTCATTCCCAGCATCATCAGCATTCCAAATTCATGTTTTCTGCGCTCTAACTGATATTTTGTTGCAAAAAAAATCAAAAAGAACATCAGAAAAAGAGAAAATACATATACAGCGGGAATCAATCCCATCAATCTGTTTACCGCATCGCTTTCCATCTTCCTTAAAAATACGATTACATCCTGCTTTTCCAGTGACAGTACCACATAAAAGGCGATAATCGCAACCACTAATGACAGGAAAAAGATTCCATTCTCTTTATAGCTTCTTTTATTATTTCTCCTGATATATCTAAAAAACATTGGCACTTCCTCCTCCCAGCTGAGCCATCACCGAAATAATTCTCTCATAAAAATCATGCTGTGTCTCCTGTGGCAGCTGCCTTCTGAGCTCATGAAAAATCACGCCGTCCTGAATAAACAATATACGCGAGCAATAGCTGGCTGCATTCGCATCATGTGTCACCATCATAACCGTTGAATGATTCCACTCATTTAAACCCGATAGCTTATCCATCATACTCTTTGCATTTTTGCTGTCCAAAGCCCCGGTAGGCTCATCCGCCAGAATAATGTCCGGATTCAGAATCAATGCTCTGGCTGCCGCCACCCGTTGCTTTTGTCCGCCTGACATCTGGGACGGAAATTTATCCAAAACCTCCCCAATCTCCAGATATTCCACCAGCTCATCAAAGTTCTCTGTCATTTCCCCGCCGTGAATATCTATGGGCAGTAATATATTTTCCCTTCCTGTCAGATTATCCAAAAGCTCAAACTCCTGAAAAAGATAGCCGATTTTGCTCCCGCGATATCCTGCCAGCTTTTCCCCCTTAAAGCTGCTGATATCTTCTCCGTTTAACAATATTTTCCCCTTTGTAGGACGTATCATCGTGGCAATACAGTTTAACAGCGTGGTTTTTCCAGAACCGCTGCTGCCCATAATTCCCAGAAATTCTCCCTCTAACACACTGCAGGATAGTCCGTTTAGAGCAGTAGTTATATTTTCATTCCCACCATAGACCTTAAATAATGCTTGTACCTCTAATATTTTTTTCTGCATTTTCACATCCTCCTCTTGTACCTCTGTATGTATGAGCTTATTATATCGGACTCCTCTCCAAAATAACACTTACATGTCTTGTAAGGTTTTGTATGTGTGCAGATTTCTATGCTTATTTTGTTCCAGAAGAAAAATTTGTTTGGAGTATTTTTGAATTTTCAAATTAACATCTAGACTCTACTTGCTACAATATACTTAATAAAGACTAAAACCGTATGGCAGGGGGATATCCTCCCCTGTCATACGGTCAACCCCTGGCAATCCCGTCAACTATTTTCTCATTCCTCAAGTAATATTACCCTCATGTCAGGCAGCATGCTCATTTGAGCAGCTCCTCAATTTCTCCTTTCTCTGGCATCACACGAAGTGCCCCCTTTTTGGTGGTAACCAGAGCAGCTGCCGCATTTGCAAAGGTCAGCATCTCCTCCATCTCCTCCTGCGTATATTCCCGAAGTCCATGTTCTAAGACATAGTGCAATACACACGCACAAAACGTGTCCCCGGCACCTGTTGTCTCGATAGTCTTTTGCTGATGAAATGATGCCGCCTGTACACACCTTCCACCCATATATGCTCTGCTTCCTTCTCTTCCCAAGGAAACCAGAATAAGACGGATTGAATATCTCGACTGCAGATAAGCAACTCCCTTATCATAGTCCTGTTCTCCAGTAAACCACTGAATTTCATTATCGGAGATTTTCAAAATATCACACTGGCTCATGCCATAATCGATTTGTTCTCTGGCAGCGTCCAGCGATTCCCACAACGGCTCACGCAGATTCGGGTCAAAGGACACAATGGAACCATTTTTCTTTGCCAGCTCTATCGCTTTCTTGGTTGCGCTGCGGCATATTTCATCTGTCATGGACAGAGATCCAAAATGGAAAATACGACAGCCTTCAAGCATTTCTTCGTTTATTTCCGACTCTGTAAGCATCATATCCGCACCGGGTTTCCGATAAAAGGAAAAATCCCTGTCTCCACCGGCTAATGTGTGAACAAACGCCAGAGTGGTATGAATCTTCTCATCCTTAACCAGCCCCTCTGTGCTAATCCCCACTTCCTTTAACGCCTGCTCCAGCTGTGTTCCAAACATATCCTGCCCGATCTTTCCGATAAATCCGGTTCTATGTCCCAACCGGTTCAACATAGCAAGTACATTACAGGGAGCTCCTCCCGGATTAGCCTCCAAAACCGGATTCCCCTGCGCACTTGTTCCATTCTCTGTAAAATCAATTAACAATTCTCCTAGCGCTACCACATCATATACCTTATTCATCTTCTTCCTCCAATTCACTTGTAGACTCATGCTCCACCAGTTCATAGCCTAACTTAATTTCACGGACAGCCGTTGTTTTCTTCCCAATCAATTCCAGAATCATCTGCGCCGATTTCTCGCCACTATCCTCATAATAGTAATGGATTGTGGTCAGCGAAGGAGATACATTGCCAGCCAAGACGGAATCTCCCTGCCCTGCCAGCAGCACATCCTTTCCGATAATCCTGCCCTGTTCCTTTAAATACTTCATCGCTCCCACTGCAATCTCATCCGTCGCACAAATCACAGCATCCACATCCGGATATTTTCCGTATAGCTCCCTCATTTTTTCGTATCCGGATTCAGTGGTAAACTCTCCTGTCTTGGCATTTTCATCCAATATATGCAGATTCGCTGCAGCAAGCGCATCCCGAAATCCCCGAATACGTTCCTCACCTACCGCCTTGTCACGATTCGTCACACCGATATAACAGAAATTCCTGCAGCCCTTTGACAATACCAGCTTAGTCACATCATACATGGCATGATAATCATCATGATACACGCAATTGCAGCCTGCCAGATACTGTCCTGCCAGCACTACCGGAACAGACATCTGTGCTATTTTTTTCTTTAGCGCAGCAGAGATAATCGTTGCCAGCAGAATTACTCCGTCCACCTGTTTGTCATCAAGCACGGTCAGATATTCCAGCTCCTTCTGAGGCTTCTGTTCCGTCACGGCAAGCAATAACCGATAGCCATTTGCTTCCAGAACCGACATAATTCCCGTAACCACCCTGCCCACAGAATAGGAATCAAGCTTTGGAACAATCACCCCTATCATTTTGGTCCTCTTTGTCCTCAAGGTCTGTGCCTGCAAGGAAGGGCGGTAGCCTGTGGCATCTACTACCTTCTTTATCGCCTCTCTTTTTGCCTCACTAACATACCCATTATTGAAATATCTCGAAACTGCTGCACTGGATACACCGGCTAATTTTGCGATTTCACTAATCGTCATATTATCACTTTCCTTTGCTTCATTCGTGTATGAAATCCTTTTCATACGCCTATTGTAGCACGTATAATTTTCTAGTCAATATCCTGCTGCACCGGATTTCAACGTGTGCTTCCTGCATCATCTAACCGAAGCCAGTAAAATCCATAACCGGGTACATTCACCCCACTTGCCTGCATTCTTTTTCCTGTGATCAGATCCACATACTCGCCATCCTTTTCGTCAATCCATGCGGTTTTGTCCTGTTCGCTAAAATTGAATATGCCAAGCAGCTTCTCTCCGTCGTGATAACGTCCCATACACAGCACACCCTGCTCATAGGTTTCCAGTGTCCATGCACTGGCGTCAGATACAAAGGCAGGATGTGACCTGCGCAGCTCCTCAAGAGTCTGCAGCCGTTCATAGATACGTCCCTCCACCGAATGCGGATTATCTATTTTCTCGGCATTCTCCCAATTCATAGCTCCGCGATGTAAATATCTGGAATCCTCTCTCTTATGAATATCCTTCTTATAGGTATAATCATTCACCTGACCAATCTCATCTCCACTGTACAATATCGGAATTCCGCTCTGCATAAACATGTAGGCATGAAGCATAACATCCAAATCAATCGCTTTCTCCATTGCACAGTCATCCCCTTCGAAGCCTGCCTTTTCAATTCCGCAAAGGGAAGCTGTAGTACCGCAGAAACGGGCATCCTGCGTTACCGGGTCATAATTGTAAAGCTCTCCCCGGCTATTACTGTTCCCGGCATACCCCAGAAAATAATCATTCAAATATCTCTTATGGGGAATCTCCAGCATACCCTCCTTTGCAAGGGTACCATAATCCAGTCCCCAGCCGATGTCATCATGACAGCGGAGATAATTTAGAAACACATACTCCTTCGGCAATGCATTGACAATATCCAGCTGGCGTTTTAAAAGCCTCACATCATGTGTCGCAACAGTATGCCAGGTTGTCGCCATCGTTGTCACATTGTACAGCATATGGCACTCCGGCTTTTCTACTGTTCCAAAATAGGGAACAACACGCTCCGGCTCCATTACAACCTCCCCCAGCAGCAAAACACCGGGACACACAATCTCACTGATCATTCGCATCAAACGCACAATTGTATGAACCTGTGGCAGGTTTCTGCAGTTTGTTCCCAATTTCTTCCAAATATAGGGTACAGCATCAATACGGATAATATCAATACCGCAATTGGCCAAATACAGAAAATTATACATCATCTCGTTAAACACTCTTGGATTTTTGTAATTCAAATCCCACTGGTAAGGATAAAAGCTTGTCATCACATAATGCTTTACCTCATCAAGCCATGTAAAATTACCGGGAGCTGTGGCAGGAAAAACCTGTGGCACTGTCTGTTCATACTGTTTCGGAATGACGTCACTATCATAAAAGAAGTAACGGCTCATGTATTCGCCATCACCACCTCTGGCCTTCTTTGCCCACTCATGGTCCTCTGAAGTATGGTTCATCACAAAATCACAGCACACATTCATTTTCCTTTTGTGACATGCCTGTGTCAACTGTCTCAAATCCTCTATAGTCCCAAGCTTTTCCTGAACCTTCCGGAAATCACTGACCGCATATCCTCCGTCAGATTTTCCCTCTGTCGTATCAAGAAACGGCATCAGATGGATATAGTTGACATTGCTTCTTTCAAGGTAATCCAGCTTCTGCTGTACCCCTTTTAAGTCCCCTGCAAAATTGTCAATATAGAGCATCATTCCCAGCATATCATTCTGTTTATACCAGTCAGGAGCCTGCTCTCTGCTACAGTCAATTTCCTTCAGCTCTGCATTTCTCTCTAAATAAAATTCCCTACATTGCTGTTCCAGCTCACCAAACATATCTGCATTGTCATATAGCTCCATATACAGCCATCGCATTTCGTCGATATGCTTCTTAAGTCTAGTCTGAAAGGTCTTCTCTGTGTCAGCGCTCAACTTTTTCTCTGCCGTATTTAATGATGTCTGCCCATTAGATATTAATTCTGCTTCCTTCTTAGCCATAACTTCCTCCTAATATGTTATACAATCAAGCTACTGCAAAGCCCTCATTTATATGGTAATCACCGGTTCACTTTTTTTCACTGCCCCGGTCTTTAACACTTTAAAATCCTCATAATCATCACTGTTATTCAACAGCACGGCTGTCGTGGTACTGTATCCCTGTTCCTTAATCTTATCGATACTAAAGGTCATGAGCTTTTGTCCTGCCTTTACCGCATCGCCCTCAGCTACATACACCTCGAAGCCATCACCATTCATATTCACCGTATCAATACCCACATGAATAAGCATCTCCATTCCGTTCGGTCCCGTCAAACCAATCGCATGCTTTGTGTCCGTAAGCGTAGCCACGGTACCATCAAAGGGTGCTGCCACCTCTCCCACTTCAGGCTCAATACCAATGCCTCCGCCAAGCACACCCGATGCAAATGTATCATCCGGTATGTTCTCCAAGGCAATCACATTTCCCGTAAGCGGTGCGTAAATCGTTTTTTCGTCAACATGCTCAAGAATACTCTCCGCCTGCTTCTCCTCAGAAGTCTCCTTTACATCAGTTTTCTTACTCTCATTCTCATCCTCCTTCCAGAAAATCCAGGTAAGCACAAAAGCAATTGCAAAGGATACCACTAACACAATCGTGTACTGTACCGTATAATCAAGTGTTGTTAAATATCCAGGAATACCGGTTACACCGTAGGCTGTGGCACCGATATGCATAACAGAACCCAGCAGTGCGCCCACTGCACCGCCTGCAATACCACATAGCAGCGGTTTTGTAAACCGGAGATTCACACCAAAAATAGCTGGTTCGGTAATTCCAAGTGCTGCTGACAGGGATGAGGGAATAGCAACCGCTTTCGTCTTGGCATTCTTCGCCTTAAGACCAACTGCCAGACATGCCGCACACTGTGCGAAATTTGCAGCGGATGCAATCGGCATCCAGGTATTCAGTCCGCCTGCCTCAGACAGCATTCCCGCCTCTATCACATTATACATATGATGAATACCTGCAACGACGGTTACCGGATACAGTGCACCCATAATCATCGCTCCGAAGCCGTAACCTACCGTAATAATCCATTTGGCAAAGGTTAATACATAGCTCTCTGCCGTTGAAAAAATTGGTCCGATAATTCCCAGTGTTACAAATGCCGTAATCATAACTGTACAAAGCGGTGTTACAAATAAATCAATCATTTCCGGCACATGCTTATGCAGCCACTTTTCTATTATGCACATCAGCCAGACAGCGATAACCACCGGAATCACATGCCCCTGATATCCAACCTGGCGGATAGAAAAGAAATTCCCAATTAAATGCCATACCGGAATATCTGACTCAGCCATACCCGCTACCGACCATGCATTTATAAGTCCCGGATGGATCATCAGCATACCGATTACCCCGCCTAAGAATATATTGCCTCCAAATACCCTTGCTGCAGATATTGCAATAATAGCCGGCAAAAACGTAAATGCCGTGTTACTAATCATATCCAGAATCCCATACCATGCACTGTCCGAAAATCCGGGAATGACCTTGCCCAATGCCTCTACCAGACCCATCATCAGACCGGAAGCTACAATTGCTGGCAGAATCGGAACAAATACATCTCCTAAAGTTTTAACCATCCTCTTAATTAGTGGCTGCTTTGCAGCTGCAGCCGCCTTCGCCTCTTCTTTTGTGGAAGCCGTCATCCCACTAACTGCCAAAAATTCATCATACACCTTATTTACTGTTCCTGTTCCGATAATCAGCTGTAGCTGTCCGTTACTGGAAAATACTCCTTTTACACCGTCAATATCCTCAAGTTTCTTCATGTCAATATTATCGTTATTCACTGTTACCAGACGGAGTCTTGTAGCGCAATGCGCTGCGCTCACCAGATTATCACGCCCTCCTAATGTCTCATAAATTTCTTTCGCACATTTTGCATAATCCAAAGCCATAAAGCTTATCTCCCTTCCATATTGTTCTGTCGAAGTGATTACGAAACCCACATCTCGCAGTCACAGAATGAATTTAAAACATATTATGAAATCGATTACACTATTATATGTTTATTATATTAAAATATAATTAACTGTAAATTGATAATTTATACAAATATATCTAAATTTTTTTGTATAAATCTTATAAAATCGATTTCATATTCAATTATAATGTCTATAATAGGGTCCACACAGACCATCAATCTCCGTTTTGCGCCGGTCATCCAATTTGCCTGCACCTCAGCCCCCTGTCAGACCCAGCTTTAAAAATGCATGCCATAAGCCATCCTGATCCACTGCCGGACATACCTCATCAGCAAGCTTCTTCATTGTATCACTTCCGTTTTCCATGCAGATAGAATAACCTACTGTCTGCATCATTTCCCTGTCATTCATACTATCGCCAAAGCCAATAGAATCCCCAACCGGAATATGCAGATAATCACATACACGGAGAACCGCCTGACCCTTATCAAACTGGCGGTTAATCACCTCACCATTTATAATCCCGTACTGGTCTGTATCCTGTATACAAAACAAAAATTCTTCCTCAAGTCTATGCCTTGCTCTCTCCATGCACTCCGAATCAGAGCTCATGATTACAACCTTATACACTGGCTGTCCTTTATACTCCTCCATTGAACGGATATTCAGCTCCTCCTCCAGCTGTCTTCTCCAACGAAGCAGCTCACTATTTCCGCCCTCACTGCTATGCTCCTCCAAAAATTCCTTAAACCCATCATCTGTATAGGAACCGTCAAGGCACTCAACCGTGCGAAATATACCATTTTCCTGCAATGTGTCCAAAACAAGCTGTTGCTGCTCACCTGTCATGGGACAATCATAGATAACCTTGTCACCACAGCAAATATATCCGCCCGCACTTGCTACCACTCCATCAAATCCATACCTTAACAACGGGGATAACATATCATAGTTTCGCCCTGTACACAAAAACACCAGATGTCCATTGTTCTGTGCCTTCCGGATTGCCTTCAGCGCAGACTCAGGAGGTACATTTGAACCAGCAACCGTCAAAGTCCCATCAATATCCAAAAAAACAATCTTCTTACCCATCTCTGCCTCCATTTTCATTACTATAATATCAAATTGTCTTTTGTATGTAATCAATTTTGCAAGCTATCATATCGTTTTTCTGAAGCTTTACAAGTAGTTTTTTCACACACATTACTACTATATTTTATAAACTCCAAGAAAACTAATGACAAATGACGTAAGAAAGTTTATAATAAATATATTAATGCATATGTACAAAAAATATAATAAAAATTTTATATTTTGATTGACACCAAAGACAATAAATGATAATATTGTTGTCGTTGAATGTAATATTTACCGCATTATTGTATATATTATTATGGAGTGAACTCCGGTGTCCTTCGGGCCCGGGGTCTTTTTATTAGGAGGTACTGTATTGGCCGATAAGGTATTTAAAACACATGATGAGTTAATTGATTTATTAGTATCTCGTGGTGTTGACATCAGCACAGGAGAAGCAAAACGCTTTGCAAAAACCAGGTTACAGCACGAAGGATATTATAACCTCATAAACGGCTACAAAAAGTTATTTTTAAAAGAGCCAAAAGCAGACGAATACAAAGAGGGTACCACTGTAAATGAAATGTATGCTTTATTTGTATTTGACCAGCGCCTTCGTGAGATCTTTTTAAGATATATTCTTGAAGTCGAAAGGAATATAAAGTGCCTTATTGCTTATGAATTCCCCCAAAAATACGGTCATGACAATTACCTGTTATATAAAAACTTTGATTTGTGCAAGAGAGATTCTCATAAAAATATTATTTCTATGTTATCCGACATCCAACATCAGATTGCATCAAGAGGGTCTGACCCAAGTATCCGGCACTATCTTGATACCTATGGATACATACCGCTTTGGGTTTTAAATAATATTTTATCATTTGGTCAAATCAGCAAGTTTTACTTTAATATGAAGCAGACTGATCGGCAAAACATTTCACGCACCTTTAAAATCATGGATAGTGAGCTCGAAACACTTTTAAAATATTTGACCGCTATTCGCAATTGTTGTGCCCATAATAACAGACTCTATTGTTTTCGTTCACATGATGTTATGATTGATACAAAATATCATACTAATCTCCAGATACCTAATACTGGAGAATACATATATGGAAAGCGTGATTTATTTGCCGCTGTCACAGCTCTAAAACTACTTTTACCTTCCAGAGAATTCAAACAAATGATTACTGAAATTGATAACGCAATAATTGAAATCAAACCTGCTTTAAAGGTCTTAAAAATAGAAGAAATATTATCAGAAATGGGATTTCCTTCCAATTGGAAAAAAATAAAATCCATGCAAAAATAGTATCTTATATCAAAGCGTACTCTGCATCCACCTCTAACATATCCTCTGTCACCCTGCAGCCAAGGCAAAGAATCTTGACTCCCGCTGCCTTCGCCGCCTCTAAAGCATCTCCAAACTCCTTATGGGTTGCTACATTTGCCCGTACCTCATGGATTCCCTCCATCTGCACAACAAATACAGCATAGCACCAAAAGCCCTCTTCCACCGTCTTTGTAAGCTCTCTTAAATGCTTTACCCCTCTCTCGGTAGGGGCATCTGGAAAATAGCCAATGCCTTCTATTTCCAGCGTACAGCCTTTAACCTCCATCAAGCATTTCTGCACACTTCCACGGGAGTCCACCCTTTCCATATAAAAGTCGATTCTGGACTCTCCATAGGTATACTCCGGTTTTATCAGAGTATAGTCCTGCTTCTCCAACCATTCTCTTACCACTTTATTAGGTGCCTGACTGTCAATATTGACCCAGCCAAGCCCCGGCTTATATACACAAATCAAATCATACTTGGTCTTGCGATGCGGATTATCAGAAACCTCCAAAATTACCTTTGCATCCGGAAGCAGTAATTCTCTACACCTCCCTGTGTTTTTTACATGGACAGTCTCCAAACTTTCACCAACCCATACCCTCGCAATAAAGCGGTTAGGTCTGCTATGAAATTTGCCGTGTACAATATTCTCATATTTCATCCGCTTACACCAATTCTGTTATAAATTCATCTGCTCAACTAATTCCGGAATCAGACTTAATCTATCCTTGATTCGTTTTCGCTCTGCTGCAGCACCATTCATCATGGCAATGCCCTCAAAGATGCTTTTCCTGTTATCAATCGCAATATGAATCTTACCGTCCATAAAGCAAAAATATATTCTGCCCTTAAAGCGCTTTTCCGCCTGAATGATATGCTCTATCATCTGAGGGGTCAGCAGATAGAAAGCATTATGGGCATCCTCTGCAATAACAATAAACTTCTTATTAAATTCAACATCCTCCATCTCCACCGTGGATTTACCGTCTGCCCATTTATCAAATAGCTTCTCTCCCCGCTCCCTTACAATCAGGTTTGTGGAAAACGGCTTTCCAAAATCCAAAACCGCCCATTGTCCAGCAAAAACCGTTACATCATGGTCCTGTGTATTTCCATCGGAATCCTCATGTTCCGAATGGTTTATCAGCGTAACATCCGACAGCGAAAAAGATAAATCCTTATAGGTTCCCTTAACCAGATTTTTTCCATAATAGGTATTCCAGCTTTTACCCACAAGATGGGAGCTTTTTATCCCGGCCCTGGGAATTCCTTCCTTTTTAACATAAACTGCCTCCTCACCAAACATGTCCTGCACACAGTCCGGAATAAGCTGATTATGAAGAACATCCATTGAACCAAACAACTTTTTAAGATGTAAATTCTTCTTACAATATATGACCAGCACATATATCAAAGCAAAAAATCCCAATGTTCCTATAATACGACCAAATGTCAGATAGACCAGACCCAAAATTATCCGTCCCCCCCAATAAATACCGACAGCCTTCAAAATCATCATGAGTCCTCTTCTACGCTGCCCTATCTCCTCCTGGTACATCTTATCTAATTCTTCATCTGTATACTTCTGCATTCCCCTTCTCCTCTCATTTGTATGATTTTTTAGGTGATTGCAAAACGCCTTATTTCAAAAACTTAGTTGTGCAATATAGACAATATCATAAGCAAGGTGCTTTGGAGCCGCCGGTGCTTAGCGAGGTTTTTTCGAGCTTAGCACCGTTGCGAGCGACAAGCAGTGCAAACGTGCCTGCGTTGATTTGTCTATATTGTACAACGGACATCTTGAAAAATTTAAGTTTCGCAATCACCTAATATGATTTTTAAACTTATTTTATACAGAATAACATTAGCAGGTACAATACACAAGCAAAATCATACCTTCTATTATTAGTCAAAACAATATATTTTATGTAACCTATTCAAGACATAACCTTTCTGCCATTTTTGCATATTCTATTATTAAAACATCAGTAATAAGGTATCCTATGATCGAGAACAACGGTTTACACGGAATAGATGTCAGTAAATGGCAGGGAAAAATTGATTTTGCAAGAGTAAGAGATGCTGGAATCCGCCTGGTCTATATTAAAGCAACCCAGGGAACCAGCTATGTTGACCCAGACTTCGAACGGAACTACAGAGATTCTGAAAAGGAGGGCCTTTCCATTGGATTTTATCACTATGTCATGGCCCGTACCACAACAGAAGCTCAGGATGAAGCGCGCTTTTTTGCTTCCCATATCAGAAGAAAAACCCAAAGCGCAAGACCTGCTATGGATTTTGAAAGCTTTGGAGATTTGACAAGGGCGGAAACAAGGGAAATTGCCCTACAGTTTCTGATTACTTTAGAACGGGAAATCGGTCATAAACCGGCCATCTACAGTGACTCCTACAATGCCTCCGGCACCTTTGCAGATGACCGTCTTAGAGAATATCCCCTGTGGATTGCAGATTACGGGGTGGCATGTCCGAATATGGAAAACCCCTGGCGTCGCTGGAGCGGCTGGCAGTTCACAGACAGAGGACGGGTTGACGGAATTTCCGGGGACGTAGATGAAGATTATTTCAGAAGATCCATTCTATTGGATATTGATGGCCGTCCCTGTGAATATCTTTCCTCTGACAATATATAAAAATCTCTCCAACTGCCACAGAGCCCTCGTTCAACTTAAGCTCTCTTCCTTCAGTAATCTTTCAACCAGACGGCAGGCTTCTGCCGCATCCTTGGAATATCCATCTGCCCCGATTTCATCGGCAAAGCTCTGAGTAATGACTGCGCCTCCGATAATAATTTTGGCAGAAACCTTTTTCTCTCTGGCATATTCCACTACATCCTTCATCCTCATCATCGTAGTGGTCATCAGGGCGCTTAACCCTATGACCGCTGCATCTTCCCTTACAGCCGCCTCAATAATTTCTTCCTTTGGAACATCCTTACCCAAATCAACAACATGATAACCATAGTTCTTCAGCATAAGAACCACAAGATTCTTTCCGATATCATGAATATCTCCCTCTACCGTTGCCATAATCACGGTAGGCATCTCTTCTCCGTTCTCGGCTTTGGGCAGCAATGGCTCCACATGGGAAATCGCCAGCTCCATCGCTTCCGCAGAGGAAATCAGCTGCGGCAGAAAATACTTCTTCTCATCAAAAAGAATCCCCACTTCATTTATGGCCGGAATCAGATGCTCCTCTATAATCGATTGCGGCGGGCATCCCTCTGCCAAAAAGGTCTTCACATCCTCAATCATCGTCCGCTTATTTCCCTTTAAAACATTGTCATACAATTTGGAATGTATAGTATTGTCCGGTCTGTTTTTGCTGACTGCCTCCCCTGTACTGCCTAAACCTTTCCCTGTACCAGATGTTTTGCCGCTTTCCTGCGAGCCGCCTCCGGCAGTGCGCTCTACCCCCACCTGCATGGACTTAACATTTTCAATATACCGGATATCTGCGTTTTCCTTATTCAGCAGCAAATCCGAAGCAAAAGCGGCATTCATCAGAAGTGCCTGTGACGGGTTGGCTATAGCCATCGTAAGACCCCTTGAAATTGCCATAGTCAAAAAGGCAGTATTGACAAAGCTGCGCTCCGGCAGACCAAAGGAAATATTGGATAATCCGCAAATTGTGGCAAGCTTTAGCTCCCTTTTGCAGTAGTCAATAGTCTCCAGAGTTTCCAACGCAGCATTTTTATTGGCTCCAACTGTAGCTACAAGACCATCAACCACAATATCCTCCCTTGCAAAGCCCAGTTCTATTGCTCGATCATATATTGTATGGATAATCTGCTTCTTCTCCTCAATATCTCTTGGCAGTCCCTCGTCTGAGAGTGGTAGCAGAATGAACATTGCCCCATACTTGCGGGCAATAGGAAGCAGTCGTTCAAACTTTTCCTTTTCCAGAGAAATCGAATTTATCAGTGCCCGTCCCGGATAAATCCGCAGTGCATTTTCGATAATATCCACATGGGAGGAGTCAATGCACAATGGCAGATTCACCGTATTCGTGACCTCATAAATGACCTTCTGCATCATCTCATTCTCATCAATTCCATTCATCCCCATATTAATATCTAATACAGAAGCCCCATTTTCCTCCTGTTCCTCTGCCATCTGCACTACAAGGTCAAGCTTTCCCTCCTTTAGCTCTGCCTGCAGCTTCTTTTTACCGGTTGGATTAATTCTCTCACCAACCACCAGAAATCCGCCATCAATGTCAATTTCCAGCATCTGCCGCTCTGAAGCCAAAAGGCGTTTTCTCTCGGTAGACACCTCCGGAACATCCATCATCCGCACAATCTGCGCCAGCGCCATAATATGCTCTTTAGTGGTTCCGCAACAGCCACCTATCATTCCAGCACCTGCCGTCACCAGCTGCCGTCCATACTCTGCAAACTCCTCCGGTGTCATGGCATACAAGGTTTCGCCGTCTATCAACTCCGGCATTCCCGCATTGGGCTTTGCCATAATCGGAATATTGGCATACCGCCGCATTCTCTTCACCAACGGAATCATCTCCGCCGGACCGGTGGAACAGTTAATTCCGACAGCATCCGCACCGAGGCTCTGTAATACAACAACCGCAGTCTCCGGATCAGTTCCGAAGAGCGTTCTTCCATCTTCATTATATGTCATACTGACGATAACCGGCAGATCACAGGTCTCCTTAGCCGCAATCAATGCAGCCCTTGCCTCCGCCAGACTCATCATGGTTTCCACCACCAGCAAATCTACTTCTGCCTCCACCAAAACCTTAACCTGCTCTTTATATACATCTATCAGTTCCTCCAGCGTCATCTTTCCGATAGGATAGAGCTGTCTTCCTGTCATGGTCAGATTACCTGCCACATAAGCACGGCATCCGGTTTTTGCCACCGCTTCTTTTGAAAGAGCCACAAGCCTCCTGTTAATGGATTCCAACTCTCCCTCTAATCCATACTCCTCCAGCTTAATACGATTTCCGGAAAAGGTTGGCGCATAAACAATATTACTGCCGGCATTGATATAGTCCATCTGCAGCGTGACCAGAATCTCCGGGTGCTCCAGAATCCATTTTTCCGGACATACACCTGTAGGCATGCCTGCCTTTTGCAGATTTGTACCTGTTGCACCGTCTAAAATAAGAATTTTCTGATTGATCAAATTTCTAAATTGTTCCTTCGTCATAACCTAACAAATCTCCTCACTGTCCAGTATAATTGTAAAGGGACCGTCATTCAACAGTTCCACCTTCATGTCTGCTCCAAAGCTTCCCATTTCTACCCGTTCCACTACCTTCTTACATTCCGAAATAATATATTCGTACATTTCCTCAGCCACATCCGGTCTGCCCGCCTTGGTAAAAGAGGGGCGATTGCCCTTTTTGCAATCCGCATACAAGGTAAACTGGGATACCAGCAGCAGCTGCCCTCCCACATCCGAAAGCGCCAGATTCGTCTTGCCCTGTTCATCCCCAAAAATGCGAAGTCCAGTCATTTTCCTAATCATTTTATCGGCAATTTCTCTTGTATCCGTATCCGACACTCCAATCAGCACCAGAAATCCCTCGTCAATGGCTCCTATCACCTTTCCCTCCACAGTCACACTTGCCCGGGCGACTCGCTGCACTACAAATCTCATACCCTTCTCCTTCATTTTGCCCTTTTTATCTGTTACCTGACTACTGTCTGCAATCAGCAATATATCTTTTATCCTCTGTCATTCTGTCCCGCATGCGTTTTCCGGTACTCATTTTCCCAAATGCGTTCCCTCAAAAACTCCAGCAGATACCTCTCCATAGGGATATTGCCCTTAACAGCGAATTCCTCCAGCACTGCCAGTCCCTCCTTCAATACCTCAAGGGCCTTTGCCGCATCTCCCTTTACATAGTATAAATAATAGGCATGAATACGCCTGCCATTGGCATCCCTATCCTTCTCAATGGAGCACGGACATCTTTTAAAATAGTATTCTGCCTTCTCCTTATTCTTCTCAGCGAATGAAAAATAAAATACACATTCAGCATAATGCCCTGCATATAGCGAAAACGTAGTATTTTGGGGAAGTCCATTTATTATGTTATGAATTGCCTTCCTCATCCCCTTCTCATCCCGCAGGTCCAATGCTCTGTAATACTGAAACAGCACATACCTTTTCAAAGAAAAATTAGTATTGTTCTTCAGCTCTACAATCTCATCCAAAGGAACTGTAAGCTCTGCCGGTCTTTTTCCCTCCTGTAATTGTGCCAGTACCGCCCTGTTGGCACGCTCACACCTTGCAGTCAGAGAATTGCCAAACAGACGGAACAGAGTCCGGATATAATCCAAAGCATTCCAAATCACGAAGAAAAATATCATCCAGCCCAACCGCCAATGAAAACTTTCCCTGGCACCGTCTGAATGCAGCCAAATGCCACAAGGGACACCCACAAGCACTACGACAAGCAGAACAAGTCCTTCCCAAAGTGCCTGTCCCTTAGCACTCTCTGCAATGGTCTTTCCTCCCATGGTACAAACAGGAAATGGACAGAATTTCTCTTTCTTCAGCTTAACCGTACCATTTTCATTAAGACACATAAACCACAAAAATCGGAAGCTTCCAAATTTCCCCCCCAAAAGCAGTCCCGCCACCAGTGAGGTTACGGAGCTGACAAAGCTCCAGCCAAGACCTGCAGCATAAAATGCAATGATGAAGTCAAAAATCAAGTTATAATCAAGCTCCATGTATCCATCTTCTCCTTTGTTTGATCGTTTTATCAACAATAAATCTATTATATGAAATTTTACCCTTTATTTCAACTCTATGCTGACACAAATTACCAAATCACTACAATAATTGCCGGGGTGCAGAGCAAGCCGGGTCTCTTGTATTTTATTGCAGATGCTTTTATAATATTCAAAGAACAATTTTAGGAGAATGCCATGAATGATGAACAGATATTAAAGGGGCGGCTGTGCGATTTGGCAAGACGCGCCTATCAGCAAAATCTATACACCTACAGCGGATTTTTATCCCCGTCAGAGCTTGCTCTTTTAGAGGATATCCGTGAGGAAATTTCCTATATCCATGTGGAAACCTCCGGTGGAAATGAGCTCTGTCAGCGTCAGATTGCCGGCTTTGGTTCAGAGGAGGAATTCGGCTATCCGGGACACTTTCCCATCGCGGTTATCAGGATATCCCCTTTACTTCAAAAATTCAGTGACGATTTAAACCACAGAGATTTTCTAGGTGCTCTAATGCACTTGGGGATTGAACGAAATACTTTGGGGGACATTCTGATAAAAGAGCGGACTGCCTATCTCTTCTGCCTTGAAAGCATTGCAGACTATATTTGCCAAGAACTGACAAAGGTCCGCCATACAAATGTAAAATGTGAGATTACCGACACGGATATCCCTGCCCTGACACCGGTATTGGTAGAAGAAAAACTACCCGTTTCTTCACTGCGTTTGGACAACGTCATTGCCGTCCTTGTGAAATGCTCCCGCAGTGACGCACTATCCTTTTTTACAGATAAAAAAGTAACCCTCAACGGACACATCACCGGCAGAAACAGCACCCTGCTTAAGGAGGGCGACGTCTTCTCGGTCAGAGGACATGGCAAATTTATATTTGACAAGGTCGGCGGCACCACCAAAAAGGGGAAAATTTACGTTCACATCAGACGATATACATAACAGTTTTTTTGCAATAAATATTGTATTGTGGTATAATGTGAACACTATGTTTATACTAAAGTAAAATCATATGCGCCATGGCGCAAAAGAGATGGAACAAAACCATCCAGGAGGCAAAGAACATGAAGATTATAATTGTAGGCTGCGGCAAGGTCGGCTATGCCCTGGCAGAACAGTTAAGCGAGGAAAACCACGATATTACCATGATCGATACTGACAGCGATAAGCTGGAAAAGGCTCTGGCCATATTGGACATACAGGGCATTGAAGGAAACGGTACTTCATTCCGGGTACAGCTTGAAGCCGGCATTAAGGAAGGAGATTTGCTGATTGCCGTTACCGGAAAGGATGAGGTGAACCTTTTATGCTGCCTCATTGCAAAAAAGGCCGGCAACTGTAATACTGTTGCCAGAGTCCGTAACCCGGAATATTTTGCAGAAGTCAACTATCTGCGGGAAATGCTGGGTCTGTCAATGGTCATCAATCCGGAATTTGCCTGTGCACAGGGAATTGCAAGATTAATAGAGGTACCCAGTGCATTAGACATTTTTACTTTTGCAAAGGGACGTATTAATTTACTGAAGCTATCTGTTCCTGACAATTCTGTTCTACATTCCATGACAGTCTATGAATTTGCCACAAAAATTCATTCTAATATATTAATTTGTGCCATTGAACGTGGACATGAGGTGATTATCCCTGACGGTAATACTGTATTACAACAAGGTGATAATATGTACGTCATTATTCCCCCAAAGGAAATTCATTCCCTGCTTTCAAAAATCGGAATAAAGGCAAAGCCGATTAAATCCGTGATTATTATCGGAGGCGGCACTACGGCATACTATCTCGCAAGGCATTTGGAATCTAACCGCGTACAGGTAAAGCTAATCGAAATGAACAGAAAGCGCTGTGAGGAGCTGAGTGAATTGCTGCCCCATACGCTTATCATAAACGGCGATGCCACAGACCGACAGCTCTTATTGGAGGAGGGAATTTCTGATGCAGATGCCTTTGTTTCCCTGACAAACATGGATGAAGAAAACCTTCTTCTCTCCCTCTTTGCCAATAAGGTAAGCGATGCCAAAATCATCACTAAAGTGGACAAGGTTTCCTTTGAAGAGGTTGTCGAGGAGCTGCCTATCGGTACAATTGCCTGCCCGAAAAACATTACCGCTAAGGGAATTCTTCAATATGTACGTGCTCTGCGCAATTCCTATGGCAGCAATGTCGAAACTCTGTACCGTATGTTAGACGATAAGGTTGAAGCCTTGGAATTTATTATTAAACAGGAATCCAAGGTAACCAACACTCCGTTAATGGATTTAAATCTGAAAAAAAATCTGTTAATCTGTGCCATCGTTCGGAACGGCAAGGTAATCACCCCCAGCGGTAAAGATACCATTTTAAACGGTGATACGGTGGTTATTGTGACCACAAACAAGGGGCTGACAGATATTAAGGATATTCTTGCGTAGGGGGAAAAAACAATGAATGTTACTATGATTATATATTTACTGGGCTGGATTCTTAACACGGTTGCCGCACTTATGCTGGTTCCCTTTGCAGTGTCCATCTATTACGGTGAATCCTGTGGCAAATATTTTTTAATCTGTGGAATCATCATGTTTGCCATCGGTTTTGCACTTACGAGAAAACGCCCGGAGAATTCCCGTTTTTATGCTAAGGAAGGTTTTGTAATCACCGCTCTAAGCTGGCTGCTTCTATCCGTTACCGGCTGCCTTCCCTTCTATTTCAGCGGAGAAATTCCATCCTTTACCAACGCTTTATTTGAATGCATTTCCGGTTTTACCACTACCGGTGCCTCCATTTTATCCAATGTAGAAAGCATGTCACGGTGTATGATGTTCTGGCGATGCTTTATCCAGCTGATTGGAGGTATGGGCGTTCTGGTCTTTATGCTGGCTCTTATTCCGTTGACCGGAGGTCAGGATTTATATCTCATGAAGGCAGAAAGCCCTGGACCCAATGTGGGAAAGCTCGCACCTAAGGTTCAGAAAACAGCATATTATCTGTATGCTATCTATTTCTCATTGACTCTGCTGGAAATTATTTGTCTGGTGATTGCCGGACTACCTTTATATGATGCTGTCTGTACCTCCTTTACCACCACAAGCACCGGTGGATTTGGAATAAAGAATGCATCTCTCGGTGCATACTCTCCGGCAGTCCAGTATGTAGTATCCGTTTTTCTGTTCTTATCCGGCTTAAACTATAACTTTTTCTTCTTTATCTGGATAAAACGTATCAAGGAGGCTTTCTCCATGCAGGAAATACGCCTGTACACCGGCTTTTTCCTCACCTCCATTGCCATCATTACCATCGATATTGTCCGTCATTCGGGCTATGCACTGGAAGCCGGCTTCCGTCATGCTTTCCTTCAGGTTGGCTCCATTATGACAACGGCAGGATTTTCTTCTATGGATTTTGACACATGGCCGTCTCTTTCCAAAAGTGTACTGGTTTTGCTTATGTTTGCAGGCGGCTGCGCCGGAAGCACCTGTGGCGGTATTAAGATATCGAGAATTCTTATTTATCTAAAAACAGTGAAAAAGGAGCTGGCACAATTGTGCCATCCAAGAAATATTAAAGTAATACAAGTTGATGATAAGCCACTTCCCCACACGGTACTGCGGTCAGCCAATATCTTTCTCATTGCGTATATACTGATTTTTGTAGCCTCTACTCTGCTAATCAGCGTAGACGAATTTGATTTGGTTACCAATTTCACCGCAGTGGCATCCGCAGTGGGAAATATCGGACCGGGGCTCTCTCTTGTAGGACCTACACAGAATTTTGACCTCTTTTCCACGTTTTCCAAGTATGTGCTAATGCTTGACATGCTGGCAGGACGTTTGGAATTGTTTCCATTATTAGTACTGCTGTCACCCTCAACGTGGAGAAAAAAATAGACTTTACAGCATCTGAGACAGCGTGGAATATACAAATTCCACGCTTTTTTGTCTTACCTCATTACGCCCGATATCTCCAAACTGGCAGGTATAAGTGCAAGTCTGTCCATCAACACAAAAACCGAAGCAAACCATTCCCACAGGTTTCTTGTCTGTCCCCCCTCCGGGACCTGCAACTCCGGTAATCCCAACTCCAACCTCCGCACCTGACTCAGCAGCAACTCCCCCTGCCATCTGGGCGGCAACCTCTTCGCTGACTACTCCGTACTCATCAATAGTCTCCTGCTGAACACCAAGATACTTGACCTTTGCAAAATCTGCATAGGTAACGAAGCTGACATCTAACACTTTAGAAGCATCTGCCACACCGACAAGAGCAGCAGCGACCAATCCTCCCGTACATGACTCCGCAAAGGAAATATGATAATTTCTCTCAATTAATCGTTTCACTATCATCTCATACATTGTTTCATCTCTCCTATAAAAACGCAAAGCTTTTTATCTCTAGCACTTCACAGCCAGAAAAATTGTACCAGCCAAATAAATTATCACAAAAATATAAGCAATATAATCTTCTCTTCGATATATCAGGGGATTCATCTTGGTTCTTCCCTCCCCGCCGTGATAGCAGCGGGCATCCATCGCCAGCGCCAGCTCGTTACTGCGTCTGACTGCCGACACCAGAAGCGGAATGAGAATCGGCATCAGCTTCCTTAATCTGATAAATAAATTTCCCTCTTTAAAATCAATTCCTCTTGCCATCTGTGCCTTCATAATTCTGTCCATTTCCTCCAGCAAAATCGGCACAAACCGCAGGGCTATGGACATAATCATTGCAAATTCGTGTACCGGTACAGATAACCTTTTCATCCATCCAAGCATCCCCTCTAACCCATCCGTCAGCGCATTAGGCGTTGTAGTATATGTCATCATGCCGGAACCAATAATCATCATCACCAGCTTTAGTCCCAGATAAATTGCAGACTCCACTCCAACTGTCGTAATACGCAGAAATCCCCATTCAAATAAGGTTTCCGCCCCCTGCACTGTAAAAAGATTCAGCACCACAGTAAGTAAAATAACCATTCCCAGAGCCTTTATTCCTCTTAAAATAAACCTTAACGGGACTCTTGACAACCTGATATAACCAAGCAGCACAGCAAAGCAAACCATATATAAAACCGGATTCTGGTCAAAAAAAAGAGAAATCACATAAATCATAGCAATAGTAATTTTCACCCGTGGATCCAGCCGGTGAATCACTGAATCCGCATTATAAAATTGTCCGATTGTCATATCTCTAACCATTATCTCTACCTGTTTCCATTATTACTACAGCGTATTTGTCTTTAACTTCAAAAGCTCTCCGCAAATATCCTCCTGCCGGACAGCCTGGATATCAATATCGTTTCTCACTTTTATCAAATCATTAATCAATCTTGTACCAATGGGAATATTTAGCCCCAGCTCTTCCAATTCCTCCAGCCGTCCAAAAACCTCCCACACTTTTCCATCCATTTTCACCTCTCCTTTGTCCATAACGACAATCCTATCTGCATACTCAGCAGCCTCCTCCATGGAATGTGAAACCATAACAATGGTAACACCTTCTTTCTGTAGTCCCTTAAGCATGGAAAGAAGAGCTTTAGCAGAAACCGGGTCCAGTCCTGCAGTCGGTTCATCTAACACCAGATAATCCGGGTGCATTGCCATTATGCCGGCAATTGCCACCCGGCGCTTGTATCCGCCGGACAACATCAGCGGAGATGTGTCGTATATGGTATCCGGAAGCCCCACCGCTTTTATCGCCTCATACGCCCGTTTATGTGCTTCCACTCTGGAAATATCCATATTCTCCGGTCCAAAGCATACATCCTTTTCCACTGTTTCCGCAAATAATTGATGCTCCGGATATTGAAACACTACCCCGACCTTTTGGCGCAGCTTCCTTAATGGAAAATCCTTCTCTGCAATGTCCTGCCCGTCAAAATAAACACTGCCCTCTGTCGGAAGGTAAAGACCGTTCAAGTGCTGTATCAACGTAGATTTACCGGAGCCGGTATGTCCGATAACGGCAATGAATTCACCCCTTCCAATGCTTAAATCCACGTTTTTTAACGCCACCTGCTCATTTGCAAAGCCCCTGTTATATAAATAGCTTACATGGTTAAACAATATCCCTTCAGCCAATCCACTTTCCGTCAATTCCAATTTTTCTTCCGTCAAAGCTGTGGCACCATGCTGCTTCTCTACTGAATATTTACCACATACGAGCGCACTTAAGGCAGCCGCATCCCTGATCCCAGCAGCTTCCTGTCTTGAGATAAGCTCCTGCCCAATTAAAAAATTCAAATACCGATAAAGCTCTGGCAGACATAAGCCGCACTCCTCCAGCAGCTCCTCCCTGTCAAAAATCTGTTCCGGCGTCCCCGAAGCGGTCACCCGTCCGTCCTTCATCACAAAAACTCTGTCTGCTGCCAACACCTCGTCCATATGATGGGTAATTAAGATAACGGTAATTCCCCGGTCTTTTTGCAGACGTTTTGCGGCTTCAAGAGTCTGCCGCCGTCCCTCAGGGTCCAGCATAGCGGTAGCCTCATCAAATATAATGCACTTTGGCTCCATAGCCAGCACTCCTGCAATGGCTACCCGCTGCTTTTGTCCACCGGATAAATGATTAGGTGACTGATTACGATATTTTTCCATTTTTGTTGCGCTAAGTGCATTATCGACCCGCTGGCGAATTTGTTCAGAAGGGATACCTATATTTTCCGGACCAAAAGCAACATCCTCCTCCACCAGATTACCTACAAGCTGGTTATCAGGATTCTGAAACACCATTCCTGCCGTCTGCCGAATATGCAGCTTCACTTCCTCATCCCTTGTATCCATGCCATCTACAATAACCTCACCCTCTCCGGGCATCAGCAATGCATTGATATGCTTGGCCAAAGTAGACTTTCCCGAGCCATTACGCCCTACTATCGCAATAAACTCCCCTGGTTCCACATTCAAGGAGACATCCTGCAAAGCCTCCACCATTTCTTCCACATTTCCCTCACTATCCCGCCTAAAGTATTCAAATGAGAGATTTTTGATATCAATCAATTTCATTTTTCTTTCCCTATTGATACTTAGCAGCATAGGTCATAATACCGGCAATAGTCTTACTGTCAGTCATTTTACCTTCATAAATAAGCTGCTGCAAATCCTTGATGTCCCAGAGCTCCACATTGATTTCCTCGTCCGGATCCAAATGCTGCTCCGTCTTTTCCAAATTTCTAGCTAGGTATAAATCAATTTTCTCATTGCAAAAGGCCACTGTCGTATTCACCGTCAGCAAATACTCCATATTCTCACAGCGGTAGCCTGTCTCCTCCTCCAGTTCCCTCATAGCACACTCCAGAGTAGGCTCCTTTGGGTCATCCAGCTTACCCGCCGGAAGCTCTAAGGTAAAGCGATCTAATGCATTGCGATACTGGCGTACCA
Source organism: uncultured Clostridium sp. (assembly GCA_947178475.1). GTDB lineage: Bacteria > Bacillota > Clostridia > Lachnospirales > Lachnospiraceae > CAG-590. The sequence continues at coordinate 397 of CAMWYM010000014.1, read as the reverse complement.
TCAGCAGCTTTCCCCCATCATTTACCGCAACCACTGCCGCTGCTCCGTCATGGTGGATATAATCCCACTCCGCAATATTTCCATTTACCTCCACCGTATCCTTATAAAGACCGATAACTGTGCCCTGAGCACGCAATTCTCTTTTTAAACGCTTAACCGGTTCCATATCCTTTCCTCCATTTCCTATAAAACAGAATTCATTATCTGTATATTTACCCCGCCGTTTCTGCCCTCCATTCTACATTTTTATGCCAAAACTTTCAAGTCCCTTTATGTTCTTCTGACTTCCAATATTTCATCTCGTTACTATTCACCGTTTTTCTGTATCAGATAATTTCTTATTATCTGCCGCTTTTGATATTGTTTGCCATGAAATTTCTCTGCTTGTTCTATGTAT
>CAMWYM010000013.1 GCA_947178475.1 uncultured Clostridium sp. | reverse complement strand
CTGCTTAGGCGGCTTTTTGAAATGGGTATAGAGGATCAGTTGCAGGATGTGTATGACAGGCTCAAGGCACAAATGCTAAAGGACACGGATTTCTTTTCTCTTGCGGCGGCATTTACTATTTTGAAGAAGTTAAAGGAGTCGGAGGAGCTTTACCAGACAGAGCTGTCTTTAGAAGAATTGTTAAATATATGCTGCAGAAGGCTGATTTTTCTTCTGCCGGAAATGACCCGGATTAAGGAGGAGAATTTGGACGAGGTGATGGAGTCGGTAAAGCAGCTTTATCAGATTACCGGGGATAAACGTTTTGAAGCCATTGCCGACATGCGTGGAACATTTCTTGCAGCACTTTTCAAAATGGAGAAGGAGCATGATATCACACCGGGGCTAAATGGCTGTATTCAGGGGGTATTATATGCCTGTGGGAAAAAGAATGAGGCAGATTTAGAGAAGGTGTGCCGTGGATATCTGACAGGAACAAAGGAGCAGGTGATGAAAACTGCAGCTTTTTTCAGAGGTTTGTTTTACTGTGCGAAGGATATCATTTTTATCGGAAATACCTTTCTTGATATGTTAAATGAGTTTTTAAGACAGGTGGACAGGGCAAGCTTTATGAGTATGCTGCCAGAGCTCCGTATGGCATTTACCCATTTTACACCGGGAGAAATCGATCGTATTGGTGCATCGGTGGCGGCAATCTACGGTGGAAAAAAAGAGAGCATTTTAGAGCAGGTGGGCGTGAATCCGGAGCTGATTGCCTATGCGGCAGCAATAGATGCGTATGTGGTGCAGAAAATGGAGGAGACAAGATATGACGGATGACAAAGAGGCATTGAACCGGTGGAGACTTTTGCTTGGTAAATATGCAAAGGGGCAGATTTCCTTCTCCTCGGAGGATGTAACCTATATGGAGATGGAGGATGTACTGGATTTCCTCTATTCAAGAGAATATGGAGAGGAGCAGGATGTAAGAGGGGCAAAAGGTGGAACCGGCGATTCTGCTCTCACTGTTCCGCAATGGCTTCATAAGATGAAAAAGCTGTTTCCTAAGGATACCGCAGAGATTATGGAGCATCATGCTTTGGAAAAATACAATATGACAGAGCTTTTAACAGACCCGGATGTTTTAAAGAGCTTAGAGCCGAATAGGGAGCTTTTAAAGACAGTATTGGAGTTAAAGCATATGATGAAGGGTCCTGTTCTTAATGTGGCGAGAGAAGTGGTACGGAAGGTGGCAGGGCAGCTCAGCCGGCAGATGGAACAGGATATGCAAAAGGTGATTAGCGGACAGCTGGATAAGACCTCCGGCAGTCCGGTAAAATCTGCCAGAAATCTGGATATCCGTAAAACCATCCGGCAGAATCTCAAAAATTATGATACAGAAAATGAACAGCTTATATTAAAACAGGTGTATTTTCATTCCAGAAAGAAGCGGTACAACCAGTGGCGGGTGATTGTCTGCGTAGATGAGAGCGGCTCCATGCTGGATTCCGTTATTCATAGTGCTGTCATGGCAGGCATTTTTGCCAAGCTTCCCATGCTGGATACCAAGCTTGTCATCTTTGATACCAATGTAGTGGATTTAAGCGGTTATGTGGAGGACCCGGTGGAGACACTGATGAGCATACAGCTTGGAGGAGGAACGGATATCGGTGGAGCACTTCGGTATTGTGAAGACCTGATAGAATATCCGTACCGCACTATGGTGGTATTGATTTCGGATCTATATGAGGGCGGAAGCGAGGCTGTGTTTTACCGCACGGCTAAAAATATTATAGAGAGCGGAGCAAAGCTGATTGCACTTACCGCCCTTGATATGGAAGCAAATCCTAATTACGACAAGCGGACTGCCCAGCATTTGAGTGATATGGGAGCCCATGTGGGAGCCATGACACCGGATCATCTGGTGGAATTTATGGCGAAGCTGATGTAGGAAAGAGAGGAGGCATGCTTATCATATGGAACAGAATGTACTGTCACAATTTGATGATGAATATTTAATCGGAATCAGCAATAAAGGAATTGTAAAGCGTGCCAGAAAGGATATGGAGGCAGGGAATTCCTTAAGTCTGATAGAAATTAAGGGAGACAGCCAGTGGAGTGTAGCCGTTGGAGAAGAACAGGTTACCGTGCTGCTGCCCCTTGCAGACAGCAGATGTACCTGTCCTTCGAGGACAGTCTGCCGGCATGTGATACAGGCAGTCTTGTATCTGCAGCAGCAGTCGTTACCGGATGCCGGAGAAAATAGGATGCCGGAACGCTTGGATGAGGCGGAAGACAGGGAATCCGCACCTGTCGACACAGTGGAAAATACAGCAAGTTTTCTGGCTAAGTCGAAGAATACAGAGGAAGATACAGAGACTGTGGACAGCAGAGAAACAGAGAAAAGGGAAGAGAATGCTGTAAGCTTAACAGAAAACGCAGTCAGCAATACGGCTTTGCAGGTGATGGAGGAAATCAAGATCTATCCGCTAAACAGGCTTATCCGTGCGCTGGGTGCACGGGGATATCGCAATTTTTTGGCAGGTCTTTCTTCTGGAAAGCCGGATATTTCTTATGGCAGTGTGATCACAGTAAGGCTTTTAGAGCGTGATATTACGGTGAAGCTCTTATCTCCTCTCGCATATTCCTCATGTACCTGCCATAAGAAGGATTTATGTTCCCATAAGGCGGAAGCAATTTTGTGGTGCCAGATAGAACAAGGCATTCTGACAGAAGAAATGCTTGCCGAGGCAGGGACAGAGGATGTGGGCTTTGATACGGAGCAGATTGCTGCGGTGATAAAAGAATTGGAAGCTTTTACGGAAAATACATTTCTTGTGGGCTTATCCAGATGTGCGAGAGATATTATGGAGCATTTGGAGCGGCTTGCCGTTTTGTGCCATAATGCAGGTCTTGTCAGCTTTGAGGGATACTGCAGAGGACTAAAGGACAGCTATGAACGGTATTTCAGACATTCTGCCACCTTTGATGTGAAGAAACTGTTGTCCTCACAGCTTAGGCTTATGCGCCAGACCAAGGCACTTGCCCGGGTCAAGGGCAGTGAAGAGCTTCTTAAATTGGCAGGAGAATTTCGGGAGGAATATCTGCCGGTGGGGAATCTGGAGTTAGCGGGGATTACCATGGAGCATTTTGTTACGCAGACCGGTTATGAAGGGGATATCGTCTATTTTTTGGAAAAGAATACGGGAGAATGGTATACCTATTCTAATGTCAGGCCTACCTTTTATGAGAATAAGCGGAAAGGATTTACGGATAAGGCACAGGCACCATGGGGACTTTCTATAACCTTAGAGCAGCTGTATAAGGTGGAGCTTAAACTAAGCCGGGCGAAATGTGATGGCGGCGGCAGGATTTCCGGGTCAAAGGAGACAAAGGCCGAGATTATGGAGGGGCGGGTTCTTACAAGGGAATTGATTGCAAACTGGTATTTTGATGATTTTGCAGCACTTTACGATAGATGGTTTGTAAAGGAGGCGGAAACGGAGCCGAATAGGAGGAAGCTTATATTTGTGGATGCCTATGAGCTTGGTGAGGCAGATTTTTCGGAAACAGAGCAGAGACTTAAGCTGCCACTTTATGATAAGATAGGGAAAGCGATTATCATTCAGGTGGATTATTCAAAGAGGGAGGCATCCACAATCCGTTATCTGGAACAACTCAAACCCAAAGAGCATTATTGTTTTTTGGGGCGGATTTATCTAAAAGATGGAAGGATATACATGTATCCGGTTGCGATATATGTCGGGGAAGAAAATCCGTATTATGAGAAAAAGAAGGGATTTTTTAAGCGGTGAAGCAGGGAGGGATTATGGAAGAAAAAATGGAATTAGAAAACTGTCAGGCGGTGGAAGAGCTTTTGGATGCAGTGGAGGATTCGCTAATGGAGCTGTTTGAAAGCGGTTTTTCGACTATTTATGAAAGCACCTTAAACGGAATCAGAGAATGTGAAAAACAGGCAGAGCAAATCGGGCTTGCAGTGCTTTCCGAAAAGCTTTCCGGGCTTGTTCTCCTGTTGGAACAAAGCAGGCACCAGATGAAAAGGGAGCCTGGGGAGATCTTAGAGCTTTATGGGCAGATATATCAGTATATTACGATTTGCAGGGAAAAGACACAGCTTGACGCAGCTTTATGTTATTATTAGTAATTGCGAAACTCAGTTTTTTAAGATGTTCGTTGTGTAATATAGACAAATCAACGCAGGCACGAGCACAAGGCATACCTTTCTACTAAGCTCGGCAAAGCCTCGCTAAGTATACAGGCATTGCGCTACTTGTCGCTCGCAACGGTACTAAGCAATGTAACACTATGCCCACTAAGCTCGATAGAATCTCGCTAAGTGTGCAAGTGTACTTTCGTACTAGGCTCGAAAATACCTCGCCAAGTACTCAATGCAAGTACCGGCGGCTCCAAAGTACCTGCTTATGGTATTGTCTACATTACACAACTAGGTTTTGAAAATTGGGAGTTTCGCAATCACCTAAAGTGCTTGATAAAAACAGTATCCGTCCGTAAGGTGCACAGATTCCTTTGTGGACGCATGTTCTTGGCGGACAGAAAGGAATCTAGAAGATATGTGTACCGGAGGACGGATACGGAATTGGAATAGGGAGGATTTAGTTATGATACGACCGGAAGAAAAACATTTACAAAAGATAATGGATTTATTTGCGCAGTGCGGCTTAGACAGCGTTACGATGGAAAAGATTGAGACTTATCTGGAGGATGGACAAGAGGAAACACTTCGCAAAATTACAGAGAGAGATTTATCCACAATGCCGCTGGAGCTTAAGCGGGAATTTTCTGATGTGATGACCAAAGCAATAGATAGGGAGAGATATGAGGAGGCAGAGCGTCTGTTTGAGGTGCTGTTTACCCTTGGCGGCTTGACTATGTTTGACTGGCTGGGATATTGGTGGGGGAAACTGGAGGAGGGAAAGTTTTCGGTTGACCCTTCTAAAGCGGCTGCAATCCATGCGAATATGGTAGCGAATAATCAGTTCCGCATGTCTGCAAGGGAAGTGAAGGGAATTTGCCAGATGGCGGGAAATGATATAGAGAATTTGAAAAAGGCAATGGATTACACCGTGACCGGACAGGATAAAGCAAGGCTTATGCTCTATGTGGCATATTTTTATTTAAAATATCCGGCAGGGGATGGAGCAGGTATTTCATCGGGAAGTACACAAAAAGAGCAGGGCTTCCTTGGTAAGGTGAAAAAGCTTTTTGGGAGCAGAGAGGACAGAGGAATTTCTGTTTTAGAGGAGGATGGGAAGCTTTTGGAGAGTTATGAGGAGCTGATTCTTGGAAGCCTTAGCTCGCTGCTGGGGTCGTGCGCACAAAACACACCGGAGTCGATGAAGAGGCTGGCTGCAGAGCTTAGAAAGGAAAAGGTTTCCGGGGAAGTACTTGCCAGATATTGGGGAGCGCCCTATGACAAGGAGATGATGAAGCTGTTAGGCGGCTGTGCCTTTGCAAATTTCTCCCTCTCAGGCTGCCTGCAGAATGTGGTAAGCTTTTGTCTTGCCATAGATGCTGAAGCAATGTTTTCCGTGATGGATAAGTTTGATCTGCGGATGGATTTGGCGAAACGGGGTGGGAGCTTTGATGAGGTGTTTGGAATAGACACAAAGCGCTATATCGGCTGGGCGGCTAAAAATGGGAGAAAGCGGATTTTGACAGAACAGTTTAAAAACCATCGGGATTTATATATAGAATATTACAACATGGCAGACCATGAAGCAGCATCTGTTATGACAGAGATTATGCGGGAAAGCGATCCCGGATTTTATGAGAAGTTTATTGGTAAGAGCGAGGTGAAAAACCAGCGGCAGGATAAGCTGATAGAGGTATTTGTGGGCGGCTGTCCGGCAAACCGCATACCGGTGATTCGGGATTATCTCTTAGGGAATACAGAGATGGACAGCCTGTATCCGATTAAGGAAGAGATTAAGGTGACAACCTGGTATGCCGGCAAGGAGCAGAGAAAGGCATTAGAGGCATACTACCGTATTCACCGGGATGAAGGGTTTTATAACCGCTGCTATGCTTTTTGCATATTGCGGGGATATGTAACCTTTTGTGACGAGAGGCTTGGAAGGACATTTAAGACGGTGGAAAAGGAGCTGGCGGAGATTTTCAGGGTATTAGATGCTGCAGGTATGGATGTGGCACATCAGTTAAGCGGGCTTTCCATGATTGAGGATCATTTTTATGCGGAGGAGATAAAAGAGGCAATTACAAAGAAAGCACCGGAGGTTTTTGCCGGTTATCTGAAGGAGCGCAGGGAGGAGACTGTAGCAGCCTTTGCAGGGGCAGATGCCTATGGAAGATGTATCGGGGTAAGGACACTTGCCATGGATGCCGAGAGGAATAAAGAGGATATCTTAAAATATGCGGCAGACAGTGCAAAGTCTGTAAAAGAGGAACTGCTCTCTGTTTTGGAAAAGCAGAGGAACTGGCATGACGATATCCTTTCCATGCTGGGAGCAAAGAAGGCAGCAGACCGGGAGATGGCAGTCCGGGTGCTGATTTCATGGAAGGATGAGCAGGACTTGGAGGCATTGCAGGCTGCCAGTGACAAGGAAAAAAGTGCGAAGCTTGCCGCTTTGCTCAGGGAGTATCTGAGCGGCGGCGAAAGCAAAGAGGGAGAAAAAGACGGAGAGGGCAAAATGATTTTAAATACAGACCTTGTAAAGGAGCTGCATAAGGGCGGTAAAAAACGTTCCCTTGCATGGGCGTATGAGAAGCCATTTCCGATGGTACATAAAAAGGATGGAAGTGAGGCAGGGGAAGAATATCTGCAGGCAATACTCATTTCCTATGTCTCTATGGGAAAGCTTGGAGTGAACAAGACAGCGGCAGTTCTTGCTGGGGAGCTTATTGCGGAGGAGTTTGCTGTATATGTCAATGAGCTGTTTGACAGATGGATGGAACTCGGTGCAGAGGCAAAGAAACGCTGGGTTTTATATGCGGCTGCCCAGCATGGTAGTGCAGATATCGTAGTGAAGCTGGAGCATCAGATTAAGGAGTGGCCTGCAAATTCCAGAGGAGCCATTGCAGCAGAGGCTGTACAGGCATTGGCTCTTAGCCCGGAGCCGCAGGCATTGCTCATTGTGGACAGTATTGCGAGAAAGTTTAAGTTTAAGCAGGTAAGAGCGGCAGCAGGAAAAGCGCTGGAGTATGCAGCGGAGCAGCTTGGTCTTACACGGGCACAGCTGGAGGATAAAATTGTACCGGATTTAGGCTTTGATGAGCATATGGAACGGCATTTTGACTACGGTGAGCGGCAGTTTACCGTTACGATCACGCCGTCTTTGGAGATTGAGGTGTTTGATGCATCGGGGAAAAAGCTTAAGAATCTTCCGGCACCGGGCAAAAAGGATGATGAGGAAAAGGCAGCGGCGGCATACAGTGAATTCAAGCAGATGAAAAAGCAGATGAAGACTACGGTAGCCAGCCAGAAAATGCGGCTTGAAGCGGCACTTTCCGCAGAACGTCTCTGGACTGCTGAGGCATGGCAGGAGCTGTTTGTAAAAAATCCAATTATGCATCAGTTTGCCATTGGTCTAATCTGGGGTGTGTATGAGGAGCACAGGCTGACAAAGAGTTTTCGTTATATGGAGGACGGTTCCTTTAACACAGAAGAGGAAGAGGAATATGAGTTCCCGGAAAATGCCAGCATTGGTCTGGTGCATCCGGTGGAGCTTACGGCAGAGAGCATTGAGACGTGGAAGGAGCAGCTGGCGGATTATGAGATTACCCAGCCCTTTGAGCAGTTGGAAAGACCTGTTTTTTACCGGACAAAGGAGGAGGAAGGCAGCAGGGAATTGGAGCGGTTTGGCGGTATGATCTTAAATGACCTGTCTTTATCGGGAAAATTGCAGACTTTAGGCTGGTATAAGGGAGCTGTGTTAGACGCCGGTTGCATCGATACCTACTATAGAGAGGATACGGAGCTTGGGTATGGAGTATCCCTGTTCTTTTCCGGAAGCTATGTAGGCGGCATGGGAGAGGAGGTTACCGTTTATGAGGCGGCATTTTATCCGGCAGGAAAAACGGCAAAGGAAATATGGTGGAATGAAAAGCACAAGGACGATGCACTGCTCTTAAAGGATGTGCCGGAGCGTTATTTCAGTGAGATTATACTGCAGCTTACAAAGGCGACGGCTTCCAGTCAGGAAAAGGATGAAGGCTGGAAAAAATCCAAGTAAGCCATAAGATAGTTACAACAACTTCCAGCTTATGAGTATAGGAATCAGAGAGCCATCAGATAAAAGGAATAAAAACCTAGTCAGTAAAAATAGATTAGAGAAAGAAGCAGATTAAGATGAAATTAACAGATTTTTATTATGAGTTACCGGAGGAACTGATTGCACAGGATCCTCTTGAAAAGAGAAGCGACTCCCGACTTATGGTAGTAGGAAGAGAGGACGGGGAGATTAAACACAGGCATTTTTATGACATATTAGATTATGTAAACCAAGGTGACTGCCTGGTGATCAATGATACTAAGGTAATTCCTGCGCGGCTTATGGGGGTAAAAGAAGATACAGGAGCCTCTATTGAGGTTTTACTGTTAAAGAGAAAAGAAGAAAAGATATGGGAAACTTTAGTAAAGCCGGGAAAAAAGGCAAGAGTGGGGGCAAGAATCAGCTTTGGTGACGGTCTGTTAACAGGAGAGGTCGTTGATATAGTAGAGGAGGGAAACCGTCTCATTCGATTTGAATATGAAGGTATCTGGGAGGAGCTTTTAGATAAGCTTGGACAGATGCCTCTTCCTCCGTATATCACCCATCAGTTAAAGGACCGTAATCGTTATCAGACGGTATATGCAAAGCATGAGGGCTCAGCAGCAGCACCTACAGCAGGACTGCATTTTACCAAAGAGCTGTTAGCACAGCTGGAGAAAAAGGGTGTGGAGATTGCCCATGTGACTCTGCATGTTGGACTGGGAACATTTCGTCCGGTTAAGGTGGATAATATTTTGGAGCACCATATGCATTCGGAGTTCTATGTCGTGGAGGAAGAGGAAGCGGCAAAAATCAATGCGGCGAAGAAACGGGGGAATCGAATTATTTCTGTCGGAACCACCAGTACAAGAACCTTGGAATCAGTGGCAGATGACAACGGGGTTGTGAAAGCCGGAAGCGGCTGGACCGATATCTTTATTTATCCGGGATATCAGTTCAAGGTGGTGGATTCCCTGATTACCAATTTTCATTTACCGGAATCTACCCTGCTTATGCTGGTGTCTGCATTTTCTACGAGGGAGAAAATGCTGCATGCCTATGAAGTGGCAGTGGAAGAACAGTATCGTTTCTTTTCCTTTGGGGATGCGATGTTTATTCAAAAAACAACATAAAGCTTAATAAAATCAACAAAAGCAACCATTAGTTGACAAATTTCAAGGTAGACTTGGTGGAAGAAAAAGGGGGTGCAACTGTAAGATGGACAAAAATCGAAAGGAGAAAATGAATATGAGATTAGCAGAGAAAATATTCACCGAGCGGAAACGATTAGGTCTGTCGCAGGAGCAGTTTGCAGAACAGATGGAGGTAAGCCGGCAGGCGGTGTCAAAATGGGAGTCTGGACAGTCTATGCCGGATTTGGATAAGCTGGTGTTGATGAGCCAGATATTTGGTGTGACTACGGATTATTTGCTGAAGGAGGAGGGAGATGTTACCCCGGAGTATGAAAAGGAGCCTACTCAGGCATCATATTCAGAAAAGGAAATAAATTCTTCTGAGGATGATCTGGCTTATGAAGAGGGGAAGATCCGGAAACTCCGGACAGAGGAAGTGGAGGAATATCAGGCAGTATATTTTAAATCAGCCCAGCGGATTTCATGGGGTGTATTTCTTTGTATCATCAGCGTAGTACTATATAGTGCTGTGAATACGTATCTTCTTTTAGCAGAAGGGATTACAATGAGAGGTGGTTTGGCGGCAGTTCCGATACTGCTATGTGCAGCAGCGGCGGTAGCTATTTTTGTATCTTCCAGTATGAGACTGGAGCGATACACATTTTTTAAAACAGAACCTTTTATTTTGCCAGAGAAGGAAAAGGAACGGTTAGAGGGTGAGTATGAGAAATTCTATAAAATTTTTACATTCAGAATCACAGCGGGGGTTGTTCTTTGTATAGCTGCGGTGATTGGATGCGTTATCTGTAATGCAATCTATGACTCAACCGGTAATCCGGTCTGGGAGGATATAGCAGCTATGGTGTTGTTTGCTATGATTGCGATTGCCGTGCGCTTTTTTGTTTTGGCGGGGATGGAAAAGGATTGCTATGATGTTTTATTACAACAAAATGGATTTACGAGGGTTCGAAAAAAGGAAAGAAAAGAGTCAGAGGATATTATCAGAACTGTTGCAGGTGTTTATTGGTGTTTGGTAACAACGGGGTATCTTGGATACGGTTTTATCACACACAACTGGGAGAGAAGCTGGATAGTGTGGCCGGTGGCAGGATGTCTGTTTGGGGCGGTTTCTATTCTGATTACCGCAGCCAGAGCGAAGGATACAAATTCTAAAGGGGGAAATTTGTAACAAAAAAGACGTAAATGTACCATGATAAAATGTACTTTCCTAATGACAAAAGCGGAAAATTCTGTTAAAATATAATAATCTATCGGTTAGGATTGGTTCTATTTGTCAAACAGGAGGATTCAGCTATGGCGTTTTCAAATGAGGATATGATTGATGTGATTTTGTCAATGAATAATGTATTAGTTATGTATTGGGATGTGCATCATGGCTGGAAAATTGTAAATGGAAATTCAATGTTCTTTTCGGGAATGGAGAGTATACCAAATGCACTGGAGGGATTGTCACAATATGTGCTGGAGGAAGACAAGGCAACGTATCGTGTTTTTTGGCGTAAGATACAAGCGGGGATGAAGGGAAGCGAGAGCTTTGTACCGGTTAAGGAGGAGCGGATTAATGTTTCTGTACATATGAATGCACATAGAGATATCTATAGCTATCATAAGATAGAATGCTTTATCATGAAGGATGAGACAGAGGCAATTGTAGGTATGAATGTGGTAGTTTGTGCTTTAGATGCAGAGGAGATTTACCGTTTACAGCTGGCACAGAATATGACAAATGACCGTTCTCCGGCAATGTTTATCAGCGTAGCAAATGAAATTATCAAAAAGAATCCAGAGGGTAAATATGCCCTGATTCAGTTTGATGTTGCCAAATTTAAAGCGATAAATGAATTATATGGGGAGGTCTTTGGTGACGAGCTGTTAAATTACTTTCTGGAGTCGCTGAAGATCATCTGTAATGAGGATCAGCTTTATGCCCGCCTGACAGCAGATGTTTTTATGATTATGACTGCCTATGAGACAAAGCAGGATATTATTGATTTTATTGAGGTGATAAATCGCGAACTGCTGGAATATAAGAATACCTCTTACCGGCTGGTATTCGGAGTAGCGTTTGTGGAGGATATCAATGAGAGGCTTCGCAAATTCGGCGATAGGGCTGCATTGGCAAGACAGAGCATCAAAGAGAATGCGTTAAAATATATCGAATTTTTTGAGGAGGGAATGGGTAATTCCATCCTGAATGGGAAGTTTGTGGAGGATCACATGGAAAAGGCGTTGGTCAATCACGAATTTGTTATGTATTTGCAGCCTAAGTATAGCATTCAGAATAACAGAATGGTTGGAGCAGAGGCGCTGGTCCGTTGGATACAGCCGGAGAGAGGTGTTATATCACCGATGGAGTTTATTCCGCTCTTTGAGAAAAATGGTTTTGTGACAAAGATGGATGCCTATATATGGGAGGAGGCCTGTAAGGTTATCAGAAGCTGGATAGATAAAGGGTTAGAGCCTCTTCCTGTCTCAGTAAATGTATCCAGACTGCATTTAAAAAGCGGTGTATTTGTAACTATTCTCAATAATCTGGTAGAACAATATAAAATACCGAAAAAATATTTGGAAATAGAACTTACTGAAACGGTAGAGGATATAGATACCAGTAGCGGAATTGCCACGTTGAAGGAGAATGATTTTGTTTTGCTCATGGATGACTTCGGTTCGGGGTACTCTTCTTTAAATACGTTAAAGGATACACAGTTTGACGTGATAAAAATAGATCGTGGATTTCTGCAGGATTTTATCAACTCAGACCGTGGACAAAAAATTGTTAAGCATACTATCCAGATGACCAAATCAATTGGTCTGGACTTAGTGGCAGAGGGTGTGGAAACAAAAGAACAGGCAGAATTTTTATCTGAATGTGGATGTGATACAGCACAGGGATTTTACTATGCCAAGCCGATGACAGTGGAGGAATTTAATAAGAGATTAATGGAAGAGCAATAGTGTAAGCAAGACAGATAATCAGTTATGTTAAGCAAAAAGGCTAAAGGGGTTTTGAATATGAAATTCAAAACCCCTTTAGCCTTTTGTTCGCACAAAAGACAGAAATTTTATTGAAAAATGTAAAGTGAGTAAAAACTCGTATTTTCTAATTGGCGAGATTTTGAAAATCTGAGTAAAAACTCGGATATGAAACGCTGATTATTTCTGCACCTGTAATCTCTGTATCTCCTTCAGCCAGACTGCCCGCAATGGAAAAGCTCATGGCAATGCGATGGTCGAGCATGGAATCGATAACCGCACAGTGAAGAGGTCTGCCGCCATGTATAATCATACCATCGTCTGTGCCTTCGATATCTGCCCCCATGGCAGACAGGTAGTTGACCATAACATCAATACGGTTGGATTCTTTCACCTTCAATTCCTGGGCATCCCTGATGATGGTGGTGCCGTTTGCAAAGGCGGCCATAATGGCAATGACAGGGATTTCGTCAATGAGCTTTGGAATAATGTCACCCTGAATCGTGCAGCCGTGCAGTGTACTAGAGGATACAGTGATGTCCGCCACCGGTTCACCTACATTATTGCGTACATTAGAAAGAGTAACTTTTGCCCCCATATCCCGGCATACAGTGAGGATTCCGTCTCTTGTGGGGTTTATCCCTACATTTTTGATGGTAATCTCAGAGTTAGGAGTAATCAATCCGGCTGCAATAAAATATGCGGCAGAGGAAATGTCTCCGGGGATTTCGATTTTTTGAGCCGTCAGCTCTGTTGCAGGAGATACAGTTACCGTAGTATTTTCTCTCGCTATGTTTACACCAAAGGATTCAAACATTAACTCGGTATGATTGCGGGACAGAGAAGGCTCGGTCACACTGGTCCTTCCTTCAGCATATAATCCGGCCAGCAGTATGGCTGATTTGACCTGAGCGGAGGCTACCGGAGAATGGTAGGCAATACCGTGGAGTTGTCCTCCTGATATTTTAAAGGGTGCACATTTATCTGTACCGAGGCATTCAAATTTTGCTCCCATCTGTCCTAACGGGGTCATGATTCTGCCCATTGGCCGTTTGCGGATGGATGCATCACCGTCAATTGTTGAAGTGAATGGCTGAGCCGACAGTATACCGGACATCAGTCTGGTGGTAGTGCCGCTGTTTCCTACATCAAGAATATGCTCAGGCGCGGTAAGTCCATATAGACCCTTTCCGTGAATGAGTACAGTATTTGTTTCTGGGTTGTTTTCAATTGGGATTCCCATTTTCTGAAAGCAGGAAATAGACGACAGACAGTCAGCGCCCTGTAAAAAGCCAGATACCTCAGTGGTTCCCTTTGCAAGGGAACCAAGCATTATGCTTCGGTGAGATATGGATTTATCCCCCGGTACGGTTACTTCTCCGCGTAATTTTTTGAAATGTGGTATTATCATGGTTATTCTCCTCTAAGTTCTTGTCAGCGTTCATATATCCGATAGCCCTCTTCTTTGAGGAGGGCGGCCGCCTTGGCAGCGCTTTCATTGTCATAGAAGGAAAGACGCAGCACTCCTTCGTTATCTTCACGGTTGTGGGTGATTCCCAGATTTTTTAGGTTAATACCTGCTTCGCCGATACAGGAAATCGCTTTGGCAAGTGTATTTGGCTCGTCAGGAATATCCACATAGACTTCATAGTTCATGCGTATCACTCCTGTGGCATGTTCGGGAATTGAATTACGGTAATCTCTGGCAGAGTCAAAAAAGGTATATATTTCCCGTGCATTATCTGTTTCAATATGATGAATTATTCCCTCCAGTTCAGAGATAAATTTCTTGAGTCCGGTAACGATATTGTCCGGATTGCTGAGTAATATATGTTCCCAGACTACCGGGTTTGAGGAGGCGATTCGTGTAATGTCCTTGAAGCCTCCGGCAGCCAACTGCCGCAGCATTCCGTTGTCATCTTCTTTGGAGGCCGCCAGATTTACCAGTGAGGAAGCAATGACATGAGGAATGTGGCTGATATAGGCAGTGATTTCATCATGCTGTGCAGGACTGTAAATAAGGGGAATAGCGCCTAAATCCTCCAGAAAGGTACGAAAATCTTCTATTTTTGTCTGAGTAACCGTAGCCGAGGGCGTGACAAAATAGTAGGCGTTTTCAATTAGGCGGTCGTTTGCCGCTTCGTAACCGCTTCTCTCAGAGCCAACCATGGGATGACCGCCGATAAAATAGTCATCCAGCTGATTGTCGTGGATGGCTTTGCATATGTCGCTTTTTACACTGCCCACGTCGGTAAGAATACAGGATTCTTTGATAATCCGCTTTAATATAGGAAGATAGGCGATATTGTAATGTACCGGTGCACATAGGAAAATATAATCACAATCACCCATTGCCTCAATGGCAGTTACATTTTTGGTTAAGGTTTGCTCCTCCAGAGCAAGGGCAAGAGCATTCTGGTCTACGTCAAAGCCGAGAATGTCTGCATCTGGAAATATACGGTGTATGGATTTTGCAATGGAACCGCCAATCAGGCCAAGACCAATGAATCCAATACATAAATGCTGTTTGTCCATTTTTTTCTCCAATTGCTGTTAGATTTCTAAACAGTTACATCATAATATGATATTCGGAATGTGTCAATGCTTTAACCTGCTAAAGCATCTTGGGAATAAATGATCATTCCCTGCAGAAAATTCGGTTATCTGCAGGCTTTGTATAGCTGTTCGAGTTCTTCATCAGTCAGTAGGCGATATTTTCCAAGAGGAAGGGTATCGGGAAGTGATAGGCTGCCAAAGGCAATGCGTCTTAAATACACTACCTGCTTATTTACTGCAGAAAACATGCGTTTGACCTGATGATATTTTCCCTCCTGAATGGTTATCTCCACATAGGAAAGGTTTTTGACAGCATCTATGCTAAGGACAGATAATATTGCCGGCATAGCTGTTCCTAAGTCGTCATCACCGATTTCAAGACCGTTTTTAAAGACCTCAATATCTTTCCAGGTCACCGTGCCCTCCACGACAGCATAATAGGTTTTATTCACATGATGCTTGGGGGAAAGAAGCATATGGGAGAGCTCGCCATCATTGGTGATGAGTAAAAGACCTTCCGTATCCTTGTCAAGGCGACCCACAGGAAAAAGGTCTCTGCGCCTGCTGTCAATTAAGGAGAGAACGGTAGGCGCCGTATTATCCTTGGTAGCACTTACATAGCCAGCTGGTTTGTTGAGCAGATAGTATTCAAAATCGGGAAGGAGAATATTTTCCCCTCTATAGAAAATGTGGTCTAAATCGGAATCTACCTTGATGTCCGGTTTTTTGGCAATGGTATCATTTATTTTTACCAATCCTTTTTTTATGTAGGCTTTGATTTCGGAACGAGTGCCTATGCCGGCATCGGCAAGATATTTGTCCAAGCGCATGACAGCCATGGTTATTCCTCCTGATCAACAAAAAATATTACAAAGTCATAGTATAGTAATTTTTTTGTCAGGAAAATAGTAATAATCTACAAAAATATGGTAAAAATATAAGCAAAATAGATAAATGTGAAAAAAACTTAACACATTTTGTCACAAATAGCATATTTATTAAGAAAAACATTGTCATTTTAACGAAAAATGGTATCTTGACATTTATTTTGTTACGTGCTATATTACAGATTGTAACAAGTTTGTAACATTTTGACATGGGAATTTATGGCTTATAATGTAGAAATCAACATTGGGAAGACGTGGCAGCAGTAAGCTGAAAGTTGATGGAGGAAAGAAACATGCGGCATAGCAGAAGAGCTGTAATGACAGAACGCTATAAACTTTATATGAAAAAGCATATTTTTAATGGAAGATATTTTGTGCGCAATATGCAGCTGCTATTTTGTACGGTAGTTGTGACAGCATTAATAATCAGTTGTCTTGTTATAGGGCAGCCGGCAGAAAAAAATGATGTGGTAACAGCAGATGCGTCAGTAAGTGTAAAGAGTGCATTGTTTGGCAATGTGGAAGAGCAGAGTGATACCACGAGAGAACCGGTGGCAGAGAATGAAGAACAGCAGCCGGAGGAAAATACAGAGGACACGATTGTTACAAA
Source organism: uncultured Clostridium sp. (assembly GCA_947178475.1). Lineage (GTDB taxonomy): Bacteria > Bacillota > Clostridia > Lachnospirales > Lachnospiraceae > CAG-590. Next base: position 27,029 of record CAMWYM010000013.1, on the reverse strand, counting down.
TAATATATCAACAGAATCCATTGTAGCACAGGTTACTGCTATGGTGGAGGATGCTGAACGTGAAGAGCCCAAGGAAGAGGAAAGTGAATTTGCACATAAATGTATTGCTAATGTGGAAGGAACCTTGAATATTCGCAAGGAGCCAAACACAGAGGCAGAGTTTGTGGGTTCTATGAATCAAGGGGCAATCGCAATTGTGGAAGGTACAGAGGGAGACTGGACAAAGATTAAGTCCGGTGACGTAGAAGGATATGTATTGACAGAATATGTGCTGACAGGAGAGAGTGCAGAGGAATTTGCAACAGATTTTGTTACACTTCATGGAACTGTTTTAGAGGACGGTGTAAATATCCGTTCCGAGAAATCAACGGATTCTACAATCCTTGTGGTTTTAGATAAGGATGATACAGTTACTGTCTTAAATGAGACAGAGGCTGAGGAAGCTGTAGCGGAGGCTGAGGAAACGGTAGAGGATAGCGTTGTAGAGGCAACAGCCGAGAAGAAAACAGATAAACAGCAGGAGGAAAAGGATACAGCGGAAGCCGGTGTTCAGGAAGAGATTGAGTGGCTGCCGGTTAGATTGGAAGACGGTCAGGTTGGTTATGTTTCGTCTAGCTTTGTAGAGGTAGATGAGTTTTATGAGATTGCAGTATCTGCTGAGGAGTTACAACGTATAGCTGAGGAAGAGGCAGCAAGAAAAGCTGCAGAGGAGGAAGCAAAGAGAGTAGCTGAGGCAGCTAAGCAGTCCTCTGGTGGCAGTACAGGTGGAAATACCAATTCGTCTAATTCAAACAGTGATACCTATCAGGGTGCTACTACTACACCGGTTACAGCAACAGAGTCTGGTGAATGTATAGGAACCTTTACGATTACAGCATATTGTGGATGTGATAAATGTAGTAGCGGAAGTGGTAAGACAGCCAGCGGAACAACGCCGACAGAGGGAAGAACCATTGCAGCGGATACAAGTATACTGCCTTATGGAACACAGGTTGTTATTGATGGTATTGTGTATACAGTAGAAGACTGTGGTAGCGGAGTAAAAGGCAACCACATTGATATTTTCTTCTCAACACATAAGAAAGCGATGGCATTCGGAAGAAAATCAATAAAAGTATATAAATATTAATTGAAAATGATTGGCAGGACATTTCGCTTTATTTCGGAATGTCCTTTTTTTCTTGTTTGTGGTATTATGGAGAATGATATGAAGGATACGATTTTATTGGTGGAAGACGATTTCGCCTTAGCTATGGGAACTGAATATGCACTTCAGGCAGAGGGATATGATGTGATTCATGCCGGGAGTCTGGAAAAAGCACGGGAGGCACTGAAGGAGGAGCCGGATTTAATACTGCTTGATGTTATGCTTCCGGATGGAAATGGATTTGATTTCTGCCGGGAGGTCAGACAGGAGAATCAGCATATACCGATTATTTTTCTGACCGCAGTGGGTGAGGAGGTAAATATAGTGCAGGGGCTGGAGATAGGTGCAGATGATTATGTGACTAAACCATACCGGGTTAAGGAGCTTTTTTCCAGAATTGCGGCAAATCTTCGCCGTTCCCGACTTTTAAAGGAAAGCAGTCAGGTCTGCTGTCAGTTTGGCAGCCATCAGTTCTATCCGAAGGAATTTCGACTGCTTTTTCAGGGAAAAGCTGTGGACTGTACTACCAGTGAGCTGCGTTTATTAAGGGAACTGGTGCAGCATGAGGGTGTGGTACTGACCAGAAGCCAGCTGTTAGAGAGACTGTATGACACGGAGGAATCTTTCGTAGATGACAATACACTTTCCGTGTATATGAAACGTCTGCGGAACAAGCTGGGGACAGATGCGGAATGGATTGAAACTGTTCGGGGAATTGGCTATCGTTTCAGGAAGAGAAAATAGGAACTAATAAACAGATAATCCTTGTAATTCAAAATCAGTTGCGGCAATGGAGATGATGATATGAGAAGCAGTTATGAACGGAGCAGATTTCGGGTAATATATTTTATTATGGCATTTTTGTTTTTGGTTATTGTGATGATATGGACCTTGAATGTCTGGGGTAAATTTACGAGGAGAACAGTAGAGCTAATCGGTATAGTTGTGGTATTTACGTTTGGGATTTACTTGATTTGCTATCGCAGACTCAATAAGGTATATGAAGAGATAGAAAATGTTTCTGTCCTGATGACCGATGTGATAGAGAAGGATGAAGAGCCTCCCTCAGAAGAATATCGTGAGGGGACAATTGGTATTCTTTATAGTAATTTTTATAAGATGTTACATGTGCTAAAGCAGAGCAGAAATCGGGAAATGGAGGAAAAAATCTTTCTAAGAGACATTATTTCGGATATCTCTCATCAGTTAAAGACGCCGCTGGCTTCGTTGAATGTATTTGTTGATTTGCTTCAGGAGGATAAGGTAAAGGAACCAGAAAAGAGAAAGCAGATATTAACGGAAACGGCTAATCAGCTGAGCCGGATGGAATGGATGGTTTTATCCATGCTGAAGCTGGCACGCATTGAGGCGGGTGCCATTCAGTTTGAGCGAAGAGATAATCAATTGAGACCGCTGCTTATGCAGGCGGCTGAAGGCGTGCAGTTTCTCGTGCAGGAGAGGAGACAGACTTTGCAGCTGGACTGTATGGAAAACATTTCTCTTGTCTGTGACGGAGACTGGCTGGTGGAGGCTATTATCAATTTGTTAAAAAATGCATCAGATTATTCTGGCGACGGAAAACCTATATGGATAGAGGCAGAGCAGACGGCAGTTTATACCCGGATTAGTATAAAGGATGAAGGACCAGGAATACCGGAGAAAGAAATTCCCAACATATTTAAACGATTTTACAGGGTTCACCAGGAGGTCAATCCCAACAGTGTGGGGATTGGACTTTCTTTGACAAAATCCATTGTAGAGGGAATGGGTGGAAGTATACATGTAAAGAGTGAAGAGGGAAGTTATACGTGGTTTGTGCTCACCTTTGTACATTAAATGTAAATAGCAACTATTACCAAATATATTTGTAGGTATTTACATTGTTATTTGTAAACAATAAGCTTATAATAAACGAGTAGCAATGAAGGACAAGTATTGGGACAGGAGGCTGTTATGCGTAAAAAATCACATATTTCATTGGCCAGACATATCGTGAATATTTCTGGTATGCAGAATTTTGACAAGCATAAGAAAGCATTTTACATTGGGAGTATTTTACCAGATTGCAAACCTTCTTTTCTGACAAAGAGGCATGAGATTACAGAAACCTTTGATTTGGTGGAGAGAGGAATTGAAAAACTGACACAGGGATACAGCAATTTAGATGATTTGTCAACGATGTATTTTACAAAGCTTGGAGAGGTGGTTCACTATATTGCGGACTATTTTACCTATCCTCATAATAAGGAGTATATGGGGAATATGAAACAGCACTGCATATATGAGGGACAGCTAAAGCATAAGCTGCGTTCGTACATCAGGGGGATTCGCGAGAAGGATTTAAAGAAATGGAAGGCAAGTATAGAGCTTGAGGATATGGAACGCTTTAAGAGTGTATCGGATATTTGCAAATTTCTTAAAGAGGAACACAGAAATTATATCAGAAGAGGTACACATTCTGTGGAAGAGGACTGCAAATATATTGTGGGTGTATGTTCTAAGGCGGTAATGGCGATTTTTCATGTATGCATGCTGTCCATGGAGTCAGGAAGGGTATATGCAACTGTGCGGTAAAAATATACGGGCAAATAAAATAGGAGGCGGAAACTGAGAGTTGTCGTTTTATTCCTGTCTGTGATAAGGATACTTTTGTTACAGGCAGGAATTTTTTTGCATGGAGGAACGTAAGCAGTCTTTTGACCTTAACAGGGAGAAAGTTTATTTTATCCTCTTCCCAATAGAGATAAAATGGTATATAGTATATAAAGAGATTTTATAAGCAGAGAAAAGGAGGTTTCCTATGACTCATAAAGAGAAGGCATATCAGCTGTTACATCAGAAATATCATTGCTCGCAGGCACTTTTTGGCGCATTTGCAGGTGATTTTGGATTAGATTTAAAGACAGCATTTAAAATTAGTACATGTTTCGGAGGGGGAATGCGTCAGGGTGGAACCTGTGGCTGTATTACTGCTTCGATGCTGGTGCTGGGAATGGCATTGGGCTTTTATGATGCTCAGGACAGGGAATTGGAGATGTACGGCAATAAGAAGACAGATGAATTTATTCATCGATTTACAGAGAAGATGAACGGAAATGTTTATTGCCGGGATATTCTCGGAAAGGATATTTCCAAACCGGAGGAAATGGCGGTTATCCGTCAGGACGGATTGATTTTGCAGAAATGCCCTACAGCGCTTGATATCAGTATTGATATTTTGGAGGACATGCTGGCAGAGCATTTAAAGGATATAGCTGAGGATGCCATGGCATTAGAGGATATACCGGAAACTGACGAGATGCACAGCGTACTAAAAAATATGAGCAGGCTCAAACGATTCAGGAGAAATGTCAATAATCTTTTGTATTCCACTTCCAGAAGTGTGGCATTTATTCAGTTTGATATCCGCAAATTTAAGATAGTGAACGATTTATATGGAGAAAAATTCGGGGATGAGGTTTTGGACTTTATCAAGAACCAGTTAAAGGAATGCTGCAATGAAAAGCAGTATTTTATCAACCTTAGAAGTGATGTTTTTATGGTGGTGACCGAATATGACAGAGAAGAACAGCTGCTGGAATTTATCCATCACTTAGATGCCAAAATCAGAAAGTTTAAGCAGGTGAAGCTGCAAATGTCTTATGGTGTATATACTGTGGAGGATAAGGAGATGGAGCTTAGGCAGATGGAGGACCGGGCTGCCATGGCGAGAAAGTCTATAAAGAACAATATATTGGTAAATATTCTTTTTTATAGGGAACAGTTTAAGGAAAATCTCTACAACAGAAAGTTTATCGAGGAGAATATGCAGGCAGCCATTGCAGAGAGGCAGTTTTTGATGTATCTGCAGCCTAAGTATAGTATTGCACAAAATAAAATTATTGGTGCGGAGGCACTTGTGAGGTGGAATCATCCGGAGAGAGGAATGATTTATCCTAATGAGTTTATTCCGGTTATTGAAGAAAACGGTTTTGTAAAACGGGTGGATTATTACATATGGGAAGAAGCGTGCCGTTTTATCAAAAAATGTGTTGATGTGGGGATTACCGACTGCCCGGTATCTGTTAATATGTCAAGAGTCCATTTGTTGGATGATGAATGCATATATAAGCTTTCTGATATGATAGAGCGCAGCGGGATTCCGAAGGAGCTACTGGAACTGGAAATAACAGAAACTGCAGATGGACAGCAGGTCAGTCTGAAGGCACTGCAGTTAAAGGAGGAGGGCTTTACTCTTTTAATGGACGATTTTGGAAGCGGTTATTCTTCCTTGAATATTTTGTTGGAGACCCCGTTTGATGTCATAAAGCTGGATAGAAAGTTCATGGAAAACATGCTGGTGTCGGGTAAGGGCAGATTAATTCTGGAGCAGGTGGCTTCCATGGCTGACAGGCTGGATTTGGGTCTTTTGGCAGAGGGTGTAGAGACAGAGGACCAGATTGAGCTGTTGAAAAATATTGGATGTGATCAGGTACAGGGCTATTTCTATGCAAAACCAATGCCGGAGGATGAATTTTTTGCTCAGTTAAAGAAACAGAACGGAAAGTGATTTTGAAATACTAAGTAAGATGAACGGTGATTTGACAACAGGAAACATCACAATTAAATTATTAAAATTTGCATTTCCCCTTATGCTGGGCAATGTATTACAGCAGTTATACAATGTAGTGGATACATTTGTGGTGGGGCGGTTTCTTGGACAAGAGGCATTGGCGGCTGTGGGGGCTTCCTATACGCTGATGACATTTCTGACCTCTATATTGATAGGTCTTTGCATGGGGAGTAGTGCTTATTTTGCTATCCAATTTGGCAGAAAGGACGGTGAGAGTCTGGTTAAGGGGATATTTCAATCCTTTATATTAATCGGATTACTTACCGTTGTTTTAAATATTGCCGTTTTTGCTGCAGTCAACTGGATTATTCAAGCTTTGCAGGTTCCGATGGAAATACAGGAATTAATGAAGGAGTATCTGGTCTGCATTTTTACTGGGATGACGGCTGTTTTTCTTTATAATTTCTTTGCCAGTCTGCTACGGGCAATCGGAAATTCTGCGGTGCCCCTGTTGTTTCTTTGTATATCTGTGGTGCTGAATATCCTGTTGGATATTCTTTTTGTCGTGGTGTATAAATGGGGTGTTCAGGGAGCGGCAGCAGCAACGGTTATTTCCCAGTTTGTGTCAGGAATCGGACTTGCTGTGTATTCTTATATCTGTTTTCCTAAGCTTCGGGTAAAGCGTCAGCATATGAAGTGGAATGCGGACATTTTAAAGGAGATTTTTGGACTTTCCTTTCTGACCTGTCTGCAGCAGTCAGTGATGAATTTTGGGATTTTGATGATACAGGGGTTGGTGAACAGCTTTGGAACAGTGGTGATGGCAGCATTTGCGGCGGCAGTAAAGATTGATACGCTGGCTTATATGCCGGTACAGGATTTTGGAAATGCTTTTTCAACCTTTGTGGCACAAAACCATGGTGCAGGCAAAAAGGAGCGGATTTGGAAGGGAATCAAAAGCTCCGTTCTCTGTGTATTTGTATTCTGTATGATAATCAGCTCACTGGTCTGTCTCTTCGCAAAACCGTTGATGGGGATTTTCATTGATGCAGGAAATAAGGCTGTTATTCAGACTGGTGTGGGTTATCTGCGGATTGAAGCAGCCTTCTATTTTGGTATCGGACTTTTATTCATGCTATATGGCTATTACCGTGCTGTGGAAAAGCCGGGAATGTCTGTGATTCTTACTGTCTGTTCTTTAGGAACCAGAGTGGTGCTGGCATATGTACTCTCCGGTATTTCTTTTATCGGTGTGATTGGAATTTGGGCAGCAATTCCCATTGGCTGGTTTTTAGCAGATGTGGTGGGAGTCTGGTACTATTTTGCTGTTGTAAATGTCACCAACGGTCGCAAGGAAGGTTGATGATTTTTTTCTTGTTTAAAAAAAATGTAACATTTTGCCGCCCTCATTGTTTTATTTGTAGAAACGTTTCAGAAAAAGGAAGGAGGCAGATATGAAAACGGAGGTATTACGACAGCTCTATATGAAGTATGAAAAAGAAATCTATCTGTATCTGTTTTCCCTCTGTAAGAACCGGGAGGTTGCAGAGGATTTAATGCAGGAGACGTTTCTAAAGGCGTTGTTGTCCTTAAAAGATGGGCATACCAATATGCGGGCATGGCTATATATGGTAGCCAGAAATCTATACTTTAATTATAGAAGCAAAGAACAGCGGAATGTTCCCTTAGAGGGAATCGGTGATACGATATATGACGAGCAGAGCGAAAGGATGTTAAACCGGCTGCTTGTAGATGAACGACGAAGGCTATTGTATCAGGCATTGCAGCATATCGGGGAACAAAAGCGGGAGATACTTACGCTGCAGTATTACGGTGGGTTATCACAAAGGGAGATTGCAGGACTTCTTAAGCTTTCCCCGGAAAATGTCCGGGTGCTGGCATATCGTGGAAAAAGGGAATTAAGAGAATATATGGAGGCAAAGGGTTATGACATATTATGAATTAATTGAAAAATATAAAACGCAAGAATTAGAGGAGGCTCAAAAGAAGAAGGTGGAAGCGGATATTGAACGTCAGGATGCCATCAGTGAATATTTATTTGACCGGGATGAAGTGCCTATATTTTCTGATTTGAAAAGTGGTGATTTTGAGAACAGTGGTATTGCGGAGGATATGGATGAGGAGTCTGAAAAATTCACACGGATGATTCAAGCTGCGATCCGGAAAACCTTTATTAAGGCAGGAGTGATTGTGGGAGCAGTGGTTTTATTTGTGGTATGTTTTATTATTTTTGCACTGCCGCAAATTATAGATTTATTTTACTATGATCCGTCGGAGATTACAGGGGTTACAGAAAATGGTATAACAACGAACCGCCTTTCATTGGATTTGGCAGTGTACTCGGAATTATTTTTACCCGGGACCTACAGGGAAGATGTTGAAGTGATTGGAAATGGAAATGGAAAATATGATATCACGGTTTTTCAAGAGTTTAGTAGGACAGGAACCTTTCATAATGTGGCAGGAACAGTGAATAAAGGTAAAATGATACTTTATGATGCAGATTTGCTTAAAAAACCGGTGAGTAATACCTTTATTCCCGCTGAAAATGTTGTAAACGACTTTTTTTTGGGAGAGGGAATGGCGGGAGAAAAAAAGTATGCATGGGATGAGTTGTATCATTTGGACGATGGGGATTATTATATTGCGTATGTGACACTGGATAAAGTTATGGGATATGATGATTTTGTTACATGGGTTAAGGCAAATGATATAGATCCGAACTGGTGCATAATTTGTCAAAAAAATATCCAATATGATGAGATGTATGATGAAACCGAGTATTTCGCTAATGAGAATATTGGATTCATATATAGTGCAAGTGCCGGATATCTTTCATATGACAGAGAAAAATATCCGCTTCTTACGCAGTATAGCATGGATGAAACAACAGGAAAGGAACAGGACTGGGTTGTTTCGGAGGATAATATGAAACAGCATATGGTCAGTATGCTTCGGTATATGGCAGATGCAAAAAGCTTCTGCAAAATGATGGATATGGAGGAGGACAGTGATGACAATTTTAATGCGATAGCGGATAATGTAGAGCAAAATGGATTGAATATATATGGCTTTACCGTAATCGCAAAGAAGGATGATATATTGAAAATCAGTAAGCTGGATGACATAGAATATATCTGCACGGAGAGTTACAGGTAAGAATCGCCTTATCTTATATGATTTGCTGTGAGTGATTTTAGGTAAAAATTCCGTATAGTATAGTAGATAGAAAATTCTTTTTATCAATATCAGGGAAAGAAGGATATTATGGAAGATAAAGCCTTAATAGATTTAATTCGGCTAAATCCAGATAAAGGGATTCATAAGGCGATACAATCTTATGGAAAGCAAGTCAATACAATATGCAGGGCAATTTTACGGGATTACGGCGAGGATATGGTAGATGAAGCAGTATCCGATACCTTTTTTAAACTATGGAAAAACAGTCATCAGTTTTCTGTGGATGAGGGAGGCAGTCTGAAAAGTTATATATATTCGATTGCCAGAAATTCAGCAATTGATATTCGGCGAAAAAATTGCAATAATCCAGTTCTGCTGGATGAAGAATATGGAGCAGATATCGCTTCCGATTTTTCTGTGGAGGAAGAAATACAGAAAAAAGAAATACGGCAAATCCTACATGAGGTAATCGGCTTGCTTGGAGAACCGGACAGTCTGGTTTTTCTCAATAAATATTTTCTGCTTATGAAGAATAAAGAGATTGCAAAGAAGATGGGACTATCGGAAAAGAAGGTCGAAAATATTCTTTATAGAGGAAAAAGTAAGTTAAAGGCAATGCTGATAGAAAGGGGGGTTATCTGCTATGAGGACTGACGATTTACTATGTGAATTAATGACGGAGATAGATGCTAAGGAGGCAGAAGCGCTGGACAGGGCATTGAAGGAATTTCAGAGAATGGCCAAACAGCAAAAAACAGCAAAAAGCAGACTAAGGAATCAAGAAAAATTGATCGCAGATAAAATTCACAGGCAGCTTCAGAGTGAGTCTGACCAGTCATCGTCTTGGAAGGATAGCTCCTTTAGAATTTTGGGAAGAAGGCTGATTCCTCTGATGACTGTGTTTGTCATGCTGATGGGGATGGCAGCTTTAGCAAAGGAGAGGGACTGGGATATCAGGATGGCGGAGATGCTTGGACTATCTAATGTGATGGAGAAATTAGAGGGCGGCTATGTAGAGATTGGCGTAAGCGATGTGTCGGAGGGTATTACGGTTACGGCAGTCAGGCTAATAGGAGACCAAAATTCCCAGTGGATACAGTTTGATACGGATATTCCGTGGGAGGTTGGAGAAAATGGATACTATTTGTTTGGTGACCTTCAAGAGTACTATCGTGACAAGAGGGGGAGGATAATATCTGGTGGAGGAGAATTTTATAGCTTTGACAATCAGGGATATGTTTCCTTTATCTCGTATAGAATGGATACGGAGAAAATAAACAGGGCGGAGGTAGAGATTTTTGCTGAGAATATTTATGCGTATCAGGATGATAAGGAGAAACAGGGAACGTTAATCGGTAACGGTAAATGGCAGCTTTCATGGAGAAATTGCTATGCAGCGAATACTGTTAGGAAGCATCCATATAAATGGGTGACGATGAAGGGAAAAAACGGTACTAAATTTACTTGTAATATCCATAAGATTGAGATTTCTCCGATATCCATCCGAATAGAGGCATGGAAAAATCCTTTGGCGGGAAATACGGAGGATTGTTTTTTGGAGGTGGATTCCGTAACATTAAAGGATGGAACGGTAATTCCATGCCAGACATCCTCCGGAGGAAATTATAATAATTGGTCGCTGGAAAGCTTTATTTCCTTTCAGGAAATAGGGCAGATAGATACAGGCAATGTTGATTACATTACAATTGGAGGGAAAAGAATACAGATTTCTTCAGAAAGGTGAAGGATATCTGTTAATAATATCCTTGGATTTATAAGACTTTCCTTCGTCATAACTTAACAATCGGAGAAACAGGCTAAAGGCAGTTTCTCCGATTATTGATATGTACATTATCACATCATGCTGGATTAAATGAACCAGATGGTTTATCCATTAATATACTCATTATACTCTTTTCGTGCCTTGAAGGTATAGATTGTAGCATATACAGCGGCAATAATAATGAGATATCCTCCTAACTTCCCTGTTGAGACAAGAGAATAAATACAGTTAATGATAGAATAAACTAAAATGATAACGGCACAGGCACGGCTTTTTCCTATCTGTATACCAAGTGCAAGCCCCAGAATCAGAATGGCATCAATAATGCCGGCCATAATATCAACTCCAAGTACGGATGCTGCTATAGCAGCCAGAAAGGTGATACCGCAGCAGACGTAAAGGGCAACAGCGGAACCAGTTATATTCTTTTTGACCTCAGAGGAGCAGTAATCCTTATAAAATTCCTTAAAGGATATGTCCTTTTTAACACTTGAGGTTGATGTGTATTTATAGGTATCATCAAATTCAGGGTTAAATGTTGGCTGGCTATTGTATGTGTCGGCAGAGGCAGTGTCTGCTGATGGCTGACCGGAATAACTGGTCGGTGAAGCATTGTCTTTAAATGAAAGTCCGTTTTCTTGTTCATCTGTTTTTAATGTCATGTTGTTCTCCTTATCTTTCTTTGGTTTAGTAATATTGATTTCATACATCAGATAACTTAATTGTAAAACAAATGGAGTCGAATAGCAACTGCAATCTCAACATTTCTTTATAGAAGCAGTGGATAGGGAGAGCAGGAGGTATGACGGAATTTTATATTCTGTAAGTTTCTTGTAAGAATTTCTGTGTATAATAAAAACGCAAAAGGCAAAATTGATTATAAGAAAGGCGGGATATAACAATGCGAATACTGGAGACAAAAGAATTAAAAAAGATATATGGAACCGGAGAGACCAAGGTGTGTGCATTGGATGGAGTGGATTTTTTTGTGGAGCAGGGAGAATTTGTTTCCATTGTGGGGACATCAGGCAGTGGAAAATCTACATTGCTGCATATGCTGGGAGGGCTGGACCGTCCTACTTCAGGGGAAGTATATGTGGACGGGAAACAGATATTTGAGTTAAAGGATGATGAGCTGACCATATTTCGCAGAAGGAAAATTGGTTTTGTGTTTCAAAGCTATAACCTGATTCCAGTCTTAAATGTATATGAAAATATTGTACTGCCCATTGAACTGGATGGCAATAAGGCAGATGAAGAATATGTAAATCAGGTGATTTCTCTGCTTGGTCTGGAGCCCAAATTAGCAAGCCTGCCTTCACAGCTGTCAGGGGGACAGCAGCAAAGAGTAGCCATTGCCAGGGCGTTAGCAGCAAAGCCGGCAATTATTCTGGCAGATGAGCCTACGGGAAATCTGGACAGCCGTACAAGTCAGGATGTATTATCGCTGCTCAAGGTATCCGGTGAAAAATTCGGACAGACAATAGTGATGATTACCCATAATGAGGAGATTGCACAGCTTGCAGACCGGATTATCCGAATTGAGGACGGACATATAATGGGAGGAGGGAAAGACAATGTTATTTCGGGTGAAGAATAAAAAGACAGTTCGCCGTCTTGCTATCCGAAGCATGAAGGCGGACAGGGTTCGGAATATTATTGCTGTTTTTGCCATTATTTTGACTACGGTATTGTTTACCGGGGTATTTTCCATTTTGTCTTCAGTAAATGCTTCCTTCCAGCAGGAAACATTTCGCGAGGTGGGAGGGGATTTCCATGCAAGTATCAAAAATATTACAGGGGAACAGCTTGAAGATTTTGCCGCTGATTCTGCTATTAAGAGCAGCGGCAGGCGCTTGTTTCTCGGAATGCCCTATAAATCTCCCTTTGATAAGGAGCATGTGGAAGTCAGTTATATGGATGAACGATGCGCAACGGGATATTTCTGTATCCCGGAGGAGGGGACGCTTCCGAAGGAGGGGACAAATCAGTTTGCAACCGATACAAAAGTGTTAAAGCTGCTGGGCGCTGCAGCTAAGCTAGGTGAAAAGATAGAGTTTTCATACTATCTGGACGATGGGACAGAAATTTCGGATACCTTTGAGCTATCCGGCTGGTGGGAGGCGGACGAAGCCAGCCGGGCAAGCATGATGATTGTGCCGGAGAGCTATTGTGAAAAGGTACTGGCAGATTATCAGATAAAGGATAGTGAGTCTACCGGAAAATGGGATTTAGATATCATGTTTTCAAATTCTTTTCAGATTGCTAAGAAGCTGGATAAACTGGTGGCACGACATGGATACAATGAAGAAAAGGGAAGCAACGGTTATGTGAGTACAGGGGTAAACTGGGGATATACCAGTGAACGGTTCCTGAACAGCTATGATGTGTTGACCATGGTTGAAATTGCTGTTCTTTTAATTTTTATTTTGCTGACTGGATATCTGATTATCTATAATATTTTCAGGATTTCCGTCTCTAATGATATCCGGTATTACGGTTTGCTGAAAACCATCGGTGTGACGGGAAAGCAGATAAAGAAAATGATTCATTTGCAGCTACTGTGGTTATCAATGATAGGAATTCCAATCGGTCTGCTGATTGGATTTATAATCGGAAACGGATTTGTTCCGATGATTATGACAACACTGAGCTATCAGAAGGTAAGTGTATCCGTGTCGCCACTGCTGTTTATCAGTGCAGCTGCTTTTTCCCTGTTTACCGTCTGGATGTCCTGTAAAAAGCCTGGCAAAATGGCGGGAAAGGTATCCCCTATTGAGGCAGTGCGATATACGGAGCAGGGTATGAAGAGAAAGAAGAAGAAAAAAAGCTATGGTGCAAAGCTCTATAAAATGGCTCTGGCAAATCTCGGAAGGAGTAAAAGTAAAACCTTTCTCGTCGTAACCTCTTTGACATTATCCATATTCATATTCAACATTACGATATCACTGGCGAAGGGCTTTGATTTGGACAAATTTGTGGGGGCATTTTGCAGTGCGGATTTTATAGTGGCAGGAAAGGAATATTTTCGTACGACCGGACCGGGCTTTACTGCTGACAGTGCAGTTTCCGAGGAGCTTACTGCAGACTTGGAACAGATGGAGGGAATTGAAGAATCCGGACGGATTTACGGGCAGACTGTATATGCCAGAAGCTGGTTTTCAAAGGAAAGGTTACGTGCATGGCAGAAATACTGGGACCCTGAAATGACGGATGAACTCTTTTCCAAACGACTGGAACGACATGGTGATAAAAATGCAGACGGACTGTATGCAGAATCCATCCAGCTATATGGCATGGAGGATATGCCGCTTCAGTATCTGACCGTAATGGAAGGGGATGTCACAAAAGTAAATGACGGAACAGATAAATATATTATTGCAGTGGTTTTGACGGATGACTATGGTAATCCGGTAGAGGGACTGGACTGGTATCAGCTTGGTGACGAAGTAGTCATTACTTATGGAGAGGCTGTTACCTATATCGACAGCCGGACCGGAGAACCAGCATCAGAGCTTACGCCCTACGAATATTTTAAGGAACAGCCGACAGGGGATACATGGGAGCGCACGTATACAGTGTGTGCAAAGGTATCCATACCCTACAGCCTTTCCTACCGTCACTATGGAGAAAATGAATTTATTCTTGGTGGAGATACCTTTGTGAAGGACACAGGAACAGATTCGGTTATGTCCTTCCTGATGGATGCCTCCAAGGAGAAAAATGATGCAATTAACAGGGCTTTGGAAAATTATACCACTACTGCGGTCTTTGACTGTGATTTTGAATCAAAGGAGGGCTACAAGGAAAATTTTAAATCCTTCCGTAATGTGTTTGCCATTTTGGGGGTATCGCTGTCATTTATTGTCGGACTGATTGGTGTACTGAATTTCTTTAATGCTGTATTTACCGGAATCCATACAAGAAAGCGGGAGCTGGCTATGCTTCAGGCAGTGGGGATGACAGGGGAACAGTTAAAACGCATGCTGATTTATGAGGGACTCTTTTATACGGTATCGGCAGTCTGTGCAGCACTTCTTTTATGTGGTACAATAGAGGTATTCATTTTGCAGGCTATTACCAATGTGTCATGGTTCTTTACCTGTAAGGTTACATTGCTGCCAATATTTATAATCGTTCCTGTATTTGCAGGTATCGGTTTTGGAATACCGGTTATCCTATATCACAGTATGGTGAAAAAACCGGTTGTGGAGCGTTTGCATATAGCGGAGTGAAAATGATGGACAGAATACTGATTGTGGAAGATGATAAAATATTAGCAGATGGGATTCGGATGACCTTAATGCAGGGAAGCTATGAGGTAGACATTGCAGACAGCCTTAAGGAGGCTCGGGAAAAGCTCAACGATAACCAATATCAGGTGGTTATCTTGGACCGGAATCTGCCTGACGGGGATGGGCTGGAATTTTGCAGGAGATACCGTGAAAGTTGTCAGACACCTGTTTTATTTTTGACAGGCAGGGACAGGGAACAGGATGAGATTGATGGTTTGGGTGCCGGAGCAGATGATTATATTACAAAGCCTTTCCGAATTGGGATTCTTCGGGCACGGGTGGAGGCACTAATCCGGCGGAACCGTACACCGTCAAAGTATCACTTCGGCAATCTGGTTTTGGATTTTGAAGGCCGGATTTATAGAAAAGCAGGTGCAGAATTACAGCTTAGCAGAGTAGAGCAGGAATTACTTTATCTGTTAATCAGCCATACGGGACAGACATTGACAAGAGACCAGTTAATCAGCAGGATATGGGACTGCGCGGAGTCGGTGGATGAAAATACATTATCGGTTACCGTTGGACGTTTGCGCAAGAAATTGGAGGTCCCGTATATCCAAACGGTGTATGGTATCGGTTATCGGTGGATGGCAGAGTAAAAGCAGTTACGGGGTGTGTGATGAAAATTTGGATAATAGCAGGGATTGGAATAACGATATGCTGTGCACTTGCCTTTCTCTGGCTGGTGTTCTATGTCAGTCGCTTGCTGGAGCATATGGATAACATGCTGACAATGGCGATGGAGGATACCTTTGAAGAACAGCTTTATGATGAGAGCAGGGTTTCGCGGTTAGAGACAAAGCTGGCCGCTTTTCTTGCTGACAGCAGATTGTCAAAGCAGAGGCTTAAGCAGGAGCGTGACAATATCCAGCAGATGGTTTCCGATATGAGCCACCAGACAAAGATGCCAATTACGAATATCCTAATGTACACGGAATTGTTAGAGGAAATGGCACAGGATAAACAGGAACGGGAAGTGGTGAATAGGATTGCAGGGCAGACAGAGAGACTGCAATTTTTAATTCAGTCACTGATTAAAATTTCCCAATTGGAAAACGGGCTGGTAGCTGTCAATCCGAAGAAGCAGGAAATTATCGGACTTTTACAGGATATGAAGGATAGCTATGAGAAAGAGGCAGCAGAAAAAGAAATTTGCTATCGCGTCCACACCGAGAATGTGACGGGCTCGGCTGTTTATGACTATAAGTGGACAAGGGAAGCCATTGGCAATATTGTGGATAATGCATTGAAATATACAACTCCCGGAGGATGCGTGGATATCCGGATACGGGAATATGAAATGTTTCTGGCAGTTGAAATTGCCGATACCGGAATCGGGATTGCCGAGGAAGAGCAGGCAAAGGTATTCTCCAGATTTTACAGGGGAAGGGAGGTCAATCAGTGCGACGGTGTCGGGATTGGGCTGTATCTGGCAAGAAGAATTATCCGGCTAGAGGGCGGATATATCAAGCTGATATCTGAAGTCGGAAAGGGCTCCCGATTTCTGGTGTATCTGGAAAAGTAAGCTCAAATCTCGTCATCCACCCGGTAAACATGGTTTTCCACCTTTGTTGCAAGGTCACTTGCCTGTTTTTCCATTTCCGCAAGATGCTGCCGCATTTTCGGATAGGTTGTGATATCTTTATAGATAAAATAGACAGCGGCAATCAGCAAAAATGCAGTGAGCAGGGAAGTAAATTCCTGAGAAATGCCAAGCAGAGGAAGTGCTTTATACACCGTGGCACCGCTGCCAATCAGAGACACCACGGTTCTGAGATAGGCCAGATGTGTCCGGTCGACTGCCAGCTTGCTGTTGGTAAATGCCAAATCTGTCCGTATTTTTGCAAACTCCGTCCGCTCTACTGCCAACTGGTTTTGGTTATATGCCAAAGCTTTTTTCTTTTTCATGGATTCCGGAATCTCTCTGGGTACACCGGATTCAATCTCTGTTTCAAAGGAATTTTTTGAATGCTGTTCCTTATGCTTATTCGTACTCATGGCAATCCTCCTGATCTATATGTTCAAATCGTCTTTCTTATAAATATGATAATCATCTGATTTTTTTGCATGGTTATGTGTGAAGCTTGAACTCTTATACTCTATATTAAATTAAAATATCAAAATTGGCAATCGCTTAATGCTTTTTTAGTTACTCTTTTACAGACGCTTGCCCTGTGTGTTATATGATATCCATTCCGGGTACGCTTGCGCTCAGTTGCAAGCACAGCGGTACATAAGGCAGCAAAGCTGCCTAAGTACCGGTGGTTGCAAATGCCCCTTCATAGGTATCATATAACACACAGGGCAAGCTGTTAACTGGAGAATCTCTGAAAAGTAATAGTACTTTTTTGTTTATTCTTCTATAGATGCCAATTTCTGCTTTGCGGTGTCCGACTTGACAGAACAAACAAAAAGGAAGAAAATGAAAAAGGTTATATTGTACAACGGATGTTTTCAAAAACAGAGTTTTGTAAATAAACATACAGGAAAGGAAATCACATGAAGGTTGTTGTTGCAATGGATTCGTTTAAGGGGAGTATGACTTCCAGGGAGGCGGGAGATGCGGTAAAACAGGGAATATTGTGTGCCATGCCAAAGACTGAGGTTGTGGTAAAACCGCTTGCAGACGGCGGAGAGGGAACAACAGAAGCTTTGGTTGAGGGACTAGGTGGAACGAGGATTGTCCTGTCAGTTACCGGACCGATGGGCAGTCAGACAGAGTGCAGCTATGGTATATTGGCGGATGGCAAAACCGCAGTGATGGAGATTGCCCAGGCGGCGGGAATAACCCTTGTGCCGGCAGCACAGAGAAATCCGATGTGTGCCACCACCCGCGGTGTAGGAGAAATGATTTGTGATGCCGTGCAAAAAGGGTGCCGGCACTTTATTATAGGAATCGGTGGAAGTGCCACAAATGACGGAGGAATCGGTATGCTTTCGGCAATGGGATTTCAGTTTCTGGATGCAGAGGGAGAGCCGGTTGGCGAAGGTGCACAGGCACTTTCCAGGGTTGTGGAAATTTTAGCAGACGGAGTGCTGCCAGAGCTTGCAGAGTGTAAATTTCAGATAGCCTGCGATGTGACAAATCCTCTTTGTGGAAAAAACGGAGCTACATTTATTTATGGTCCGCAAAAGGGGCTGCTCCTTGAGCAGTGCGATCAAGTGGATGGGGGAATGGAGCATTATGCAGGAACGGTAGAGGCATTTTGCGGGAAATCCTGCAAAATGCTTTCCGGTGCGGGCGCAGCGGGAGGTCTGGGGTTTGCATTTGTCAGCTTTTTTGATGCCAGACTGGTACCCGGAACACAGCTGATACTGGAGGCAGTCCACCTAGAAGAAGAATTGAAAAATGCGCAGGTTGTTGTAACCGGTGAGGGCAGATTAGATGCCCAGACGGCAATGGGAAAAGCACCCATTGGAGTGGCAAAAATGGCAAAGCAGTACGGGTGTAAGGTGATTGCCCTGGCAGGAGAAATAGCGTCGGAGGCAGTGAAATGTCATGATGAAGGGATTGACGCCTTTTTTCCCATAGTAAGAGGACCAGTCAGTTTGGAAAAAGCGATGCAAAAGGACTGTGCAGTGCAGAATATAAAGGATACAGCAGAACAGGTTTTCCGCCTGGTGAGGGCATGGAATGATATGCGATAGCTGCAATAGAGAGGAGATAAAGGGATGGAATATTTTCATATTGTTATTAGTCAGATTGTGATATTTGTGATTTATGCATTGATTGGAGTGGCGGCGGTGAAGACAAGCATATTAAATGAGTCGGGGTTAGATGTTATTTCCCGGCTGGTCATCAAGATTACACTGCCGATTATGATTTTTCACAATACCATTACTGGCGCAGATGTGGAGCAGTTTATGAGTACGATGTCCGTTATTTTATTGACGGCGGTAATGTATGGCTCTATGTATGTTGTAAGCTTCGGGTTAAAAAAGCTTTTTCGGCTGGAAGGCAATAAGGGAAAAGTATTTCATGCCAATACGATGTTTGGAAATATCGGATTTATGGGAATTCCGATTATGGCGGCATTTTTTCCGGAAAACGGAATGTTATATATTGCACTGTTTACTGTGGTGGATCAGCTTGTGCTATGGACTGTCGGAGTTCAGCTTACATTACCGGAGGACAGTGGAAGGAATAGCCGTGAAACTGGAGAAAAAGAGGGACGGGCTTTTTTGGTGCAGACGATTAAAAAGCTGGTGAATCCAGCCACCGTGGCGATTACACTAGCGGTTATCGGTATCTTTTTGAAGATAAAGCTGCCCTATGAACTGGATACGGCACTGGGAAAGGTAGGAGGGATAACCTCACCTCTTGCGATGATTTATATCGGTGCACTGTTCTGTTATACGGATATTAAAGGCAGTTTGAAGCAGAAGGAGTTTTATGGGACGGTATTGGTGAAAATGCTCTTGTATCCGATTGCATTTTTTGCATTTATGGGACTGTTCCCATGGATTAATGAGGATGTCCGTCTTGCCATGACTATTTTAAGTGCTCTGCCAACGATGACCTCCATTGCAATGCTGGCAAAATCCCAAAAGTCCGAGGGTGAGTACAGTGCCGGCGGAGTTTTTGTGACTACCCTCTGCTCCATGGTGACACTGCCGGTTGTGTGCTATGTAATGGCAATGTTATAAAAAATATCTGAGTTTGTAACCTTTTTGTTATTTGAAACGACTAATAAATGTACAACAAAATGAGATGATTCCGGAATACTCATAGAAAAGAGGTGTTATGAGCTTGGCAGAGGACAAAATAAGAAAAAAGCTGGCAATGAAAGCAATCCGTGGAAATACAGAGGCATACGGTGAATTAATTCAGTATTATAAAGATTATTTATACCGTACAGCTATGCTCTCTGTGAAAAATCAGGAGATTGCACTGGATATGGTCAGTGAATGCATCTTAAATGGTTTTCGTTCTGTTCATTCCCTGAAGAAGCCTGAGTATTTTAAAACGTGGATTACCAGAGTTTTGAGGAATACGATTGTGGATTATTACCGCAGTGAACGGTATGACGAAAGCTTGGACGAAATGCAGATTGCGGCAGAGGACAGCATGGTGTCCAGTGAGGAAAAACTGGACTTATATCAGGCGATTGATCTGCTTTCCGAAAAATACAAGACCGTGATTATTTTAAAATATTTTGACCAGCTGAAAATCAGTGAGATTGCTTATGTCATGGATATACCGGAGGGTTCGGTGAAGGCATATTTAAACAGGGCAAAAGCAGACCTTAGACATTTATTAGTGGAGGAAGATATATATGAAGATGGAATTTCGGGAGATACCGGTACCAAAGGAGTTAGACCAGGTGGTGGCGGAAAGCTTAAAAACGATTACTATCCAGTCCAGACAACGGAATTTAAAATTGTGGGCTTTTAGAGGGGGAGCAGCGGCGGCATGTGTGTGTGTCATTGTATTTTGCATGAGTAATCCGTCATTGGCGGCAGATTTACCTCTGATTGGACATATTTTTGAAAAGATGCAGGATGACTTTCCCTATTCCGGTGATTACAATGGAATAGGGGAACAACTGGCAACTGAGCCGGTCTCTGATGCTCAGAATGCAGAGGAGACAGCCGGGGTGGCAGAAACATCAGACTATACACAGACCGCAAATGGGGTGACGGTGACATTGTCAGAAATGTATTGTAACTCCCAGGCACTTTATATTACCGTACAGATTCGGTCCAAGGAAAAATTTTCTGAGATTTCCTCTTTTAGCTTTGAGGAGACAACGGCGAAGTTTAGTTTTCTGTCGGAAGATTCATGGCTGACACCGACTCTGGATGGAGCTTTTATTGATGGGAATACCTTTGCGGGTTTGCTGCGATTCGATTTAAATGGTTTGCTGGGATATAATGATTCCGAGCTTAAGCTTCCGGATACCTATTCTGTTGAGCTTAAGCTTAATCGCCTTGTCGGAAATCTGTCTAATGTGGAGCCCCCGGATTTGGGAGTGACAGAGGAAGAGATTGATGCCATGTCTGACGAAGAGTGGGATGCGTATATGAAAGAATGGTATGCAAAGCATTCAGATTATTACGACAGCACATATACCGCATATAGCGGACCATGGACCTTTGATTTGGAGGTAACACAGGATAAATCAGATATGCAGGTTGTGGAGATTAATGAGAAAAATGAACAGGGAATCGGTTTTTCAAGAGTGGTCAGGGACCGCTTTGAGATAACCATGTATGAGAGCTCCAAAAATCCGCAGGCTGCAGAAAAAAATTATTTTCCGGTTATGTTAGATGCGGATGGCGATTTGATGACAGGAAATGATGGCTGGGTAAATGTGTTAGAGATTGGAAGCCATGATGTGTCCACGGTAGATCTCTTTTTGGTTGATGAGGTTTTGTGGTTAGACGAATTGAAAGGGATTTATTGGGA
The DNA here is from genome assembly GCA_947178475.1 of uncultured Clostridium sp. Lineage (GTDB taxonomy): Bacteria > Bacillota > Clostridia > Lachnospirales > Lachnospiraceae > CAG-590. The sequence goes on along the minus strand of CAMWYM010000013.1, from coordinate 5,642 downwards.
TAATCCGTGGGCAGAAACCTATGACGGAAAAACCTTCAAAGAGATTCTTTTGGAAAATTGTGCATATCATAAAGAGGTCTCTTTTGAAAAATAGAAGTATAGCCAGGTAACGTAAATCGTTCCAGTAATTAGCAAGGACCGGATACCCTCTATCAGATATAGGGGGTATCCAGTTTTTCTGTGTTATTCTGCTGTATGCTCCGCATTTTTATCGTATTCCAGAATATCTCCGGGCTGGCAGTCCAATACCTCACAGATTGCCTCAAGAGTGGAAAAACGTATGGCACTAATTTTTCCTGTCTTTATTTTAGAGAGGTTGACATTGGATACACCAACTCTTTCGGATAACTCGTTAAGGCTCATTTTCCGGTCAGCCATAACCCGGTCTAAGCGTAATATAATTTTTCCCATGCTGTTACTCTCCTTATTCTATAATGTTTCGTCTGATTCCTGCTGTAATACCGCACCATATTGGAAGATATACGCAAGGGCAAGAATGATCAAAATAGTCATAACCATATTTAAATCAACTCCGATGCCGTTAAGGTGGAAGCTGTTTGTAAAAAAGTTATCTGCAACAACATCATTTGTAGTGGAAAGAATTGCCCACGGAATTAAGGAATAAGCAAGGGCTTTAATTTTTTTGATAACATTTTCCTCAAATGGGGATTCACAATTTTGAAAGGCTCTGCAGAGGAATCCGATAAAGAATAAGGTTACCAGAGTCATGGCTAAATATAAAGATGCGAATAACATAACCCAAAGGATATTGTGCAGACTGAAATCTGCAAGTTTGCCAGTGAAATTAAGGGAAATGTTGTCATTACTTATATCCATGGTATTTATGCCATATTTTGAATTGTCAGCCATAAGTTCCTCTTCTTCTAGGATTTTTATGATTTCCTGATTGGCTTGCGTTACTTCTTCGTCTGTAAGTGTTGAACCCAAAGAAGCAAGACTGATATTTACTAAAAGGTTGCTGTCTGCACTTGCAGTAAAGAAGTCTTTTGGAATAAAAGCAGACGCAATTGTCCCAACAAAGGTAACAATAAGCCCGATGATAGTAAATACTTTGGCGATGGTAGTAAGGATAGTACCAATTCTGCCCATCTTGTTAATTTTAGAAATAGCGTTTTCTTTCATTGTAAATCCCTCACTTTTTTAATAAAATTTGTTAATGGTTAAAATGATAAATAATAAATATTTAATGTTTATCGTTAAATGCATTATAAGATATGAATATACATTTGTCAACAAAAAATTAATGTTTATCATTAAAAAAATATTGTTAAAAGTAAAAATAGTAAAATTCAGTAGGTGAATTGTAGTGGTGGAATATGGTGTTTGGTGAATGTCAGGAAAAATGACATTACAAAATGAAAATAATATTAAACTTTATGTAAAATATACTTGACAAAAGGTAATATAAGACGTATAGTGCTATTAAAGCAAGATTGCAGGTAATAGTGTAAAGTAGATGCTGAAAATTTATGAGGCGGTACAAAAAGAGGAGGCAATGATATGAAGCTGGAAGTAAAAGACATTACAAAAACGTTTGGCGACAAGGAAATATTAAAAGGAATTTCCTTCTCGGCCGAAAGCGGCAAAGCATTAGGTCTGTTGGGAAGAAATGGAGCCGGAAAGACGACGACGATTCGTATTCTGATGGATGTATTTCACGCAAACAGCGGAGAGATTCTTTTAGACGGAGAGAAATTTAACCCGAGAAAGGTACAGATTGGATATCTGCCAGAGGAAAGAGGTCTGTATCCCAAAAGGGAGATTTTAGAGCAAATGATATATTTGGCAAGACTCCGGGGGCTGAGCAGGAATCAGGCAACTGCCAATTCCAGAAAGTGGATGGAACGGTTACAGGTCCTCCAATATGAGAAAAAATTATTGGAGACCCTGTCGAAAGGAAATCAGCAAAAAGTTCAGCTGGCATCTACGCTGGTATGTGATCCGGATATCGTTATTCTGGATGAGCCCTTTAGTGGTTTGGACCCGGTAAACTCCCAGATTTTACAGGATGTGGTGAAGGAGCTGATTAGCGAAGGGAAAATTGTTATTTTCTCCAGCCATCAGATGAGCTATGTAGAGGAATTTTGTGAAGAGATAGCAATTATTAATCGGGGGGATGTGGTGCTGGCAGGAAACCTGCTGGAAATTAAGAAGGAATTTGGAAGAAATCAGATTGTTATCAGTAGTGCAGGCATGTCACAAGAGGATATGGAACAGTTTATGAAGAGTCGGATGGCAGATTATGTGGAGGTGACGGGAAGAACCAGGGAAGATGTCATTGTAAAGCTGTCACAGAGAGTTACAAGAAAGCAGCTGTTCCGGAAGCTGGCTGAAATGGAGGAATTGGAAATGGAACATTTTGAAACTTATAAGCCGTCGTTAAATGATATTTTTGTGGCAAAGGTAGGTGAAGACAAATGAAACGTTTTTGGACAGTATTTGAATTTGAATTATTGAGTTATATTAAGAACAAATCCTTTGTGATTACCACTGTTTTAATGGCAGTCCTTCTCGGTGGTATCATGTTTTTACCAAGATTTATTGACATGTCGGATATTCTGGGAATAGAGCAGACAGACCGAAATGAGAAAACAGATGAAGAGGCAGAGGAGGAAGAGAATAAGACCAATCTGGGAATTGTTGATGAAAGCGGATATTTTGCGGAGAAAGCTATATTGGAACAGGCATTTCCGGATGCAGAATTTACTTTTATGGAAAATGATAAGGATTTAAAGCAGGCTGTTACCAGCGAAGAGATTGAGGCCGGTTTTTATGTGATTGATGATATAAATTATCAATATTATGTGCTAAACCGGGATATGTCGGATGAAAACCAGATGATCTTTAATGGGCTGATGTCCGTGATTCATAAGCAGGTGTATTGCCAGGAACACAATATAGATTATGAGACCTTTGTGTCTGACTATGAAGCTCCGGTCATCTGTGAGGAGAAAATCCTTGGAAAAGATGCGGCAGATAATTTCTGGTACTGTTATGTACTGGTCATCATAATTTTCATGGTGATTATCATGTATGGTGTCATGATTGCCACCTCTGTCACAACGGAGAAGAGCAACCGTTCCATTGAGGTATTGGTAACCAGCATAGATTCCAAGTATCTGCTGTTTGGAAAGGTATTTGCCGGAGCAACAGCGGTGGTAGTGCAATTAACTCTGATTCTTGGTGCTGCATTAATCGGTTATGGCATGAATCATGAGGCGTGGGGAGACAAACTGGATATTTTACTGGATATTCCGGGTAATGTACTGGTGGCATTTGCAGTATTTGGAATAGGAGGCTTTTTATTCTATGCCTTTTTATATGGTGCGATGGGAGCATTGGTATCCAAGACAGAGGATATCAACAAATCGGCAGGAACTCTGCAGATGGTCATTATGATTGTATACTTTGCGGTATTGTTCCAGCTGGAAAATCCGGACGGAATAATCATGAAGGTTTGTTCATTCCTTCCGTTTTCCTCCTATTCAGCGATGTTTGTCAGGATTGGAATGGGAAAAGTCGAGCTTTGGGAGGTTTGTATATCGGCGGTTGTCCTGTTTATCTCCATCTTTTTTATAGGCTGGCTGGCAGCAAAAATTTACCGAATGGGAACGCTGCGTTATGGAAATCCGATTAAATTCAGTAAGGCATTAAAGGATATGAAGCAGACTGAGTAGAGATAGGGAGGAGTTAGTATGAAGAATAGAAAGAAAATATTAACCGGTATCATGGCTGTCTTTCTTGTATGTCTCCTTGTGACTGGCTGTGGGGAAAAGGCAGAGGATGCAGATACAGTCGATATGCAGAAGGAACAGGTAAAGGTTACGGTGACAGATGGGGTGGCAGAGCCGGGAAGTACCATACAAAATCTTAAGGTTTCAGAAGACGGTAAGTATACTCTTCGTGTAAACTACAAACCAGACAGGGAAGGGCTGATAACCGGCTTTATTCTATATGATAAGGACCGCAGCATTGTGAGAGCCTTTACAGCAGAGTGGATTGAAATCAGCTCCGAAGCATTGGAGCTTAAGGAGGGAACCTACACGTTGGAGCTTCGTTATCTTACAAATCAAAAGGATAAGGAAGATTTCGAGCGATTATATGTAGAAGGAGACTACGAATATGTAGAATATGATTTTTTGGATAATGGTGTCTGGAATATGGAGCTGGAATACGGATTGGTGAAGGACAGTGGCCCTGGTATGTATTATTATCTGGGAATGGTATGTGGTGTAGTGTTTACGATTCTGTTTCTTGTGATAATGTCCTGGCTTATCAGGAAAACAGGTGGAAAAGTAAGTTGGGGATACCGAAAGGATTCTTATGATGAAAGGCAGCAGCTTGCGAGAGGAGAAGCTTACAAATATGCGTTTTTCACATTGATGTTTTACATGACAGTCGTCTCTGTAATTAGTGAATTTTATGGAATGCCGCTGTTTATGTCATTTTGCGGTATCTGGATAGGGGTATGTCTGTCCATTACCGTATTTGCAGTCATTTGTATTTTAAAAGATGCTTATATGTCTCTTTATGAGAATGCCAAGGGAGTCATGATGCTGTTTTCTGTAGTTGCTCTGATGAATATAGGGGTTGCAGTCCGGATTATCTGTGAGGGGCGTCCTATGTTAGAGGACGGAGCATTTTCAGTAGATTGTGTCAATCTGGTCGTTGGCATTATGTTTTGTGTGATTCTGGCTGTTTTTTGTGGTAAAGTAGTTTACAATCGCAAGTCTTCGGAAGAGGAAGAAGGGGAATAGCCTATGAAAAATTTGAAAATGAAATCAGCCAGGGCGGCCCTTGATATGTCCCAGCAGGATTTGGCAACAGCAGTTAAGGTTTCCAGGCAGACGATTAATGCCATTGAAAAGGGGGACTACAATCCCACCATTAAGCTTTGCAGGGATATCTGTAAAATACTGGGAAAGACGTTAGATGACCTGTTCTGGGAGGAATAATAATGTCAGAAGCGGATATGCTTTATAATAGATGATGAAATCAGATTGCTTGAGCGGTATCGGGAATTCCCGGCCGCTCATTAACATTTTCCGGTGAAGAAGAAAATGAATATATATACAGAAAAAAGGTTATCTGCTATAATGAGCAGGAATTGACGAAGAGAGGATGACTGCTTATAATGAATCAAATTTTATTATTAGAGGATGAGGAAAATTTGAATCGGGGCATCAGCTTAAAGCTGGAAAGAGAAGGTTATCAGGTGCTTTCTGCTACTGGAATAGAACAGGGAATGCAGATGTTTAAAGCAAATAAGGTGGATTTGATTATCTGTGATATCATGCTGGGTGATGGAAGCGGGCTGGATTTTTGCAGAGAGGTTCGCAAAATAAGTCAGGTTCATTTTATCTTTCTGACTGCCATGGATCAGGAAATGGATGTGGTGATGGGCTATGAATCCGGAGCAGATGATTATATGGTAAAGCCCTTCAGTCTTGCTATATTGATTTCTAAGGTAAATGCAATCTTTAAGAGGATGTCCGGCAGTGAGGAAAAAATGGTTTCCGGAGCCGTGGTGTTTTTGAAAAAAGAAATGAAAGTATTGGTGAATGACAAGGATGTTTCGCTGACCAAAAATGAATTGCGGCTGCTTCTTACACTGATGGAGC
>CAMWYM010000012.1 GCA_947178475.1 uncultured Clostridium sp. | reverse complement strand
ATTTGTAGGAGCATTTGCGATAGCATTATTACCGGGGTGGCTGGTGGTAGGAGCACTGGCAGTGTTAGCAGTGGGCTATGTCATTATGGAAAATGTAGCGGAAGAATCTGTTCCAGACCGGATGAACAAATGAAAATTTTATTTGAAGGAGTATGTTATGCTTGATGAGAAAAAGATTTGTAATTCAATCCTAAAAAATCTTGATAAAAATATAACAGTCATTGGAATAGATGGATTAGGTGGTGCAGGAAAAAGCACTATTTCCGAAAAAATCTGCGCAGAGCTTGAAGATAGTGATGTGCATATTATCCTGTTACATATTGATGATTTTATCCATGTAAGGGAGGTTCGGTATAACTTAGCTTATCCTGACTGGCAGTGTTATTATGATTTACAGTGGAGATATGATTATTTTATTGAAATTATTAATAAAATAAAAAGCGGAACAGATAACCATATTCGGGTAGAACTATATGATAAAGACAATGATTGTTACGCTGTGCAGTGCTATGATGTGATAGAGAAAACAGTGGTTATTGTGGAGGGAATATTTTTGCAAAGAAAAGAACTTCAGGGAATATTTGATTATATGGTCTATATTGATATTCCAGAAGAGATAAGAATGAAGCGGGTATTAAAACGTGATACATATATAGGTAATGAACAGCAGATAATTGATAAATATGAAAACAGGTATTTTCCTGCAGAGCGTAAATATGTTAATGAGTATAGACCTAATGAATCAGCAGATTATGTTATAGGTGAATAATATGGAGCTGGAATGGATATTTTTTGATTTGGGAAATACTTTATACAATGAAACCTATTCTGACTATGAGCGGGTAATTAATTTGCTGGGAAAAAATAATCTAGGCATATCGCCCTCTGACTTTCTAAATAGAATGGAACTCGGTGCTGCAGCATATGCTGTATCCCCATTTTCTTATGCAAGAGAATATTTCGGAATTGAAATGAATGAACCTTATTCAAGTGAGAAAGAGGTGTTGTTTGAAGGTGTACATGAGGTTTTAAATCAGCTTTCAGAGCATTATCATTTGGGTATCTTGGCAAATCAGCCGTCGGGTACACTGGAAAGACTAAAAAGTGATGGAATATTCACATTTTTTGACATATGTTTATTATCTGAAACGGAAGATTTGTATAAGCCGGATGTTGCATTTTTTGAGTATGCAGTTAAAAAAGCAGACTGTATACCGTCAAAGATTGCTATGGTAGGGGACAGGCTGGATAATGACATTATGCCCGCAAAAAAGCTGGGTATGAAAACGATACGGATTAAACAAGGCTTGAACGCTGTTCAAAAGCCCTTGAGTGAGGAATATATTCCGGATATGGAAATAGATTCTGTTTTGCAGCTATGTACTTTATTGATTTAGCGCTATGAATTGAGTATAATATTAGAAAGATAAGATATGACGGGAGAAGATATGTCAAAAGTAATTGTAATTGGCGGTGGGGCGGCTGGCATGATTGCGGCAGTTTTTGCAGCCAGAAATGGAAAAGAAGTAATATTAATAGAGAAGAATGAGAAATTAGGGAAAAAATTATTTATCACTGGAAAGGGCAGGTGTAATTTTACCAATGCCTGTGATGTTGAGGATTTGTTTGCCAATGTGGTGACAAATCCCAAATTTTTATATAGTGCGTTTTATTCTTTTTCCAATCAGATGGTGATGGATTTTTTTGAGGAAATCGGTCTGCCATATAAGGTGGAACGGGGGAATCGGGTATTTCCTGCATCTGATCATTCTTCGGATGTGATTAAGGTATTAGAGAGAGAGTTAAAAAGACGAAAGGTAGAGATTTTGCTGAATACAAAGGTAAAATCCCTGATTATAGAGAAGAATATCTGTAGGGGTGTCAGACTTGCGATGAACAGTCAGAGGACAGGCAGACATTTGCAAAAAGAGTTATATGCGGACAGTGTTATTATAGCCACAGGCGGCATTTCTTATCCGAGGACCGGGGCCTGTGGAGACGGATATGAGTTTGCCGGGACTGCGGGGCATAAGCTGGCAGAGCGAAAGCCCTCTTTAGTACCCCTTGAATTGCAGGATAAATGCTGCAAAGAGCTTATGGGAATTTCCCTGAAAAATGTATCGGCATCCGTATATGCAGACGGAAAAAAGGTATATTCTGATTTTGGCGAGATGCTGTTTACCCATTTTGGAGTCAGCGGACCGATTATCATAAAAGCAAGTGCATATATACATAAATATTTAGAGAAAGACCTTACCCTGTATATTGATTTGAAGCCTGCATTGGATGAGAAGCAGTTAGATGAGAGGATTTTGAAGGATTTTAAACTCTTTCAAAATAAACAGTTAAAGAACAGCCTGGATAAATTACTGCTTCGGGCACTTATCCCCGTGGTGATTGAAAAAAGCGGTCTGGATGGAGAAAAAAAGGTTAACGAGCTGACGAAAGAGGAACGCCGCAGGTTAGGAATGGTGATTAAGAAGCTTCCATTTACCATTAAAGGGCTTCGGGGCTGGGATGAGGCAATCATCACAAAGGGCGGCGTGAAGGTAAAGGAGATAGACCCCGGAACGATGGAATCAAAGATTACAGGTGGCTTGTATTTTGCAGGAGAGGTGTTGGATTTAGATGCTCTGACAGGTGGATTTAATTTGCAGATTGCATGGTCAACCGGATATCTGGCGGGAATGAACTGCTGACGGATAAATTATGCCTGACATAATTGCTATTTGCTATAGTTTATTGTTCCATAAAAGAATAATAGATTAGTTATCGTGCATTTTTCTGCATTGCCTGGAGGTAGTTGCCTGTAATATAATATTTTGGAGTAGTATAGCTTTTCATATGCAAATTGGCACATTAGACAGGCGGTTGCCGGACAGTCATGTCAGAGAGGGGAAAGGAAGATGAGCAGAGGCAAAAAAGTAAGCGAAATAGAGATGATTTTTTTTATATTTCAGAGTTTGGCGGCAATAATGCTGTTTGGGATTTTAACTAATTATCTGGTGATAAGACTATCTTTCGGCGGTGAGGACTATCTGCCGGTTGATATAACCTATACGAAGTCAGAAATGCGTGTGGGTGATTATGATACTACATACTATGTTAATACCTACTGTTATGTTGTAAACGGAAATGAATACACGGAAACAGCGAATACCGATACAGCAATAGAACCGGGTACAAAAGAGCAGCGTTACTATTGTCCAACAAACCCGGAACGTCTGTCCAGATATCGTTCCTTTAAGGAAGAGTACGCCATTCCATGGCATGTCATTGTTCTTTTTGTGATTTTTCAGATTTCTGCAATTTTTGTTCATGTGAAGATAAAAAAGAAGAAACATGAAATTGAAACAGAGCATACTGCTTATGAGGAAAAAATTCGAAAAGATATGCAAAAGAACCAGAATCAATATAAAAATCTTGGGATTCAACTGGATGAGCAAAGGTTGTTTTTAGCATTAGAGCCTTTGCGGAAGCGTATTGATAAGAACCAGAGGACACTTGCCGCAATGGAGAAACGGAAAGAGGCGGTAAATAGTGGAGGTGCAGTTTTGCTGATTGCCTATGCGCTCGTGGTTGTTATTGATAACTTTCGGAGAGGGAAAATCGAAGAGCAGCTGGCTGCGGATCTTAGGAGCTTTTATATAGATTATAAACGGAATATTGGAGAACCAGTGTTGAATCAGCTTTTGGAGGATGTTTCCTATAAGCCGGGACAGGGGTTTTCGGCAGAGGAAGTAAAAAGCTTTGGTGTATATGGAAACAGACTTTTCAATTACCAGTCTGAGGATTATATTGAGGGTGTCTATAAAGGTGTGGGTTACCGGCAGGCGGATGTGAGGAAAGAACGCAAGAAGAATGAGAGTGAATTGAGCATCATGACGGAAGGTCTGAACGGCAGAATTTCTGTTTATGATTTTAAGAAGAATTTAGATGGGGATATTGTGATTCGTTCGAAGAACAATAGTGATGGCGTTGTGTCAAACCTTACGAAGATAGATATGGAAAATATAGTTTTTAATCAAAAGTTTGAGGTGTATGCCGAGAGTGCCCACATGGTTTTTTATCTTCTGACACCGCAGTTTATGGAATATCTGCTGAAGCTGGATTTTGGGGGAAAACTGGTTCTCCGTTTTACAGGCAATCGGATTATTGTGCTTCGTAACCGGATTACAGGTATTTTTGAGCCGGATTTGAAACAGCCGCTGGATATTCCCTATGAGATTGGAAAGAGCTATCAGGAGCTGAAGGATATTCTGGATTTCATTGATATCTTGAATCTTGATAAAATGGCAGAAGAGGCAAATGCAAGGGCCGCATATGGAGAGAGCATACCTTTTGATGTGTCACCGGATACCGTGAAGGAAGAACCAGTATACGGTGTGGTGAATCAGGAGGATTCCATATTTGGAGGTCCTGATTTTGAGGAGCCGAATATATCAGCAGGTAATGGACCTGATATAGAGAATGAGGAATTGGAAAACTGGAATAAACCGGTTTCTTCCGGTGAAAGCAAAAGTGGCTTAAAACTTAAGTTATAGCAGGCACAGATAAAACAGCTGCTAGATGAATAGTGAAAAGCCTGCTTGTGGTGACCTGAAAATGGACGACATAGGGGGAGTTTTTGTGGGAAGAGTCGAATTAAATGGAGAAGAGATTTTAAACACATTGGAGCCATTGAGGAAAAAATGGAATTTAACAAAATGGATAGAACAACTAGTTTTATGTATTTTGGTTTTGTGCCTGATGAGCCCTATGGCAGAAGTTATGTTTATGCAGCATATACAAGGAATATATATTGGCATTCTTCCGGCTATGAGTATTATATTTATTGTCTGCCTTTACCTGGAGTATATTTTGAGAAAGAACTGCCGTAAGGCGAAGCAGGAATATGAAGAAACTTATAAGCGGCTGATTTCAAAACCGGTATTGGATTCCATTTTTGAAAATGCTATATTTTTGCCCGATACGGGCTATTCGAGAGTAGATTTTAAAGCCAGTGAGCTTATGTGGGGCTTTGGAGCCGGTCATACCTATGACTCGGAGGATTTAATTATGGGAACCTGTAATGGGGTAGCCTTTCGGCGGGCAGATGTCAGGGTCACACATAGAAGTGATAAAAGGACCGTTGTTGACGTGGACGGAAGACTATTGGAGGTTGCCTTTCCGAAAAAGATTAACGGTATCGTGCGGGTTGTAAAGGAAGGAACGGTAATCAATTTAATGGGGGTGAACAGTCTATTAGTGGAAACAGAGGATGCGGATTTTAACAAGAAGTTTAATGTCTATGCAAAGGATAAGCACAGTGCGTTTTATCTGCTGACACCTCATTTTATGGAGTACATTAAGAAACTGTACAATCGGGATGAGCGGATTGCAATCACCTTTGACGGGGAAAAGCTTTATTTTCTGCAGTCCGGGCACGGCGGCATTTTTGAACCGCCGGCAGGGGCGTTTAATGCATGGGATGAAGTAAGAAAATGCAGGCAAGAGCTTTCCGAAATCGGCGAAATCATTGATATACTGCAGGTGGATGATGTTGTAGAAAGGGAACGTAAGAAGCGGGAGGCGACAGGAGCTGTTTCGGAGAAAGCGGAAGCGATAGAGCCGCCCCAGATTATATTGGGAATTGAGGAGAAAAAAATTGGTCTGATTGTGGCAATCGTTTTGCTACTGACGTTCCTTTACTTTGCGCAGTATCTGTGAATGTGATATAATGAATTGCGCTGATGCGCAAGCAGGTCATCAATTTTCTCCGAAAATTGGTGACATATGATATAATAATCCTAGCAAGAAAACAACTAAACCAAAACAGGCAGTCATTTAAATTGTCTGATGATTAGAAGGAGAGGAAAAATGGCAGGAATTGCAATTGACGGACCTGCAGGAGCAGGAAAAAGCACGATAGCAAAGAAGGTAGCAAAGGAATTAGGTTTTATCTATGTGGATACAGGGGCTCTTTACCGGGCTATCGCCCACTATTTAGTGACTAACCGGATTGATATTGAGGATGAGGCAGCGCTTACAGAGGCCTGTGAAGGAATTACCGTAGCGATTGAATATGAGAATGATGTGCAGCAGGTTTATCTCAATGGGGAAAATGTAACCCCGTATCTGCGGACCGAGGAGACGGGAAATATGGCATCAAAGTCCTCGGCAAAACCTCCTGTGCGTGCGGCATTATTGGATTTACAGCGGGATATGGCAAAGCAGCATAATGTGGTAATGGATGGCAGGGATATCGGAACGATGGTACTGCCAGATGCAGAGGTCAAGATTTATTTGACGGCATCCTCTAAGGAGCGGGCAAACCGGCGTTATAAGGAGCTTTTAGAAAAGGGAGAGCAGCCGGATTTTGACAAAATTGAGTCGGATATTATTGAGAGGGATGAACGGGATATGAACCGTGCCATAGCGCCTTTGAAGCAGGCAGAGGATGCGGTGCTCGTAGATAGCTCCGATATGAGTATTGAAGAGGTGGTAGAGGCGATTCTAGCTGCCGCAAGAGAGAAAATGCGTATATAGGTTTTATTTTGCTTCCTTATTTTTAGAAACAATAATTTGTCATTGGGTACGAAAAGGAAAAGGGATATGTTTTTAAAAATTTTTACCAACAAACGCATGCGGCGGGCTTATGCGAAATTATGTATCAAGCTGGGGTTAAGCATTTTATGTCTCGTTATCACCGTGGCTGCGGCTGTTTTATGTATCAGACATTACCGGGACTGCGTGGAAAATATGCCCCAATTGCAGGAGGTTGCCGAGAGGGGAGGCAAAAATGAGATGCGGCTGGCAACTATTTCTCTGATGGAACTTCCAGAGTATATCGGCCGGATTGAAGAGAAGGATTACTATTTCATATACAGCCCGGGCAGTCAAAATGAATTCTGTGTCATCAAGATGTTGGATTCCTACTATAATGAAATGGCAGAAAAATTAAAGAATAATGGAGAGGTGAAGCTGGAGGGTGCCTTGGAGCAGATGACGGATCAGTCAGAGGCGGAAATAGTCTGTCGGTATATCGAGGAAAAAGGTATTACAGTGGATACAAATGGGGAAAGCTTATTTGATTACATTTATGAGTATCCGACACTGAATTGCTTTGAGATGAGCACGTGGACGAGATTTGAAAATACCTCATATATATATCTGTTATTTATTTTTATCTTCGGTGTTTTTGGCATATGTACGATTGGAGATAATCTGCTTGCGGTGAAACGCTGTAATCACGTTGATATCCGTATTTTCCCAGCGGATATGAGTCATGCAGATCGTGTCAATATGGAGTTAAACAGTGCAGATGCACGCTGGTTTCCGTTGCACAGGCTTTATATCACAAAAAATTATCTGGTGACAATGGGAAAGGAAATCCTGTTGTTTAGGCTGGAGGATATGGTGGGGCTGTCTAATGATAAAATTGACAGTTATTCACAGGGCGGATTGACCTATGTACTCAGGCTGTTTGCAAAGCATCGCAGTGACGGGGAGACCTATCAGCTTTCAGAGATAGCCATTCACTCTTTGGAGAGAAAGAGATGGATACGCTATCAGGCTGAAGAGGAGCAGATTTTTCGCAGAGTTGATGAAAGTATCAATAATAAGTGATTACCGCTTGTTGTATGAGATTTAAGAATAGAGGAAAACAGATATGGAAATTATTTTGGCAAAAACAGCAGGCTTTTGTTTTGGAGTAAAAAGAGCTGTGGATACGGTATATGAACAGGTAGACAAAGGAAACGTATATACATACGGTCCTATTATTCATAATGAAGAGGTAGTAAAGGATTTAGAGGCAAAAGGGGTAAGGATTATTGAGTCTGAACAGGAGCTTAAGGAATTGAAGCAGGGGACGGTTGTGATCAGGTCCCATGGTGTAGAGAGAAAGATATATGAGGTAATCAAGGAAAAAGCTCTGGATTTGGTGGATGCAACCTGTCCTTTTGTAAAGAAAATTCATAAAATTGTCGATAAAGATAGTGCAGAAGGGAAGCAAATTATTATAATCGGTAACAGGAATCATCCGGAAGTGATGGGAATTGTTGGCTGGTGTAATCAGCCGCCCATTGTATTAGAATCTGTAGAAGAAGCCCAGAATTTGACGATTTCCCCAGAAAAAGAAATTAGTCTTGTGTCCCAGACGACATTTAATCACAAGAAATTCAATAAGGTGGTTGAAATTTTCAAACAAAAAGGTTATAATATAACCGTTTATAACACCATATGCAATGCAACGGAAGAAAGACAGAAGGAAACTGCTTCCATTGCAAGGCAGGTAGATGCAATGGTTGTAATTGGTGGAAAGAATAGTTCTAATACACAAAAGCTATACGACATTAGCAAAAAAGAATGTGCAAATACTTACTATATACAGACACTCGTTGATTTGGATTTAGCTGCTTTTGAATCCGTTGGTAGGGTAGGTATTACTGCAGGGGCATCTACCCCTAATCAAATTATTAAGGAGGTTCATGGTAGCATGGCAGAAGATTTTGGAAAAATGTTTGAGGAAAGTCTGGCTGAGGAGAGCAGAATCAGTCCAGGTAAGATTGTAAAGGGAACGGTTATTGATGTTAAAGAGGATGAGATTATCCTGAATATTAATTACAAGGCTGATGGTATTATCACAAAGAATGAATATTCTAATGATGTGAATATTTCCCTGAAGGATAAGGTTCAGATTGGAGAGAATATAGAGGCTAAGGTGATTAAGACTAATGATGGTGACGGACAGGTATTATTATCCGTTAAGCGTGTGGCAGCAGAGAAGGCAAATGAGCAGTTAGAGGACGCTTTCAACAATGAAGAAATATTAAAAGGAATTGTTACTCAGGTTTTGGATGGTGGATTAAGTGTGAATGTTGGAGAAGCCAGAGTATTTATTCCGGCAAGTCTTGTTTCGGATACCTTTGAGAGAGATTTGACCAAATATAAGGATCAGGAGATTGAGTTTAAGATTACAGAGTTTAATCCGCGTAAGAGGAGAATCATTGGTAACCGTAAGATGTTGATTGAGGCAGAGAAAAAGGCAGCAAAGGAAGCCTTATTTGCCAGAATTAATGTAGGTGATACTGTAGAGGGAACTGTTAAGAATGTAACGGACTTTGGTGCATTTATTGATTTAGGCGGTGCAGATGGACTGCTTCATATTTCAGAAATGTCATGGGGCAGGGTAGATAATCCTAAGAAAATATTTAAGGTAGGGGATAGTGTTAAGGCACTTATCAAGGATATCCAGGGTGAAAAGATAGCGTTAAGTCTGAAATTTGAGGATACAAACCCATGGTTGACTGCAGCGGACAAATATGCTGTTGGAAGTATTATAACAGGCAGAGTAGCGAGAATGACAGATTTTGGTGCTTTTGTTGAATTAGAGCCGGGAGTAGATGCATTGCTTCATGTTTCTCAGATTGCCAGAGAGCATATTGATAAACCGTCAAGTGTATTGTCTGTAGGACAGGAGATTGAAGCAAAGGTGGTTGATTTCCGCTTGGACGAGAAGAAAATCAGTTTGAGCATGAAGGTACTTCTTTCTGACGAGGATGACACAGAGGAAGAGGTTGTGGAGGATGTACCGGAGGAGATGACAGAGAATACTGTAGAGGATACAGTGGCAGAGGAAGTACCGGAAACAGAAGAAACCTCAGAAGCATCAGAGGAGACAGTAGAATAATCGTTATTTGAAAAGTAATCTCGCTTTAGGAGACTAGGGCGGGATTTTCTTTATATCGTACCAATATGCAGGGACTGTGATACAAGAAAGGAGATTAGATGTTATACGATTATGAAAATTTCAAGAAAGACATTTACAAGCTGATAAATATTAATCTTTCGTTGTACAAAGAAAGACAGATGAAGCGCAGAATAGAATCACTTATGGAGAGAAAGGGATATCATAACTTTGAGGAGTATTTTAATGCGCTGAAAAAAGATGATGAACTGCTTCGTGCTTTTGTCAGCTACCTTACCATTAATGTGTCTGAATTTTATAGAAATCCTAACCAGTGGGAATTGTTTGAAAAGCATATTATTCCCTATCTTTTGAAGAAGTACGGAAAATCTCTTAATATTTGGAGCGCAGCTTGTTCTACTGGAGATGAGCCTTATACGATAGCAATGATTTTGGCAAAACATCTGCCGTTAGATCAGATTAAGATTCAGGCAACGGATATTGACGAGGATGTTCTTAACTTTGCCAAGGAAGGATATTATTCGGCAAAAAGTGTAGCAGGATTGCCGAAAGACCTTTTAAACAAACATTTTACAAAGGTGGATAATGGATATCAGATTAACAAGGATATCAAGAGATGCGTTGATTTCCGGAAACACAATCTATTGGAGGATATGTATCCTAGCGGCATACATATGATTGTGTGCCGGAATGTGGTGATCTATTTCACCGATGAGGCAAAGGACGGGGTATATAAGAAGTTTCATCGGGCAATGGCAAAGGAGGGAGTTCTCTTTATTGGTAGTACAGAGCAGATTATCCGTGCTAAGGAAATCGGATTTGAGGCGGTAGATTCCTTCTTCTACAAAAGATTGGATGTTCCTGTATTCTGATTAAAGGATAATACAGTGTATGAAAAACGAAAGCGGCTGGCATGTACCTTGTAGGTTTCATGCCAAAACGCTAGATATTATGCTTGAAGAAGGCTAACGAAGCCTTAAGATAGGATATCTGCTCAGGGAGACTGGCTGTAAGGAGAGAAGCTGTGGTTTGATAGCTGCATTTAGATGTGGCAGAGGTCTTGAACAGATCATATCTATCGGTGGTGTGGCAGGGAATAAAGGCATCTGTTTTTTTGATATAACAGGTGTCTTTTGTTGCTTTTTCTTTATTTTCGGCAGCTACATAGGTGGCAACACTTTTGTGCACAGCCATATCCTCCTTTGGAAGATAGTAGTAGTTTTTATAATCACGAAAATAGTGCATCAGAGTTCCTTCGGTAATGGGAATATATAGTTGTGCACTTTCTTCAATGGCGTTTAGAAACATTCCGCCGGCGGACAGGGACAGCCGCTTTGGAAGGGAACAGAACGGAGAACAGGAGAAGCTGAATTTCAGTTTTTTATCTTCCTGTGTTATTTGAAAAGAAAGAATGTCATTTTCTTCAAAAAAAGCCTTATAGTTAAGAATCCGGCTGATTTGGGGCATACCCAGTAAATCATCATGGTTGTGTAACAAAAGAAGTTCCTCTTTCCTGGAATCGGGATGAGCCACATATTGTTGGTATATGTTAATCAGATCCCTGCCGTTGTATGTGTCCTTTCTCTCGATTTCAAGGTATTTCTCCAGGGAGGTCTGTTTCATATTCTCCAAGAGAAAGATTTTTTTATAGGTCCGGATTTCCTTCAATATATCGATTTGGATAAGCCGGGTGCCAATAGAAAAGGGGATTTGAAGGCTTTCGGATTTCTGCTTCAAATAGGGCAGATCAAATCCCAGACCGTTGAAATGTACCAGATGGGTAAAGTTTTTACAAAATGCTTCAAAGGAGGAGAGCAGTTCACTTTCACAGTACCCGTCGTCGTTGAACCACTGTGTTATCCGGATACAGTCGTCCTCGTACCACAATGCGCCGATTAGATAGAGTGTGGAATGTCCGGCTGCAAAGCCAGTGGTTTCGATGTCGAAAAACAGCAGGCTGGAGTCGGGGTAAAAATGTCTGTAATATTCTGGAAAAATGTTGGATTGGGAAAATGGTTCTTTGTATTCTATAATTTTCATTGGTGTCTCCTTTTGCGAATTTGAAAGTGTTTAGCTATCCCTGCTGAAGCAAAAAGGGTTAAAATATAATATTGACAATTCTATAATAGCATAATTCATTGTAATGTGCTATAATGTGAATACTATAATCTTGTCGAGGTGCTTTATGATTGGATATATAAAGGGTTCGGTTGAGGGGATTCTTACAGACAGTATTATTTTAGAAAGCAATGGGATAGGATATCATATTTATACTTCCGGTATGGTTTTAAACAGCTTATCGGGCATGCACCAGGAGATAAAGATATTTACTTATCTGCATGTCAGAGAGGATGAACTGTCGTTATTCGGTTTTCCTACTACGGATGAGCTGGACACCTTTAAATTGTTAATCGGAGTAAATGGAATCGGACCCAAGGCAGCACTGGCAATCCTTACCGTGTTATCGGTGAAGGAATTGGCGCTGGCTGTTATGGCGGGAGATACCAAAGCCATCACTAAGGCTAATGGCGTGGGTGTGAAGGGTGCAAATCGTGTGATTATGGAGTTAAAGGACAAGCTTACCTTTGATGATGTGTTTGCAGAAGACAAGGATGCAGCATTTGCAACGTCCGCTGCTGGTGGGACTGGTGGTAATAATAGTGTCCAGGATACCGTACTTGCGCTGGTGAGTCTGGGATATTCTGAGTTTGAGGCAATGAAAGCGATTAAGCAGGTTGATGGAGCGGAGGCGATGGAAGCTGATGCGCTTTTGAAGGCGGCACTGAAAAAGGTATTTTAACGGCTGGGATAGGATAAAGTATAGTGGTGTAATATGACAGATAGAATGATTTCAACCCAGATTCTTCCTGAGGACATCAAGATTGAGAATAATCTTCGACCGACGATGCTCTCGGACTATATCGGGCAGGAAAAGGCAAAAAACAATTTAAAAGTATTTATTGAGGCGGCAAAGAATCGTGGTGAGGCATTAGACCATGTTCTGCTCTATGGACCTCCGGGACTGGGAAAGACCACAATGGCTTCCATAATTGCTAACGAGATGGGGAGCAGCCTGAAAATTACCTCGGGACCGGCTATTGAAAAGCCCGGTGAGCTGGCGGCGATTTTAAATAATCTCAATGAAAATGATGTGCTGTTTATCGATGAGATTCACCGGCTTAACCGACAGGTTGAGGAGGTGCTTTATCCGGCAATGGAGGATTTTGCCATTGATATTATGATTGGAAAGGGACAGGCGGCCAGAAGTATCCGCCTTGATTTGCCACATTTTACGCTGGTAGGGGCAACGACCAGGGCAGGAATGCTAACGGCACCGCTGAGAGATAGGTTTGGAGTGGTCAACCGGCTGGAATTCTATTCAAAGGAAGAGCTTGCACAGATTGTACTGAGGTCTGCAAAGGTATTGGAGGTAGATATCGATGAAAAGGGAGCCGTGGAGATAGCAAGGCGTTCCAGAGGGACTCCCAGACTAGCTAATCGGCTGCTTAAGCGTGTCAGGGATTTTGCAGAGGTTTCCTTCGAGGGATTTATCAGTGAAAAGGTCGCAGGGGAAGCATTAGACCGTCTGGAGGTGGATTCCTTTGGACTTGATCAGATAGACCGCAATATTATTTTGACTATGATTGAGAAGTTTGGCGGTAAACCGGTGGGGCTTGATACTCTGGCGGCAGCAATCGGTGAAGATGCAGGAACCATTGAGGATGTGTATGAACCGTACCTGATCAAGAACGGACTGCTTTCCAGAACACCCCGGGGCAGAGTGGCGACAGAAACGGCGTACCGGCATTTTGGACTGGAGCATTTAATAGATAAAGGAGAATAGATATGGCAGATAAGAATAATATACCAGTAGTGATTAACGGGCGTATTTACAATTTAAGCGGATATGAGGATACAGATTATCTGCAGGAGGTTGCCAATTATATGAATAGTAAGATTGGGGAATGTAAGGTAGCAGAGGGATTTCGGCGTTTAAGCCCAGAATATCAGAATATTCTTCTGGCTATCAATATTGCAGATGATTACTTTAAGGCAAAAAATGAGACTGGCAGGCTGTTTGCTCAGGATGACGAAAAGGACCGTCAGATTTATGACCTGCGCCATGAGGTGATAGAAATGCAGATTAAGTATGAATCCTCTATGCGCCTTGTGGATGAGTATAAAGAGCAGGTTAATGCACTTCAGCGCAAGATTATACAGCTAGAGGCGGAGAAGACCAGACAGGAGTAGTGGTGATGATACCGGAGATTTTGGCACCGGCAGGTTCCATGGAAGCACTAAAGGCGGCAGTCTGTGCCGGAGCGGATGCTGTATATCTTGGCGGCAGCCGTTTTGGTGCCCGCGCTTTTGCAGATAATTTTGACGAATCTGCCCTAGTGGAAGCAATAGAATATTGTCATATGTATGGTGTTAAGGTTTATCTGACTGTTAACACCTTATTTCGTCATGAGGAAATGGAGGAATTATACGACTACATGGCACCGTTATATGAGGCGGGATTAGATGCGGTTATCGTACAGGATTTAGGAGTAGTGTATTATATCCACAAGCAGTTTCCTAAGATGCCGATTCATGCCTCCACACAGATGACCATTACTACCAGTTATGCATATGACATGCTGAAGAATTATGGTGTGACAAGGATTGTTCCGGCAAGAGAGCTTTCCATGGAGGAGATCAGGAAGCTTAAGGAGCAGTCTGCAGTGCCTGAGGTGGAGGTTTTTGTGCAGGGGGCACTCTGTTACAGCTATTCAGGACAGTGTCTGATGAGCTCCATGCTGGGAGGAAGAAGCGGCAATCGCGGGCGGTGTGCCCAGACCTGTCGTCTGCCTTACAGTGCCTATGATATGCAGGGAAGAAAAATGACGGGGGACGGACAATATTTATTGAGTCTTAAGGACCTGTGCGGATTGGAAGCTGTGCCGGAGCTGATGGAAGCCGGCATTGACTCTTTTAAAATCGAGGGGAGAATGAAGCGTCCGGAATATGTGGCAGTCTGTGTAGAGGCCTATCGCACGGTAGTGGACGCGTGGAGCAAGGGAAACTGTTCGGATAAACTGATTGATGAGTGGAAAGGCAAAATGGCACAGGTTTTTAACCGGAGCGGATTTACTGAAGGGTATTATCATCAACAAAACGGAAGGGGCATGATGTCTGCAAAAACTCCGGGAAATACAGGGGTACCTGTTGGAAAGGTGGAGGATATCCGAAAAAATCAGCTTGTAGTCCGGTTGTCAGAGGAAGTTTTTAAGGGAGATATTTTAGAACTGACAGGGAAGGTTACTTTAACCTGTAATGTAAATGAAAAAGCAAATCGGCGCATTTGTTTAAATGCGCCAAAATCCCGGGAACTGCAAAGAGGAATGGTGGTTTACCGGAAGGTAAATGCCCCCTTGATGGAGAAGCTTGCAGGGTATTCTATAAATGGCAGAAGGCTTGCGCTTGAGGGGGAGGTGTGCCTGAAAACAGGTCAGGAGGCCGTTTTTTTGCTGAACATGAAAAACGGAAGGCAGATGTATCAGGTCAGTGCAAAGGGTATTGTGGTGGAGGCGGCGGATAGGAATCCCCTGACGAAGGAAACAGTGGCTGATAAGCTGGAAAAAACAGGTGATTCGCGATTTTATTTTGAAAAACTGGATATTACTATGGATGAGAATATATTCTATCCTTTGAGGGAATTAAAGGAATTGAGAAGAGCTGTACTGGCAAGGCTGGAAGACGAGATTCGTCACAGAGATAGGAGAAAGCCAAAGGAAAAAATAATTTTTTCGGCGGACAACCAGCTTTTGAAAAATTTTTGTGAGAATGACCAACGGCGGCATAAAGGTGTTTGCGCAATGGTATCTGATAAGTCTCAGCTGGAGATACTGTTGAGAGATGAGAGAGTAAGTGATATTTATCTTGATTTGCAGTATTTTGAAAAAGAGGTTATAATGAAAGCGGTGGATAGCCACTGCGAAGAAAAGAAGATTTATATTGTATTGCCCCCAGTGTTTAGGAGTAGTTTTATGCAGGAGCTTGACAGTATAGTGGAGCTGGCAAAGGATAGAGGATTGGGGTTGGTAATCCGTAATGTGGACGGACTGGCATATGTCAGACACAGAGGATTTACCGGACCTGTTGTGACAGACTACAGCCTGTATGCCATGAACGGGTATGCGGCGGTCTTTATTCTGGAGCAGCTTCCGGAAGCGAGGCTTACTCTTCCGGTTGAGCTAAATGGCAGACAGCTGTCCGGGCTGCCATTTTTGCGGGGCAGTTGTGAGATGGTGGTATATGGTTATCAGCAGCTTATGGTGTCCGCACAGTGCGTGGTCAATACCATAAAGGGTTGCGGACGGCAAAATCAGACTGTTGTGCTAAGGGACCGCTATCGTAAGGATTTCTATGTGCGGTCAATATGCAGATATTGTTACAGTCTTTATTATAATGGAACACCGACGGTACTGTTTGGGGAGAATGGAAGGCTTCCGGGGCTTGAAGTTATGCAGAGGCTGCATTTTACAAGGGAAAATAGTAACGAAGTACAAGGGGTGATGGATGCTTTTTTTGGGGGACAGACCTTAGCGGGACCAAAGACCAGAGGGCATTATAATCGTGGAGTAGAGTGAATGGCAAATATTATCATTAATGTATCCAAATATATTATATTGATATTTATGGCGCTTTATACGCTGTCCTGTTTTACTGTGGTTCAGGATGTTAGTGAGCGGGAAAAGGAGAGAAGGCTCAATAAGCAGATTGTTTATGTGTTTTTAATCCATTTTCTGTGCTATCTGACCCTTGCCCTGAGTAATGCAGAGGAAATGATTTCTATAGTGGTATTTTATGGCTTACAGATATTGGTAGCGACGATTTATATGTATCTGTATCACTATATTTATCCTTATTCTAACCGGGTTATCATTAATAATATGAGTTTTCTGCTGCTTATTGGCTATACAATGCTGACAAGACTGGATTTTTCCCTGGCGAAGAAGCAGTTTATCATTGCCACAAGTACAATGATTATGGTGTCTGTGATACCGATGATCATGGATAAGTATAAAAATCTGAGAAATTACGGGATTGCCTACGGTATTATCGGTATTATTGCACTGAGCTCCGTGTTTGTTATTGGTGTGGAGCAATACGGCTCCAGAAACTGGATCTCTATTGCAGGAATCTCCATTCAGCCGTCGGAGCTGGTGAAAATTCTTTTTGTATTTTTTATCGCAAGTATGCTGTCAAAGCGGAGGGATTTAAAGCAGGTGGTAATAACCACGGTGGTAGCAGGATTGCATATGGTAGTGCTGGTGCTGGAAAAAGATTTGGGAGGAGCACTTATCTTTTTTATTATATTTATTTTTATGATATATCTGGGTACTGGAAAGATAAGGTATCTCATAGCCTATATTGTCGGCGGTGCGGCTATGGCCGGACTGGCATTTGTCCTGTTTAAGAACAGGCTGTTTGACCATGTGATGGTCAGGGTAAATGTATGGAAGGATCCATGGGCGGATATCAGTGGCGGTGGTTACCAGATTACCCAGTCGTTGTTTGCAATCGGAAGCGGAGGATATTTTGGTTCTGGTCTCACTAAGGGGTCACCGGATGTGATACCGGTGAGTGAGAGTGATTTCATTTTTTCTGCTATTGCGGAGGAGTTTGGTGTATTGTTTGCCATGGCGCTGATTCTGGTGTGCTTTAGCTGCTTTATCAGCTTTATCAGCATTGCCATGAAAGTGCGTAACCGTTTTTATAAGACCATGGCCTTTGGTTTTGCCATATGCTATATTTTTCAGACATTTTTATCCATCGGAGGTGTAACCAAATTTATTCCGTCCACAGGAGTTACAATACCATTGGTCAGTTATGGAGGAAGCTCGGTGTTAAGTTCTCTGGTGATGTTTTCCATCATGCAGGGAATCAGTACAATTGAAAATAAAGAGGCTAAGAAAATTGAAGAAGAAAAGCGAAGCATTGAAGAAAGCGCAGGGAAAAGTAAAACGGCACCAAAGGGGAAAGCAGAAAGAGATTGACAGCAGGCTGCTTACTCCGGAACAGCAGGCGTTTTTGGAAAAAGAGGAAAAAATTGATAAGATTAATGAAAAACTGAATCGACCGATTATCGGAGTTACCTATCTGTTTGCTTTTGCTATTATTGGAATGATGGTGTATGTTCTGCACTTTATGGTAGTGGAGAAGGACGAGGTTATTGCAAATGCTGCTAATCCCCGGCTGGACAGCTATGCGGAGAATGTAAACCGCGGTGATGTGGTGACCAGTGACGGCAAGACGGTAGCCACCAACAACGGGGAAGATAGATATTATCCTTATGATAATCTTTTTGCACATGTGGTGGGCTATTCCAAATATACCAAAGCGGGAATTGAGCTGGTGGGGAATTATCATTTGTCTGCCAGCCATGCCAATGTGATAGAGCGATTTATCAATACGCTGAGAGAGGAAAACAATGAGGGAGATACAGTGGTAGCTACCCTTAATTATGATTTACAAAGGACGGCTTATGATGCATTGGGCAGTGCTGACGGTGCAGTGGTAGTGATGGAACCGGATACCGGTAAGATTTTAGCCATGGTATCCAAGCCGGATTTTAATCCTAACAATATAGATGACGTGTGGGAGGAGGCGAACAGAGAAGATTCGGATAGCTCCATGCTTTTGAAT
This sequence comes from uncultured Clostridium sp., assembly GCA_947178475.1. Lineage (GTDB taxonomy): Bacteria > Bacillota > Clostridia > Lachnospirales > Lachnospiraceae > CAG-590. Next base: position 27,625 of record CAMWYM010000012.1, on the reverse strand, counting down.
CGCTCTACCCAGGGGCTTTATCCGCCGGGGTCTACCTTTAAGGTGATGACTGCGCTTGCCTATATGCGCCAGAATTCCCGCAAATTTCGGGATTATACCTATAACTGTGCTCATGAGGAGCAGATATTTAACGGTGTTTCCGTGCATTGTTATGGAAGAAAAATCCATGGTGAGCAGGACCTGTCAGGAGCACTGTCTAATTCCTGTAATCAGGCCTTTGCTGATATAGGAACGCAGTTGAATGTGAACAGGTGGAGAAGCATGCTGGAGGAATTTCTCTTTAATAAATCCCTGCCCTATATGGATGCCAGTGCCAATAGCCGTTTTGTGCTGGATGGCAGATCAAACACGGGATATATCCCGCAGACCGCCTTTGGTCAGGGAGATACGTTGATTACGCCTCTTCACAATGCGATGATTATGTCGACTATTGCAAACGGTGGGCTGATGATGAAGCCGTATCTGATTGACAGTATTGAAAATTATAAAGGAACCCGGATTAAAAAATTTACGCCGGATTCCTATGATACACTGATGACAGCTGACGAGGTGGATACACTTATACCCTATCTTCGTAAGGTGGTGACTGAAGGGACCGCAGCGGCATACTTTAGCGGGGCTTCTTATGATGCGGCAGGTAAGACCGGAACTGCGGAATACGACAATGGTGAACATGATTTTTCGTGGTTTGTCGGCTTTAACAGTGTGGATAATCCGGAGGTTGTGGTTAGTATCATAGTGGAGGAAGCTGATGTGAACGGCATTCGTGCGGCAGCAGTGGCGCGGAGTATTTTTGATAAATATGAAAGTTTGACATCGGATTGAAGTTTGCTCTAAAATCATTTTGTGATGGCATGTGATCAATTGCACTGCAATTGGTTACAAGAGACAGAGGAGTTTGTGATGAAAAAGAAAACAGTTATCAATATAATAATGGTATTGTGCCTGCTGATTGCGTTGGGCTGTGGGGGATATCTTTTGTACTATTATTATAATGCCTCAAAAAGTGAAAGCGCAGTAGAGAGCTTAAAGCAGATGGTTGTTGAGGAGGACGAGGAAACAGACAATCAGCAGGAGCTTCCGGAAATGGTGATGGTAGGGGGGGTAATGGTCCAAAAAAAATTTGAAGGACTGTACAAAAGAAACCGTGATTTTATCGGATGGCTTACCATTGATGATACCGATGTGGATTATCCGGTTATGTATACACCTGGTGAGGCAGAAAAAGGAGAATACTACATTCACAAGGATTTTGAGGAGGAATATTCTGCAGCGGGACTTCCGTTTATCGATGCAAACTGTCAAGTGGACAATCCGACAGATAACCTGATTATATACGGACATAACATGCGTTCAGGAAAAATGTTTCATGATATCTTGAAGTATACAGATTGGGATTTTTATTGCGAACATAAAACCTTCTCCTTTGATACGATTTATGCGGACGGAACATATGAGGTGGTGGCAGCATTTTATGGACAGATTTTAGAGGAAACCTCAACAGAATTTAAGTATTATGAATTTGTTAATGCCGGCAGTGAGGAGGAGTTTAGGGACTATGTGGATAACATTAAGAGAATGTCGGTTATTGATACCGGTGTAGAGGTGGAATATGGAGATAAATTAGTTACGTTATCCACCTGTGCTTATCATGTAGAGGACGGGCGTTTTGCAGTGATTGCAAAAAAGATAGATTAAGTGCAAATTACCGCCTTTGTTAAGACAAAAAGTATCCGTGAAAATAGAAATTACAAAGCGCCATTTATAATGATTTCCTGTTGGTGGGATATTTTATTATTTTTACCTTGTATTTTTATTCGTACATTGTTATAATTAGTCTAATTGAGCAACACACCAATTATAACAGGGTATTACAAGTACCCTGTGTTACAGGAGGAACAGCTATGATAGAAGCAGTGAGCTGTGGTGGTGTGGTAATCTTCAGAGGTAAGGTGTTGTTACTTTATAAGAATTATAAGAATAAGTACGAAGGCTGGGTTCTGCCAAAGGGTACGGTGGAAGAAGGCGAGGAGTACAAGGAGACGGCGCTTCGTGAGGTTAAAGAGGAGACAGGAGTAAGTGCCCAGATTATTAAGTATGTAAACAAGAGTAATTATACCTTTAACACGGCTTATGACGTAGTGAATAAGGATGTGCATTGGTATCTGATGATGGCTGACAGTTATTACAGCGCCCCGCAAAAAGAGGAATACTTTATGGATTCAGGATATTATAAGTATCATGAGGCGTATCATCTGTTGAAATTTCCAAATGAAAAGCAGATTTTAGAACAGGCATATGGTGAATATCAGGATTTGAAGCGCAATAATTTATGGGGTTCCAAAAAGTATTTTTAACAAAGGAAGGTCGGAAGAGATTCCGGCTTTCTTTCGTGGACGGGTAAAATGAGGCTGGTTTAGAAGAGATAAGTACCACCCCAAAGCGGACTTAACGAGATGTTAAAAAAATCTTGACAAAATGGTATTCACATTATATAATCAGTTTCGTTAGTTTTTTTGTACGCCGGTGTGTCGGAATTGGCAGACGAGGCAGACTCAAAATCTGTTGATGGCAACATCGTATGGGTTCAAGTCCCATCACCGGCATTTTATCATAGCTTTACTATTCGATTAGTTGAACATTTCAAATGAAACTCCCTGTATGGGGGTTTTATTTGTTTACCGGAATTGTTCAATATTAAATTCCTTTAGCACTTTTAGTGCAACACCGACGGCAGTGTAGTTATGCATCTCATTTAAGGAAATGGACGTTCCGAAATTGTTTACCGGCATAAGTCCTGCAGCAGTGTATTTGCGGATATATATGTGTCCCTCACTGTCAGTGTACAGTACAATATCATTATATTGTGGAGGGTGTTTTTGGGAAAAGAGCAGTATGTCGTTTAGACAGTAATAGGGTTCATAACAGGTGGATAGTATTTTGATACCGAAATCGACAGCATTCTTTAAGCTATAGGGATATTCTGTAATATCCAGTGCCTCGAAAAGCGTATTGTCATAAAAGTATCCATCCTTCATATTTCCGGTGGGCAGAAAAATCTGAATCGTGTCTCGACCAGTGTTTGAAACGGTCAGATGGCTTATCTCCTCCAACTGAATTAGTGTCTGTACTGTATGTATAGAGCGTTCGGAAAGCTTTTGCAGTCTTTGGATTAATTCATCTTCTTGGCGGGAATATACAGAACGGCTGAGTATTGTGTCTATGGAGCAGTGAAATGCATCTGCTATTTTAATGAGTGTGGATAGCTTTATGTCCTTTGCATCACCGTAAATGAGGGAGCGGAGAGTGTCTTCCGATAGGTCTGCATGCAGTGAAAATTCGTTCAGTGTTAGATCAGACTCCTTTAATTTTATTTTTAGATTGTCTCGTAGACTGCGTAAATTCATTTGTTTGCCTTTTTTTACAGAAATTCGGTATATTTTAATATTGTAATATGATTTTTGTAATTTGTAAACCGCTTAATGTGAACGGGTTATATTTGTAGTTGAAAGAAAAAAATGGTATAGTAAAGAAGGACATAGGACGGGTAGTATTATGGAATATAACTGGATTAAAATCAGAGAGCCTCTGCTTGAATGGTATCGGCTTCATCACAGGGATTTGAAATGGCGAAATACAAGGATGCCATATTGCATTTGGATTTCTGAGATTATGCTTCAGCAAACCCGTGTGGAGGCGGTAAAAGACTATTACAATCGTTTTTTGCAGGAAATACCGGATGTAGAAGCGCTTGCACAGGTACCGGAGGAGAAGCTGTTGAAGCTTTGGGAGGGGCTGGGCTATTATAACCGTGCCCGCAATCTCAAAAGGGCGGCAGAAATAATTATGGATGAATATCAGGGTGACTTTCCGGCTTCCTATGAAAAAATGATAAGGCTTCCGGGGATTGGAGAATATACGGCAGGTGCAATTTGTTCCATTTGTTATGACCAGCCTACACCGGCTGTGGACGGCAATGTTTTGCGAGTGATGATGCGGCTTGCAGACTGTCATGACAGCATTGACGACTTAAAGACACGGCGCAGGGTGAGGGAGGACTTGGTGCCTCTGTATGAACGTGGAAATTGTGGAATTTTGACACAGGCACTGATGGAACTTGGAGCAATGGTGTGTGTTCCCAAGGGAATGCCGAAATGTGACGAATGCCCGCTTAGGTGTCATTGCCTTGCCTTTGCACGGAAAACCTATGACTGTCTGCCAGTGCGAAAGGAAAAGAAAAAACGGAGAATAGAGAAAATGACCGTATTTATTCTCCATGACGGAGAGCAATATGGAATCAGAAAGCGGAAGGACAAGGGTCTGCTGGCGGGGTTGTGGGAGTTATATCATGTAGACAGACAGATGGGGGAAGAGGAGGCAGTGCAGTTTATCAGCCGTCAGGGCTTTGAGCCGGTTCTGCTGGAAAAGGAAATTCCGTATACCCATGTATTCAGTCATGTAGAGTGGCGGATGACAGCGTACTATATTTCCTGCCGCAGGAAGAAAGAGGAGCTTAAATGGGTAGAACGCCGTGAACTGGACAGGGAATATGCGCTGCCCACGGCATTTAAGGTATTTTTTGAAAAGGAGTTTTGACCATGACCTGTTTAGATGCACAATCAAAGATTATTGCATATATCGATTATCATCTGGAGCGTGAGGAGAAACAGGATTTTCTCAGACACATTCAAAGCTGTGATAATTGTAAGGAGGAACTGAATATTTATTATACCATGATTGAGGGGATGAGACAGTTGGACGATAATATGCCTCTGACCACTGATTTTACGGCTGAGCTTGAGGAGCGAATAGAATGGGAGCTGGAAACGAGCAGAAGAAAACGGGGATTCTTACGGTCCTCTGTGGGAATTATTATTGTGGGCATCATGGGATTCCTGATTTTTGGTTATGTGAATTTTTTGAATTTACTGCATGAGCAGGAGCAGAATGCGATAAAGGACAGGCAGGGAGAATATTATTATAGTCAGAGTTTTGACGAGATTCTTTTTTTACCTGAGGAGGAGGAGCTGGTGCGCAGTATTAATGTGTCTGCACCGGAGAAAGAGACTAGCTTTTACCGGAAAATCCGCCAGTATAATGTAATAAACAATAATTGACAGAAAGGACAGAACAATGGATAGAATTTTATTAGTAGACGGGCATAGCATACTGAACCGGGCGTTTTATGGGCTGCCTGATTTGACAAATTCCAAGGGACAGCATACCAATGCCGTACTGGGATTCGTTAATATGATTTTGAAGGTGATTGATGAGGAAAAGCCATCCCATTTGGCAGTGGCATTTGATGTGCATCAGCCAACCTTTCGACATCAGATGTATGAACAGTATAAGGGAACCCGTAAGGGCATGCCGGAGGAATTAAGAAGTCAGGTTCCTTTGATGAAAGAGCTGCTAAAGGCAATGGGGATAACGGTGGTAGAATGCCCCGGATTTGAGGCGGATGATATTATAGGAACGCTTTCGCATATGGGAGAAGAGGCCGGTATGGAGGTGGCAGTGCTCTCTGGCGACAGGGATTTGCTGCAGCTTGCTACCGACAGGGTAATGATTAAGCTTCCGAAGACGAAGGGCGGTCAGACGGTGGTGGAAAATTACTATGCTGGAAATGTGATGGAAAAATACGGAGTGACCCCGAAAGAGTTCATTGATATGAAGGGATTGATGGGAGATGCTTCCGATAATATTCCGGGTGTTCCGGGAATTGGAGAGAAGACGGCTGCAAAAATTATAGCAGAATATCATAGTATTGAGGAGGCATATGCCCATTTGGAGGATATCAAGCCGAAGAAAGCTATGGAGAACTTTGGGGCATTCTATGACCAGGCAGTGTTAAGTAAGGAGCTGGCAACGATCAGGCTGGATGTACCGGTGGATAATACATTTGATAAAATGACGATGGGCAGTCTGTTTACAGAGGAGGCCTATGATTATATTAAGAATCTGGAATTAAAGAGTCTGTTAAAGTATTTTGATACGTCTACAAATGCTGCCGATGTGAATTTTACCATTGAGCTGATTACGGATTTGGCGGAAATGGAGGATTATTTTGTAAAGCTATGTAAAGAGAAATGCATCGGTGTTTTTGGCCTTTTTGAGAAGAAGGAGTTTATAGGGCTTGGAATCACCAAAAACGGTAAGCATGTAGATTTTATTGTCTGTTCTATGTTTATCACTGCGGAGCTGATCGCAGCCCGCTTTATGGAGTGCTACCGAAGTCATGAAGAACTTTTGGTGATTACCAATGACCTGAAATCGCTGTTGGATATAATGCCGCTGGAGGATGATGGACGGATTGAGGACACCTCGGTGGCGGCATATCTGTTAAACCCCATTAAGGATTCCTATGGTTATGATGATATTGCAAGGGATTACCTTATGTTGACGGTACCAAACAGAAAAGAATTGTTAAATAAAATGGAATTAAATGCTTTTGTGCTTCAGCAGGAGAACGTTTGCCGTTATCTGGCATATGAAACCTGTATTCCTTATCTGGCATGGGAGGGATTGAAGGAAAAGCTGGAAGAGATGGAATTGAACAAGCTTTATGATGAGATTGAGCTTCCTACCGTATATGTATTGGAACATATGGAGCGGGAGGGAATACGAGTGGATGGAAGTGCACTTAAGGAGTATGGCGAAATGCTGGGAGCTCAGGTTGTACAGCTTGAACAGCAGATATATGAGGCTGCAGGAACAAAATTTAATATCAATTCGCCTAAACAGCTTGGAGAAGTGCTGTTTGATCAGATGAAGCTTCCGGGAGCAAAGAAGACGAAGACTGGATATTCTACCAGTGCAGACGTATTAAACAAGTTAAAGAATGACTATCAGATAGTGGCGGATGTGCTGGAATACAGACAGGTGGCAAAACTGAAATCTACCTATGCAGACGGATTGTCCGTATTCATTAAAGAGGACGGAAGAATTCATGGAACTTTTAATCAGACAATCACTGCAACGGGACGGATTAGCTCTACGGAGCCTAATCTGCAGAATATTCCGATGAGGACGGAGTTGGGGCGCAATATCCGAAAGGTATTTATTCCGAAAGAGGATTATGTTTTTGTGGATGCTGATTACTCCCAGATTGAACTGCGGGTGCTGGCGCATTTTTCGGGGGATGAAAAGCTGATAGCGGCCTATCATGAGGAGCAGGATATTCATGCTCTTACTGCATCACAGGTGTTTGGAGTACCCATTGAGGAAGTGGATGATTTGATGCGGCGGAATGCCAAGGCTGTGAATTTTGGCATTGTCTATGGTATCAGTGCCTTTGGACTTTCAGAGGATCTGAATATTCCTCAAAAACAGGCTGCCGAATATATCGAGAGTTATTTTGCTACTTATCCTGGGGTGAAACATTTTCTGGATAACACAGTAGCAAAGGCGAAGGAAACGGGAATGACGAGGACCATGTTCGGGAGGATCCGTCAAATACCGGAGCTTTCGTCATCTAACTTTATGCAGAGAAGCTTTGGCGAGAGGGTGGCTATGAATTCTCCGATTCAGGGGACAGCAGCAGATATTATTAAAATTGCCATGATTCGTGTACACCAGCGGTTGAAAAGAGAAGGGCTGAAATCAACATTGATTTTGCAGATTCATGACGAGCTGTTGATTGAAACCTATAAGGATGAGGTAGAACAGGTTGAACGGATTTTGGTGGAGGAAATGATGGGAGCGGCCGAATTGGAGGTTCCCTTAAGTGTAGGAGTTAGTGCAGGTGCGACCTGGTATGAGGCTAAGTAGAGATGAAGATTATTGGAATTACAGGAGGGATTGGGACTGGCAAAAGTACGGTTCTCGACATACTCCGAGAAAAGCATGAAGCTTATATTGTGGAGGCGGATAAGCTGGCGCATAAGCTGATGTCTTCGGGATATTCGGTTTATCGGGAAATCGTGGGGGTGTTTGGTGAGGAAATTCTGACGGAAGAAGGCGAAATTGACAGAACTATACTGGGAAGGCTTGTGTTTGGCAGTCCAGAGTCCCTTGACCGTTTAAACCGAATTGTTCATCCCGCTGTAAAGGAGTTCATTTTGCAGGATATTAGAAAAAAAGAGGAGGAAAAAACCACGCCTCTCTATGTTGTTGAAGCGGCACTGTTGATTGAAGACGGGTACAGGGCTGTCTGCGATGAATTGTGGTATGTTTATACGGAGCGAGAGGAGCGAATCCGTCGTCTGATTTCCGGCAGGGGAGGAAATCGGGAGAAATGGGAGCAGATTATGAAAAATCAATCTGCCGATGGGTTCTATTTTGCAAATTGTGATGTGGTCATCGATAATGGGAAAAGCATAGAGGATACCATAAATGTAGTAAAAGATTTATTGTCTTAATCTACAAGTTGTGGTATAATATGAACACTTAATGAGCTGAAGGCGAATTTAGTGAGAATATATACCTGGACACTTAGCGAGGTATTTGCGAGCTTAGTGGACATGGTATAATGTCACCAAGCGAGGTTGATGACCTACGCGAGCATCAGCGAGGTTGATGACCTGGCAGGCATGATGATGTTATTTTATGGAGTATAGTATGGCAGCAATGACAAAATATCCGGAGCCGCTGGTGTTTGGACTTGATATCGGAACCAGAAGTATCGTTGGCACGGTAGGATATAGAGAGGGCAGCAAATTTAATATTGTGGCACAGTGTGTGAAATTTCATGATACCAGAGCGATGCTGGACGGACAGATTCATGATATTAACAAGGTGGGACAGGAAATTGCTTATGTAAAGAAACAGCTGGAACAGCAATTGTCTGGAAGAAAACTCAAAGAAGTGTGTGTTGCTGCCGCCGGACGTGTACTGCGTACATATATAGGAAAAGGAAATTACGAATTTCAGGAGAATACGGTTGTTAATCAGGAATATATTCACTCACTGGAAATGATAGGAGTAGAAAAAGCACATGAGCAGATGCTCAAGGATAATGATACGGATGTCAAGCTTTTCTGTGTGGGATACACAGTGATTAAATATTATCTAAATGATTATGAGATTAGCAATCTTGATGGACATAAGGCACATAATATCGCTGCGGATGTTCTGGCAACATTTCTGCCTGAGGAGGTGGTGGATGGTCTGTATGCAGCGGTTGCTCTTGCTGATTTAGAGATTGCGAATATGACGTTGGAGCCGATTGCGGCAATACAGGTTGCCATTCCGGAGAGCTATCGGCTATTAAATATTGCGCTGGTAGATGTCGGTGCGGGCACCTCGGATATCTGTATTACTAAGGACGGAAGTGTAGTTGGATATGGTATGCTGCCTAAGGCCGGTGACGAGCTTACGGAGACCCTGATTAAGGAATATCTGGTGGATTTTGATACGGCAGAGAAGATAAAAACCATAGGCTCCAAAAAGAAGAGTTTCACCTATAAGGATATTATCGGTGTCAGTCACAATATTACCTCTCAGGAAATTAATGACAAATTAGAGCCTGTGTTAGAAGAAATCACGGAACAGATAGCCCGGAAGATGATTGAACTGAATGGGGATAAACCGGTATCGGCTGTGTTTGTGGTCGGCGGAGGCGGAAAGCTGCCAGGATTTACGAAGAAACTTGCCAATCATTTGAAGTTGCCAGAGGAACGGGTGGCACTTCGTGGTGAGGAGGTTATGGGTTTTGTCAATATTCTGATTGAAGGGGTTAAGAAGGATCCATTGTTGGTTACTCCAATTGGTATCTGTTTGAATTTCTATGACCAGAAAAATCGTTTTGTATATCTGCTAGTTAACGGAGAGCGGGTGAAGCTGTATGATAATGATAAGCTTACGGTTTTTGACGCGGCGTTGTCTTATGGATTTACCAATGATGCTATTTTTCCTAAGAGGGGAAAGGATCTTAACTATACGATAAACGGTAAGAAGAAGTTTGTGCGGGGAAGCGCCGGAGAACCAGCGGCAATTACCTTAAATGGTAAAGAGACAGGAATGAATCATCCGGTAAAGGCCGGAGACCAGATACAGGTTGAGGAATCAACAAGAGGAGAGGATGCCAAGGTTATTCTCAATGAGGTGGTAGATCTGTCTTCTACAATATCGATTATTGTTAATGATGTTATGGTGGCTTGTCCAAGGTATGCGGCGGTCAATGGCAGGTTGGAGTCGGAATTTTACCGGATTAATGAAGGTGACAGCGTGGAGATGCTCAATTACTATACGTTGGCACAGCTGATGCAGTTTATGGATATTGAAACGCCTCACGAGGTGTTTGTCAACGGTGCACGAGCTAATGCGGATACAAAAATCTACGAGAACTTTAATGTTGCGTGGATAGATAAGGAGGATGTGTACAAAGCGGAGAGGTTTGTCAGCGAGGAGCCGGTTGTTACAGCGAAGGAGCAGGAGGAAGAGCTTAAAGAGCCGGATAGAGGGCAAGAGGATACAGAAAATGGGCATGATTTAGGGCAGGATGAAACTGCTGTCGTAAATCGTCCGCAGGCAGGTAATATGACTCAGAAGTCAATGTTGAGAGATGACCCAGTGGAGCAATATGTTGATTTGGCAGATAATGGGGAGGCAGGGCTACAGGAGTTTGAGGGACCTGCAAAGAGTGATTTGGTTAATCAATGGATAGAAGAGAGAAGCAAAAATGCCAAGGCTGTAGACATGAAGGTAACGGTAAATGACAGCCCAATTACCTTGACAGGTAAATCTAACTATGTGTTTGTGGATATCTTTGACAAATATGAATTTGATCTAAAAACGATTAAGGGGTCAGTTCTTGTACAGAAAATAGACGGACAGGCAGCAGAACATTTCAGTCCGCTCCATGAAGGAGCAGTGATTGAACTATACTGGAAAGGATAGCTTATGGAGACAAAAACACTGATAGAACTGCAGAAAAAGGGAATATTGTTGCATCGCCTGGTATACGTGATATTTTTCTTTTTTAGAATGATATTGCAATTTATGAGTAAGGACATTAAGCTTCAGAATACCGTTTGGATTTTGAGCTTTCTTGCATTTTGCTGGATTCTAGAGGAAGTGTGTTGTCATAATGGCTATTTTAATAAATTATTTGTGCTGCAGGCACTTCGATATGTTCAGTGCATATTCACAATAATGATGCTCTGTTTTATCAGTGCTGATGATTCCTTAGTGATTGCGATGGTGGCTATGCTGCTTATGTTCTTTGTGGATTTCTTCCTGACAATGAGAGTGAATGATAAAAGCACGCTGATATCGTATATGCTGTATGTGTCGATACCGGTTCTGACTGTACTTGTTGTCAAAATTTCTGTGAGACATAGCAACTGGTGGTTCTTTATGTTTTTCAACATTATTTTGTTGTTGATGGTGTTGTTTTTTGAGGCATTTACCTTTATGGATTACATGGGGGCGATGGACGACATGGTGTTTTCACAGAGAAACCAGTTGGAAAATATTGCGGAGCGAAATGAAGAAATTCTTCAGATGCAGGATAAGCTTAAGAATACTAATTCTGCCCTGACAATACAAAAGATTAACCTTCAAAATGCCAATAGGCAGATCCAGATGGCCAATGACGAGATGAAGGCGCAGACAGAGATTCTGCATTATATTGCTAATTCCTTTGATGTTTCCAAAATCTCCAATCAGATAACGGATGCGATTATGACAGTGAAGAAGCTGGATTTGTGTGCTGTATATATCAGAGAAAAGGTATATCTGAATAAGCACGCCAATTATGTAATTAAAACCAAAAACGAAAAGCTGGATGTCGGAATTAAGGAAAATATATCAGATATTTATCAGAGAATGAGTGAATGCGGTGAAAAGGAAGTGAATGCACATGAGAATATTAAAGAGAACTTTCCGTTTTTAAAGGATACGGATATCCAGTCTATATATATCAAGGTGCTGTGTATGGATAATGACTCCTATGGTCTGTTTATGATTGGAGACAGCAGACCGGATATGTTTTCAGACAATATGTCGTTTTATGATGCGATTATTGCACAGTATGATATCGCGATCAGCAATTCCAAAATCTACAATGAAATGCAGCATATGGCGAGGAAGGACGGACTGACGGGTATCAATAACCGGATTTATTTTAACGAGCTTTTCCGGAAGACCATTGGAGAAATACAAAAGAAGGACAGCTGTATCAGTGCTGCTCTGTTTGATATTGACAAATTTAAGAATGTCAATGATACCTATGGACATCTGGCAGGTGATGAGGTGATTAAAAGGATTGCCGCGGTGACGGAGGAGTGCATCGATAAATATGAGGGCTTTGTCTGCCGGTACGGCGGAGAGGAATTTGTCGTTGCCCTGCCAGGGAGAAATCTTGAGGCTGCCAAGCCTGTGATTACGGAATTATTTGAAGAACTTTGCAGACAGGTTGTACAGTATAATGAATATGAAATTCATATGAGTGTAAGCGTGGGCTTAACGTCCTATCCGGAGGTTTGTAAGAATCCGGAGGATTTGCTGAAGCGTTCGGATTGGTGTATGTACTATGCAAAGGAACATGGCAGACATCAGATATGCGTGGATGATGGAAGTATTGAAAGAGAATAAATGGATCAGAACGAATAACATGGAGGTCACAAAATGAATGTATTTGTTGTAAACTGTGGAAGCTCGTCCCTAAAGTATCAGCTGATTGATGCAGGGACAGAGGAGGTTATTGCGAAAGGGCTTTGTGAACGCATCGGGATTGACGGACGGTTGACCCATAAGCCTGCGGGGAAAGAAGAGGTGGTGCGGGAGGCGGGAATGCCTGACCATAAAAGTGCAGTTTCCTATGTGTTGGAAGCTCTGACTGACCCGGTATCTGGTGTCATTGAGGATTTGTCTTCCATTGATGCGGTGGGACACCGCATTGTGCATGGAGGCGAAAAATTTGCAGGATCTGTGCTGATTACTGATGAGGTGATTAAAGCTATTGAGGAATGTAATGACTTAGCACCGCTTCATAATCCGGCGAATCTTATTGGTATATCTGCTTGTCGGGCATTGATGCCTGAGGTTCCGATGGTGGCGGTGTTTGATACGGCGTTTCATCAGACGATGCCAGCAAAGGCATATCTTTATGGATTACCCTATGAGTATTATGAGCAGTATAAGATTCGTAAGTATGGTTTTCACGGCACATCGCATAGCTTTGTGTCAAAGCGGCTGCTTCAGATAATCGGCAGGGAGAATAAGGAGTCGAAGGTTATTGTATGTCACCTTGGAAACGGTTCCTCTGTAACAGCAGTCCATAATGGCAAATCTGTGGATACCAGTATGGGATTTACTCCGTTAGATGGTCTGATCATGGGAACCAGAAGCGGCAGTATTGACCCGGCAGTAGTGCAGTTCTTAGCGGATAAGCTGAATTGCTCTTTGGACGAGGTGATTAATATTTTAAATAAAAAGTCCGGAGTGGAGGGGATATCTGGTGTATCCAGTGACTTCCGGGATTTGGACAATGCCGTGAGCATAGAGGGAAATGAGAGGGCGGCAACAGCTCTTGATATGTTTGCTTACCGCACGGCACAGTATATCGGCTCCTATGCAGCGGCGATGAATGGTGTAGATGCAATTGCATTTACGGCAGGAATAGGAGAAAATAATGCCAAAATCAGAAAGGCTGTCTGTGATTATCTTGGATATCTGGGAATAGTCCTTGATGAACAAGCTAATCTGGTGCGAGGGGAGGAAATTAGAATTTCAACTGAGGATTCCCAAACGGCAGTGTATGTAATCCCCACAAATGAAGAGCTGGCAATCGCCAGAGAAACTGTTGCACTGGTGAAATAGAACAAAGAAAAGTATCAATAAATGGTGAAAAATTTGTTGACAACAATATTTAAACTATGTATAATGGTCAGCGTGTGAGTTTATTGTAGTCGTATTAGGAGATAAGTCAATGAAAATAAACTTATATGATATAATGTCACCAGCGGTCGCAAAGCGAAGGTTGATGACTTATGCGAGCAACAGCGAGTTTTCTGATAGTGTATTATCTGTGGCAGGTAAGGAAATGACTGTGCAGGCAGTAATGGAGGACGTGCAGACAGACTTTCAGGGAGAAAGTATGGTTGTCCGGTGCCGCGAGCCATTTGATATTGTACTAAGGAGCATTGACCAGGATACCTTGAGAGTGGAAGCTGATGTCAGTGTCACCGTAGACAGAAGCTGCAGCAGATGTTTAGAAACAGTTGTCTGTAACGAAGATTTGCATATCGAGCGGACAATCAATGTTGCAAAGAAGGAGGCTTATATAGATGATGCTTCCGAAACCGACGAGATAAGTTATATTGAAGACTGTACTCTGGATGTAGACATGCTCATACTGGATGAGTTATATACCGCTATTCCGATGAATATTCTTTGTAAAGAGGATTGTAAAGGAATCTGTAAGGTATGTGGGATGAATCTGAACACGGGAATATGCGAATGTGATCAGACGGTTCCGAATCCAAGAATGGCAGTTTTTAGTGATATCTTCAATCAATTTAAGGAGGTGTGAAATATGTCTATCTGTCCAAAGAATAAATCTTCAAAGGGAAGAAGAGATAAGAGAAGAGCTAACTGGAAGATGACCGCTCCAACCTTAGTAAAGTGTTCTAAGTGTGGAGAGTTAATGGTTCCTCACAGAGTTTGTAAGAAGTGTGGAAGCTATAACAAAAAAGAAATTCTGGAAGCGTAAAAAATGCTTGATTTTTTTGGGAAGAAGTGGTATTCTTTTTAAGTAACATATTGATTGATAGGAGAGTGGGCAAACGGTCCACTCTCTTTACGTGTAAAGGACGTTTTGTGCAAATTTGGTATAGGTGCAGACGTTGATTGGGAAAGGTTTTATCTATGACAAAAAAGCAAATTGAATCCACATGTGAGGAGCTGGTGCTTCCAATTGTCGAGAGACGGGGATTTGAGCTGGTGGATGTGGAGTATCTGAAGGAAGGAGCAAACTACTATCTGCGTGTATATGCGGATAAGGAGGGTGGGATTACTATTGATGACTGTGTGGAGATAAGCCGTGAGCTTAGTCCTATGCTTGATGCCTATGAGGAGGAAATAAAGGATCCCTATATTTTAGAGGTGAGTTCACCGGGCTTGCTAAGACCGTTGAAAAAGGATAAAGATTTTGCGAGAAATATCGGCAAAATGCTGGAGATTAAATTGTTTAAGCCGCTGGAAAGTAGTGGAGATAAAGAATTTGAGGCAGAATTAAAGCAGTATGATGCAAAGACGATTACAGTTTTGTTGGAGAATGACGAGGAGACTGTTATTGATAGAAATAATTTAGCGCTGATTCGGCTGGCGTTCGAGTGGTAATTGCGCAGATAAATAAGAAAAAGGAGGAAGATGGAAAAATGTCAGAGTTAATGCTTGCGTTGGAGCAGATTGAAAAGGAAAAGGGAATTGAGAGGGAGGTAATCATTGCGGCGATTGAGAAATCATTGCTGGATGCATGTAAAAAGGATTTTGGCAAGAGTGAGAATATTACAGTGAATATGAGCCGGGAAACCGGAGATATCGAGGTTTTTGCAGAGAAGACAGTTGTGGAGGAGGTTGAAGATGATGCGGCGGAGATTTCCTTGGAAAGAGCAAAAATGATTAGCTCTAAATATGAAGTGGGCGATTTGGTGAATGTGGAGATCACACCGAAGAATTTTGGCCGTATTGCGGCGCAGCAGGCTAGAAGCGTGATTGTACAGGCCATTAAAGAGGAGGAAAAAAGAGCACTTTATGGTCATTTCTACTGCAAGGAGAAAGACGTGGTTACCGGTGTAGTACAGCGCTATGTTGGCAGAAATATTTCTGTTAGCCTAGACGATAAGATGGATGCTCTGTTAATGGAGAATGAGCAGATAAAGACGGAGCATTATAGGCCGACAGATAGAATTAAACTGTATATTGTGGAGGTAAAGGAGACAAACAGGGGACCGAAGGTCGTTGTATCCCGCACGCATCCTGAGCTGGTAAAGCGTTTATTTGAAAAAGAGGTGACAGAGGTTGCTGACGGGACTGTGGAGATAAAGGCGATATCCCGTGAAGCCGGATCCCGTTCCAAGATTGCGGTCTGGTCAAATGATGCCAATGTTGACCCGGTTGGCGCATGTGTTGGCATGAACGGTAACAGGGTCAACACTATTGTAGACGATCTAAAGGGAGAAAAAATTGACATTATTACATGGAGTGAAGACCCTGCTACCTTTATTGAGAATTCCTTAAGTCCGTCAAAGGTAGTGTCTGTCCGTGTCAATGAGGAGGAGAAGAGTGCCTTTGTTGTGGTCCCTGATTATCAACTTTCTCTGGCGATTGGCAAGGAGGGACAAAATGCAAGATTGGCGGCACGTCTTACCGGATACAAAATTGATATCAAGAGTGAGTCACAGGCGAGAGAAGCCTATGACTATGATGAATATTATGACGAAGATGGATATGCTGACGAGTATGATGAAGACTATGAGGAAAATGATGGATATATCGATGAATATGATGAGGACGCAGAGTATACTGATAATGGCTATGATGACGGTGACTATGCCGATGGCGACTATGATGAGTCAGAATATGCTGCGGAGGAAGAATATGATGATTATGCTGATGACGAGGTTCAGGGGGAGAATGAGGAGTATTCTGATGAATAATTGATTTTTTTGGTATAGATTGGAAATTTTAGGCGTATGCTTTTATGTGGTGAATATTGTATTTGCAATACTGCATAAGGCTTCTGGAAGAATGATGAAGACAAAAGGATGTGATGGTGATGGCAAAGCGAACACCGCTTCGTAAATGTGTAGGTTGTGGTGAAATGATTGCAAAGAAAGATATGCTTCGTGTCATTAAGACGAAGGAAAATGAGATTAAACTTGATCCTACAGGTAAGGAAAATGGCAGAGGTGCATATCTGCATTTTAGCAGGGAATGTTTTGAAAAAACCGTCAAATCCAAAGGACTGGAAAGGTCCTTTAAAATGTCCATTGACGGGGCTGTTTACAAAAAATTAGGTGAGGAGTTGATGGGCATTGAAAAGGAATAGCGGGTTATCCATGCTGGGGCTGGCAACTAAGGCCGGTAAGGTGGTCACCGGAGAATTTTCCACTGAAAAGGCAGTGAAATCAAGTACGGCATTTCTCGTGGTGGTGGCAGCGGATGCTTCGGATAACACAAAGAAAAAATTCCGGAACATGTGTGAATATTATCAGGTGACGATGAGAGAGTTTTCGGATAAAATTTCACTGGGAAATGCCTGTGGCAAGGAGTTTCGAGCATCCCTTGCGGTGGTAGATATGGGATTGGCACAGGCGGTTTTGAAAGCGATTGATAAGGTTGAGTAATTGGAGGTGCAGTAATTGGCAAAGATTAGAGTATATGAATTAGCAAAAAGCTTAGATAAAGATAGTAAGGAAGTAATTGAGGTTCTGAAAAAAAATGGTGTGGAGGTTAAGAACCATATGAGTTCTGTGACGGATGAAGAGGCACAGAAGGTAAGAGAGCGCTTTTCGGGAAAGGGGACAGTGAAAACTCCGCCTGCGGAAAAAGCGGCACCGAGACAGACAGCAGAACCAAAAAACATCGGAGTGAAGAAAAATGTGATTTCTGCACAGAGTGGTCAGGCTTCCGAAAAGGAGAATAGCAGCAGCCCCCAGCCTCAGGGAGAACACAGAATACAGGACGAGAAAAGAGATGCAAATGGAACCCGTCTGCAGGGAGAGCGTAGACCGCAGGGCGACAGAAGAGATGTAAGCGGAACCCGTCCACAGGGAGAGCGTAGACCTCAGGGCGACAGAAGAGATGCAAACGGAAATCGTCCGCAGGGTGAACGCAGATTTCAGGGGGAGAGAAAGGATTTCGGAAATCGTCCGCAGGGAGAGCGCAGACCGCAGGGTGACAGGAAAAGCTTCGGAGGAGGACGTTCACAGGGGGAAAAAAGAGACTTTGGCGGTAACCGTGGTGGGAGAAGAGAAGAGAAAATATCTATTCCTGCACCGATGGACCGGGCATCTATGGACCGCGACAGATTAGAGAGACATAAGGATAAAAAAGAGAGAGATAAGAGCTCTCTGTATGAGGATGGCGACAACAGAAAGAGAAGTAGAAAGAAGAATGAGCATTATACGGTAAAGGGAACAAAGCCGGTGAATAAACCGGTTCAAAAGCCAAAGCCAAAGGAGCCGGAAGAACCGGTAATCCGTACCATTGAGCTGCCTGAGGTTCTGACGGTTCAGGAATTGGCAGACAAGATTAAGACTCCGGTTTCCCAGTTAATTAAGAAATTATTTATGGCTGGAGAAATGGTTACGGTTAATACGGATTTGGAATTTGACAAGGCGGCAGAAATCGCCTTGGAATATAACTGTATTGCAGAGGAAGAGGTTAAGGTTGATTTAGTAGAGGAAATGTTAAAGGAGGAAGAGGAAGACGAGAGTTTGATGAGTGTTCGTCCCCCTGTGGTCTGTGTTATGGGACACGTTGACCACGGTAAGACCTCTCTTTTAGATGCGATTCGTGAAACCTCAGTAACCTCTGGCGAGGCTGGAGGAATCACCCAGCATATCGGTGCTTATACGGTGGATGTAGGTGGACAGCAGATTACCTTTTTGGATACACCAGGACATGAGGCGTTTACGGCTATGCGTATGCGCGGTGCACAGTCAACGGATATTGCCATTTTAGTTGTGGCGGCTGATGACGGTGTTATGCCGCAGACCGTAGAAGCAATCAATCATGCCAGAGCTGCGGAAATTGAAATTATTGTTGCTGTCAACAAGATAGATAAGGAAAGTGCAAATGTTGACCGTGTAAAGCAGGAATTGATGGAATATGAGCTGGTTGCAGAGGACTGGGGTGGTTCCACAGTATTCTGCCCTGTATCGGCACATACAAAGGAGGGAATCGAAAACCTTTTAGAGATGATACTGATAACGGCAGAGGTGCTGGAGTTAAAGGCTAATCCGGATCGAAAAGCACGTGGTATCGTCATCGAGGCCGAGCTTGACAAGGGAAGGGGACCGGTTGCCACAATGCTGGTACAAAAGGGAACGCTGAGGATAGGAGAGACTATTGCAGTAGGTGACTCCTTTGGTCGTGTCCGGGCAATGGTAAATGATAAGGGACTAAGCGTTAAGGAGGCAGGTCCTTCTATGCCGGTTGAGATACTTGGCTTGAACGGTGTTCCAGCGGCAGGTGAAATCTTTGTGGCAACTAAGAATGAGAAAGAAGCCCGTTCTATGGCAGAGACTTATATTACTCGCGATAAAGAGAGGCTTGTGGCCGAGACTAAGGCGAAGATGTCACTGGATGATTTGTTCTCCCAGATTCAGGCCGGCAATGTAAAGGAGCTGAATCTGGTGGTAAAGGCAGATGTTCAGGGGTCTGTGGAGGCAGTGAAGCAGAGTTTGCTTAAGCTCTCAAATGAGGAGGTCGTCATTAAGGTTATCCATGCCGGTGTCGGTGCTATCAATGAGTCGGATGTTATTCTGGCATCTGCCTCAAATGCGATTATTATTGGATTTAATGTGCGTCCGGATGCTCAGGCGAAGGATGTGGCAGAAAGAGAAAAGGTTGATTTAAGACTTTACAAGGTCATCTATAATGCCATTGAGGATATTGAGGCGGCTATGAAGGGAATGCTGGATCCAATCTTTGAGGAGAAGGTGACCGGGCATCTGGTGATTCGCCAGACCTTTAAGGCTTCCAGTGTAGGTACCATTGCAGGAGCATTTGTACTGGATGGACTGATTAGACGTTCTTCCTCCGTTAGGGTGACCAGAAATGAGGAATTAATATATGAGGGACCGCTGGCATCTCTTAAACGTTTTAAGGATGATGCAAAAGAGGTGAAAAACGGCTTTGAGTGCGGTATTGTACTGGAAGATTTCAATGATGTCAAAGAGGATGATCTGATTGAGGCATATGAAATGGTAGAAGTGCCGAGATAGGCTGTCTGTATGGATTTGAGGAAAGGAATAGAATGAGGCATACTAGTATTAAAAACACACGTATTAATGGGGAGGTACAAAAGGAGTTATCCAGGATAATCAGCAGGGAGATTAAGGACCCTAGGATTCATGAGATGACATCAGTAACTCACGTCAGTGTGACATCGGATTTAAAGGAGTGTAAGGCATACATCTCTGTGCTGGGGGATGAGCAGGCCAAGGCAGATACTCTGGCGGGCTTGCAAAGTGCTGCCGGATATATCAGAAGAGAGCTGGCTAGAAGCATTAATCTGCGAAATACGCCGGAGCTTACCTTTTATCTTGACCAGTCCATTGAATATGCCATTAATATGTCGAAAAAGATTGATGATGTGGTGAAATCAGATGAAGAGGGGCAGGCATAGAAAGGGGAAATGTCTGTTAGCGGCTCTAAATCAGGGAGGGTAACGGTGAACGACTTTATAAAGGAAATAGAGAGGGCAGAGAGTATTGTTATACTGGGACATATACGTCCAGATGGTGACTGTGTCGGGTCATGTCTTGGTGTTTATAATTATGTGCTGGATAATTATCCTGAGAAAACTGTTGATATCTATTTAGATGAGTTTAAGGAAGAGTTTATGTTTATGCGGGGTGCGGAAAGTGTTCTGCATGACAAGAAGGAGAGGAAATATGATTTGTGCATTTCTTTGGACAGCGGGGATTTAGAACGTCACGGGGAATTTGTGTCATATTTTCATGAAGCAAAACGTACATTATGTGTGGATCATCATGTCAGCAACATGGGATATGGGGATGTTTGTTTTCTTAAGACAGAGTGTAGTGCGGCGGCAGAGGCAATTTTTACCTTATTAGACGAGGATAAAATAGGTCAGGAGTGTGCAGAGTGCCTGTATCTTGGAATTGTCCATGACACAGGAGTATTTAAACACCCCAATACTACCAGGCAGACCATGGAGATTGCAGGGATATTGCTTGAAAAGGGTGCCAGAAGCTCTCTGGTTATTGATGGAACATTTTATAAAAAGACCTTTAAGCAGAATAAAATGCTGGCAAAGGCATTGGAAAATGCATTTCTGATGTTTGATGGAAAGGTTATTGTTTCCTGTCTTGCTAAGGAGGATTTTGACCAGCAGGGAGCAACAAATCTGGATACGGATGGTGTAGTGGATGCGTTGCGGATTACGGATGGTGTAGAGTGTGCGTTATGGATGTATGAGTATCCGAAAAAGGGAACCTTTAAGTGTTCTCTGCGTTCCAATGAAAAGGTAAATGTGAATCTTATTGCCTGCTCTATGGGAGGAGGAGGACATATCCGGGCCGCTGGCTGTGAAGTGGAAGGAGATAAGGATACCATTATATTGAGAGTGACCGATTTGATTAAGGAACAGCTTGACAGTGCGAATGGAGAGTAGTTATTGTATAGCGGAGTAATTAATGTATATAAAGAGCCGGGCTTTACTTCCTTTGATGTGGTGGCAAAGCTCAGGGGGATCTTAAAACAGAAAAAAATTGGACATACAGGAACACTGGATCCTAATGCAGAGGGAGTTTTGGTGGTGTGTCTGGGGAAAGCTACCAAACTTTGTGATATTTTGACGGATAAGGATAAGCAGTATGAGGCTACGCTGCTGCTTGGAAGGACGACAGATACTGAGGACAGCTCTGGACAAATCTTAAGCCAACGAAGAGTTGATGTGACAGAGGAAGAGGTTAGGGAAGCTATTATGTCTTTTGTTGGTGAATATGACCAGATTCCGCCAATGTATTCAGCAATTAAGGTAAACGGAAAAAAGCTTTATGAATTGGCAAGACAGGGCTTAGAGATTGAGAGACAACCAAGACGTGTGGTTATTCATGAGATTGAAATTCAGGATATCTGTCTGCCGTATGTGAGGTTTTCTGTCTGCTGTGGAAAGGGAACCTATATTCGGAGTTTGTGCAGAGATATCGGTGAGAGACTGGGCTGTGGCGGAGTTATGGATAAATTGATACGCAGCAGTGTGAATGCTGCCGGGGCGGGAAGAAAATTTACCAGCGAGGATGCCTTGACGCTTGAAGAGATTGAGAAGCTGGTGGGTAGCCCGCAACCAGAGGAGTGTAAAACAGCAAAACAGCCGGAAAAGGGGGATGCCCTTTTGGCACATATTATTGCTGTTGATGAACTGTTTCCAGAACTGGACAGGTATCAGGTTACCGAGGAGGGAAATGGAAAGCTGCTAAACGGAAATATTCTGAAGGCAGAAGATTTTATCAGTGGTGATGCGCCAAACGGAGATGGAGAGAAAAGGGGCAGACCGAAGGAGTTAGATAAATGCCTTGTATATGATAAGGATGGCAGATTTACTGCTATTTATCAGTATAACGGGAAAATACATGCATGGAAAGCAGACAAGATGTTTTTGTAAGCGGTGCCTGTGCACAATTTAGCGGTTACCGTAGCAAACGGAGCCTGCAGGCAGGTTTGGTTACCAATCAACAGAGGTAGAATATGATTTATTTACAAAATGAAGAAGCAAGACAATTTCATACGATGAGGACAGCAATTGCCTTGGGCAAATTTGACGGTATTCATCTGGGACATCAGATGTTGATTAACGGACTGAATGAGGAAAAGATGAAGGGACGGCAGGCACTGATCTTTACTTTTGGCAGCAATCCTGCCTATGTACTTACCGGTGGCTCCACAAAGAATATTTATACGTCGGAGGAAAAGGCACTGTACTTTTCAGAGCTAGGGGTGGATATTTTGTTGGAATATCCTTTTACAAAGGCATTTAGTTCTATATCACCAGAGGATTTTGTAGAGGGATATCTGGTGAAACAGCTGGGAGTCAGGGCTGTTTATGTAGGAGAGGATTTTCACTTTGGCAAGGGAAGACGGGGGAATGTAAGTTTATTGCAGTCCATGGGAGCGCAATACCGTTTTGAGGTGCATGCCATGGCCAAAAAGACACTGCACGGTAAGGTGGTAAATTCTACACAGATACGGGATATGCTGGAAACACATTTCCATATTGCAAATGAGATGCTGGGAAATCCTTATTTTCTTTTTGGTACAGTGATAGAGGGAAAACGCCTCGGCCACACTATCGGATATCCGACCATTAACCAGAACGTTCCAGAGCATAAGCTTATTCCTGCTTATGGTGTCTATGCCAGCCGGGTGCTGATTGACGGATATTACTATAAGGCAATCAGCAATTTGGGGAAAAAGCCGACAATAGAGGGGCGACACAGGGTAGGCTTGGAAACACATATTATAGGATATAACGGAAATCTTTATGGCAGGGAGTTGAAGACAGAGCTGTTATATTTTATACGTCCGGAGGAGAAATTTGCCAATGTAGAGGAGCTTCGACAGCAGATAGGAAACGATATTGCCATGATGTTGGAAAACGGCTGACAGACCGCAACAAAAAAGGACAATATAAATAAGCTATATAGCCATAAAATTTTACTGGAATTATTTACTATTGTATTGTATAATGTATATAATTATAGTTTTGAGCAGCAAATGATCAATTAATGGAAGTCAACGGCATTTATAAGATAATGTACACATATTCATTCGCTTGTAGGGATGAATTTGTGTGCTTTATTGAATGTATAAAGTACATGATATAAAAATTATGGAGATAGGTCTGATGAATAAACGTAAGAATATTGCACTTTTCGTAGCTATGCTGGAAAATGAGTTTTCTCATGCCATATGTGAAGGGGCATTAATGGGAGCCAAAGAAATTGATGCCAATCTATTTCTTCTGCCGGCGGGTATTGTGAATGCAAAATATGATGATTTTGATTCCAACTGCTATCGGTATCAGTATAATACTCTCTATTCTTTTATTGAATCGAATACATTTGATGCGATTATCATTGAATACGGAACAGTTATGTCCTTTTTAAATGACCAGGAAAAGAAAGAGTTTTTACAAAAAGTAGGGGATGTTCCGGTTATTCTGCTGGCGGGGCAGCAGGATGGGTGCTCCAGCATTTGTGTAGATAACAAGGCAGGACTTCAGGAGGCAATTCTTCATTTGATTGATAAGCATCATTGTACAAAGATTGGATTTGTAAGCGGTCCGGTTAATACCAGTATGGATGCACAGGAGAGACTGGATGTATTTAAAGATACAATGGCTCAGAGGAATCTGCCAGCAGAGGAAGACTGGATTGTCTACGGCAATTTCTCTGAATATTCTGAGGGAGTTGTTGAGGAGCTGATTAAAAGACATCCGGATATTGAAGCGATAGTCTGTGCCAATGACCAGATGGCAGTGGGTGCGTATAATGTACTCCGTAAGCTTAAACTGCAACCGGGCAGAGATATTCTGATCACTGGTTTTGATGACAGTCCTACAGCCATGTTGTTAGAACCCAAATTAACCAGTGTCAGGGCAGATACAAGAGAACTGGCTTATCTGGCGGTTATGGAATGTCCGAATGTCATGAACGGTGAGATTGTCAACAAAAGTGTTAAATCCCGTTTGGTGGCTAGGCAATCCTGTGGGTGCGGCGATGTGGACGAACATAAGCTTGAATTGACAATGGAAGATGTAGATGCTGATTTTGTAAAAAAACTGGCGGAGGAAATCTTCAATAAACATTATAACAACTATTTTGAGAGCAGACAGACTGTCCAGGTAAAGAAGCTTTTAGAGGAGTATATAGATTATTTTCTCCATCTTGTTGACGATGACGGAAGGCTTAAGCTGGATTTGGAAGAGTTTGGCAAGGAATATTACAAATTCAGTAAGACGTACGATGCCGGCTATATTAATCTGAACCTGCTGCTGTCCATTAACCATATGTTATATGAGTATGTAGGTCCACGGATAAAGGAAGAAGCTGACAGGCTGAGTCTCTTAGGGGGTATAACAAAGATAAATCAGGACTTTATGGATTTGTTTACAAAGCAGATGATGGCTAGTCGTGAGAGGACTAAGGTTTTTCAGATTGTGCTGGCCAACATCACGAGGGATGTCCTGCAGTTTTCCGATTATGAACGTAAGAAATATAAGGGTATTCTTGATAAACTGAGAAGAATGGAGTTTCCTTCCAGCTACATTCTGAGCTATGGATGTGTGATAGAACACAAGGATGGGGAGGATTGGAAAGGACCGGACGGCATTTATGTGCGGGCATTCTATGACGAGGACAAGTACTGTATTTTTGAGGGAGAGGCTGAGAGAATTACCTCTGCAGAGCTGTTCTCCTATAAGAATCTACCATCCACGCGGAGGTATGATATAGTAGTGCTGCCGCTGTTTTCCAAGGAGGAGCAATATGGCCTCATTTTGGCTGAGGCAGGGATTAATGAATTCAGTTATGTTTTGCAGATTGCCAGTCAGGTAAGCGTTTCTTTAGAGGTGCTGGAAATCTTAAACAAACAGAATGCCATTAAGCAGGAGCTGGAACTGAATCTGGCAAAGATGGTTGAAAACAACAAGGTGCTGGATATTATGAGTCATTCGGATCCTCTGACCGGAATTGCAAACCGGAGAGGTTTTCTGGATACGGTCAACGGAATCCTGACAGATGAGCGGAACTATGGCAGGAAGGCTATTGCAGTCTATGCAGATATGGATAACCTGAAGATTGTAAATGACGAGTTTGGCCATGATGAAGGTGATTTTTCTCTGAAGACGATTGCTAAGGCCTTGTCGGAATCCTTCCGGCAGTCTGATGTGGTGGCAAGGATGGGTGGAGATGAGTTTGCAGCCTTTGCCATTGTCAGCAATGATAATTTTGCCGATGAGTTAAAGCAGCGGATTCATAGTATTCTTGCCAAAATGAATGAGAATGACAAGCCGTACTATGTAAATATGAGTATTGGCACCCATGAATTTGTGATTGACGAAAATACGAATTTGGATCATGTGTTAAATGCTGCCGATACTAATCTCTATAAGGAGAAAAAGAACAAGAAGAAAGTTGTTTATAAGAATTTACAGTAAATATTTTTAATGGGACAATGAGGTTCAGTCATGTAGAAGGATAGTCTTTAGGATGAGAAAACTTTCTCATATTAAGGGTATGCGGTTGGCTGGACTTTTTTGTCTGTCAAAGAGGAGTTGTCAGGAATGGAAAATAAAATGAGTGAAACCGCCAAAAAGGTATATATGGTTTTGAATAGGTTTCATCAAAGCCAGAGGGCATTAAGGGGTGACGGAGGTCTTCCTAATGTAGAATTTTTTATTTTGTCGGGAATAGCCATGATGTTGGATGCAAAAAGTGGAAAGAAGTGCTGTGTACAGGTGCTGCCCAAGGCAGATGTATCAGAAGAGGTGGGAATCACTCTTGGAGAAATCATCAAGGTGACAGGAATGAGCATGTCTGCTGCATCAAAGAAAATCAGCATTTTGGAGAAAAAGGGGTTAGTTCAGCGAAATCACTCAAAAACTGACCGGAGAAATGTTTATATCACGCTGACCAAGAAAGGAAGAGAAATCTGTGAGAGCGATAGGGCAGAAAAACATGCAATAATTGAAGAAATTATACGGCGTATGGGAGAAGAGGATATGGACCGGCTCTTGACGCTGGCCAACAGTGTTTTTGATATAGTAAATGAAATTGCCGATGAACAGAGGAAGATAAGAGGAGGAGAGGGTTTTGAAAAATAAGTCTGAGGAAGGTCTTGCATTCAAAGCGTTTTTTCGATATGATACCCTTATGTTTTGATTAAGGAGGATGTTTCGGTATGCAGAAGATATCATTAGAGGAAGAGTTAAAAGGCAATGCATATCCCGGTAGGGGAATTGTAATCGGTTTGACAGAGGATGGAACAAAGGCGGTGACTGCTTATTTTATTATGGGAAGGAGTTCAAACAGCCGAAATCGTGTGTTTGTGACCGAGGGAGAGGGAATCCGCACGGAGGCCTTTGACCCAGCAAAGCTGGAGGACCCAAGCTTGATCATTTATGCTCCAGTGCGTGTTCTGGGCAACAGAACGATTGTCACCAATGGAGATCAGACGGATACCGTTTATGATGGTCTGGACGGGGAGCTGACCTTTGAACAGGCATTGCGGACAAGGGAGTTTGAGCCGGATGGTCCTAATTTTACACCGCGTATTTCAGGAGTCCTGCACATAGCGAATGGCAGATTTGATTATTCCATGTCTATTCTAAAGAGCGCTGATGGAGATGCTGATTCCTGCAGCCGTTATACATTTTCTTACGAAAACCCTAAGCTGGGAGAGGGGCGTTTCATTCATACATATGCCAGAAATGAGGAACCGCTTCCAAGCTTTGAGGGTGAGCCTAAGCGTGTAGGGATAAGAGGAGATATAGACAGTTTTACGGATATGGTATGGAACAGCCTGAATGAGGACAATAAGGTTTCTTTGTTTGTCCGCTTTATCGATATAGCAACAGGTAAATATGAGACACGCATTATCAACAAAAACAGTCAGGAATAATATAGTAGGAGGATGAAAATGAAAGAGATTCAATTAAAGTATGGGTGTAATCCTAATCAGAAGCCGTCAAGGATTTTTATGGAGGACGGAAGCGATTTACCGGTTACTGTGTTAAACGGTAAACCCGGTTATATCAATTTTTTGGACGCCTTTAACGGCTGGCAGCTGGTAAAGGAGCTCAAGGAGGCGACG
Organism: uncultured Clostridium sp.; assembly: GCA_947178475.1. Lineage (GTDB taxonomy): Bacteria > Bacillota > Clostridia > Lachnospirales > Lachnospiraceae > CAG-590. Next base: position 112 of record CAMWYM010000012.1, on the reverse strand, counting down.
GGACTTCCGGCAGCAACCTCCTTCAAACATGTATCTCCGGCAGGAGCTGCCGTGGGACTGCCGTTAGATGATACGCTGGCAAAGATATACTGGGTAGATGATTTGGGTGAGC
>CAMWYM010000011.1 GCA_947178475.1 uncultured Clostridium sp. | reverse complement strand
TCATTAAAAACATTTTTTTCCACTGTAATTGTTATGATGTTTTGTATTTTGGGACTTTGAGTTGTTTCGTTTAAAGTAATGCATATATGCAATTGGGACGAATTGTTTCAGTGGGGAAAAGCAGCCAATTATATGGTGGAGTTTGATAAGCTGCCGGGGGGAGAGACCTTTTCGGGTGCATCAGTATTGTTGTCAAGTACCACCTTCTTCCATTATTTTGTTGCTAAGATTGGCTACGCCGCTACCGACGGTATTACGGAAAGTAATTATTATGTTTCAAACCTTCTACTCTGGTTTAGTGCATTGATTCTCCCCTTTTCAGGAGATGGATGGAAAAATTTTAAAAGAATATGGGGATTTGGACTTTTTCATTTCCTATTGACAGCACTGATTTTTGTCCAGCCCTATTATAATATTTATACAGACCAGGCAACTGCGTATTGGGCTGGGGGCTTGATTGCATGGCTTTTGCTTAATAAATATAATAAACGCAATCTATATCTGGTGCCATTAATCTTAGTAAATGTTGGTCTGATGAGATCTATGGAAGGTCCGATGTTCGCTGTAATCGTTATTATGGTAATTGCTATTTTATATAGTGTATCCCGATATGAAAAGAGGGAGCGGATTTTGCCGGCGGATTGGAAGCGATATTTGTTTTCTAAGAAAGGTTTGATTGGCTTGTGTGCCATAATCTCACCTTTTATATTTATGGGTATTTGGTCGGTGGCAACAGAGCAAAATGGATTGTTTCGTTCTAATGGGGGAGGAAGTACAGTATCAGGACAGGGAAATCGTAGTGTGTTAACCTTGAAATCCATGATAGGCTGGATTTTTAAGGCTGTTAATCTTCAAGAGGACAGATTGTATTTGTCGTATGGATTGTTTATATTCATTACAATTGGAATGGTTTTTGTGATTTATCCTGTGATTATAGATAAAAAAGACCGGTTAAGATATAATAGTGTTATGTATGCGTATATAATAGGCTTTGCGGGGTATTTTCTTGTGATGTACTTTGCGTATATGATGGTGTTTGGTTATGTTGATAGTATTCGTGCAATGTCACTTAACCGGTACTATTCGGATTATATGATGCTGGGAGTGGTTCCTCTTACCGTTCCGCTGTTTAGAAAGTCACAGTCAGAGAAACGATACTGTGTGGCGGTAATAAAAAAAGGAATTATTTTTTTGGCAATTCTTTGTATTGTGTATGGAAGCAGTGATTATTTTCTGAAGAATCTTTTTCATACCTATGCCATAGATACCAAGAATTATTCTGAGAGAGAAAAAATGATTAAGTATTCAGAAAAAATAAAGGGTATTACAAAGGAATCCGGAAAAATCTATTTTATTAATCAGAAGAAATCGGGATTATTTACTTTGGTGGCAGATTATGAACTGGAGGAACAGCTGTCCAGAGGGGGAATGTGTTATAAGTTCAGAGAGGATACCAGTGAGCCGATTCTTGGCTTAAGTGAATATCCGATTGAAACGCTGCCGGAGGTATTGGTTGAACAAGGTTATTCATACTTGTGGGTGTATTCTACAAATTCATATTTTAATGAGAATATGGAAGACTTGTTCGGAATTGAAAAAATAAAGAATGGTGATTTTTATAAAGTTGTAAGTTCACCAGATGGTGTGACGTTGGAGTATATGCAAAAAATTAAGTGAAATGGGTATTGGTATTGACTTTTTTATAGTCAATGTCTGTGACCTTTATGGCAGCAAAACAGTCATTTACAAAGAAAAGAGAATATGTTAATATGTATGGAAATATTTAGCACGCAATATGAGACAAAATATAACATATTTGTGCATAAGAAAAAGCAAATTGAACGGTAAGAGATAACTGTATTTGTATATATTGGCAGAATAACGCTACAAGGAGAATATTGAAAAGTGTGGAGGTAATTGAATGAAAATTGTAACTGTGGTAGGTGCAAGACCTCAATTTATTAAGGCAGCAATGATATCCCGTGTATTAAGGGAACAGCATACAGAAATATTAGTACACACTGGTCAGCATTATGATTACAATATGTCAGAACAGTTTTTTGAGGAACTTTCTATTCCGGCACCTGACTATAATCTGGGAATATCAGGTGGCACACATGCGCAAATGACTGGAAAAATGATGGAAACCATCGAATCGGTGTTGCAGAAAGAACAGCCGGATTGGTTGCTGGTATATGGTGATACAAATTCTACATTAGCGGCTGCATTAGCAGCGGCCAAACTACATATCCCGATTTGTCATGTGGAGGCTGGTGCACGTACACATAGTCGCACTAATCCTGAAGAAATTAACAGGATATGTACAGACCATGTTTCTACACTCTTGCTTGCAAGCACATCTAGCGGAATGGAAAGCATGAAAGAGGAAGGATTATCAGAGAGAAGCTGTCTTGTTGGAGATCCTATGTATGATGCATTTTTAGCATATAGAAATAAAATGACGCCCAATGATGTGCATTTAAAATCATTGAATGGTGAAGAGATAAAGATGCCACCAAAGTTTTATTATCTAACTTGTCATCGTGAAGAAAATACCGGTGATGACAAAGTGCTTTTGGAAATTTTCAGGGCAATGGAACAGTTAGATAAAAAAACAATTTATCCGGTTCATCCAAGAAATAAAGACCGTGCAATAAGATTATTAAAAACGTATAATTTTCAAAATTTGATCTTGGTAGAGCCTGTTGGATATCTGGAGAGCATTTGTCTGGTAAATAATGCAGAAAAAATTGTTACAGATTCCGGTGGACTTCAGCGGGAGGCTTTTTTTGCAGAAAAAAAATGTGTGACAATTCTTGATTTTGTATGTTGGCCTGAGACTATGGTAGCAAATAGAAATAATCTGGCAAAACCTGAAACGGAAGATATTTTAAATAAATTGAATCTAATACAGTGTGTTGATAAGACATATATGCCTTTTGGAGATGGAAAATCATCTGAAAAAATTGTAAAAGCAATAAGCGACAGGCAAATATAAGAATAGTATAAAAATAAAGTGATTCAAGATTATTCATCTAATTTACACAAATGTAATATACAACAGTAAGAAAAAGAAAATGCAAATCAGGAGAAAACACATGAAATCTGTAAGCAAGCAATTTGAGAGAAAAAAAATAATGTTTTTATTCATGTTTTTATGTTTAGGGATGAATTGTGCTCGTTTATATGCAAAAGGGCTGGATTCTGGAACTGATAAAGTAACAGAAATGGAATGGTTTATTAGATGGCAAGGAATAATCTGTTATGGCGTTTACTCCGGGGAGGTGCAGAATGGAAAGCCGGAGGGAAAAGGGGAATTTTCCGGAAATATTGTGATTGACAATGAGGATATGGGTGAAATCGTATATAATGGTCAGTGGAAAAGTGGAGAAATGCAGGGAAAAGGAAAGCTGATTGATTATGAAGCGGGAAGAATATATGAAGGAAATTTTTTAGAAAATAAACTGAACGGAGTAGTTAAAGAATATTCAACGGATAAGTTTCAAACCTATACCTTAAAAAGATATAAAAAAGATGTTTCAACTGGAGTGTGTTGGGAATATAATGACAATGATGAAATTATCAGTTATGACTATTGTTTTTATGGGCTCAGTGTAAACCGAATATGTGAAGAGGCAAAAGAGTATGATTATGCTGAGTTGGTGCATAGTGCTGGGAGTAAGGAATATAAAAAAATTAAACTTTCATGTACAGTAAAAGACATTGATTATAATAATGATTCTCACAAGAATACGGTGAAAGTAGAAGATAAGAACGGAAATAGCTATGTGTTAAATTATAATTTAACATATAAAACAACTGCAGAAAATTATATGCCTTTTCTGAGAAAAGGTGACAAAATAACTGTATTTGGGTATTACTCCGGTTTTGCCACGTATAAGAAGGGGATACAGTATCCATATATTGATGCAGTTATTGCAATGAAAACGGATGCCAAAATAGTAGATGCTAATCATTTGGAGTATTCCTATTCGGATTTGCTTGATTATCCATATATATATTATAATAAGGATATAGAACTGGAAGGAAAGTCGAAAGGGATATATAAAGTAAATGAAAAATGGGTGTTTTTTTATTTTGAAACTAGTGGCGATAGTGAAAAAAAGGGAACCTATATATGTAAAGTAAAAAATAAAAAAGAAAATATAGAAAGTTTTTCCGGAGAAGAAGAGAAAATTATAATACAAGGGAAATCAAACCTTGTATCGGGAGGCTATATAAAAGACAATCGGGATGGTTTTTTTCCGGTAGTTAAAGTTGAGAAGATTGTGAAAGGGCAATAGTGCAGTGAGATAAAATGGGTAATATAATTAATGTTTGTTTTGTTTTTTTAATCTTTATTTTGATTACTTTGTTTTGGAATCAATTATTGAAGATGACCTCAGAAGAAAGTATGTGTATGGCGGCAGTTTCTATAATGCTAGGTGTTTTTGTGTTAGGAGCAGTCGGACATGTCAAATATATATATTATATATTAATGATTTTAGCATTAATTGGATTGTTGGCATTTGTATTTGATTTTTCACTTGTAAAAGGTGAAAAAAGTTCTTTAAGAAACAGATTGATATCTTTTGCTAATCCTAGTGTAATAATGATTACTGTTATCTTTATGTATTCAGTGGCAGCGTTTAGAGGGACATTATTTACTTATCCTGACGAACTGTTTCAATGGGGACAGGCAGTAAGGTATATGTTTGAGAGTGGATGTCTGCCATATGGGGTAGATTTTCCCGGAGCATCTATTACGTTATCGACCGCAACAATGTTCCAATATATATGGGTGGGATTAAGGTCATTTGTTGAAAGTAATTGCTTTATTGGTAATTTTCTACTTGCATTTATTCCGGTTTATCTGCCTTTTAGTGGAGCAACCTGGAAAGAATGGAAAAAAATCAGTCTGTATACGTTAGTTATTTTTCTTTCATTTAATGTTTTAACCTATGTAAAATATTATAATTTATTACAGGACTTTGTTTTACCAATGTGGGCAGGGGGAATAATTGCCTGGTTGCTTTGGAAGAAAAATGACGAATTGAACTGGTGTCTTTTGCTAGGTGCATTAATGTGCATAAGTTCAATGAAAAGTATGGTGGGTCCTTTGTTTGCTGGAATTGTTATAATCGTTTTAATTGTTACACAGGCATTGATTTACGGACCTATAAAAATCAAAGATATTCTCAATAAAAAAGTGATAATCTTATCTGCAGCGGTCATTTTTAGCGTAGTAATACTTAATATAGTGTGGTCAATATTGATTAATCAAAATGTTTACAATAGATTTTCTGCATTTGATTCAGGATATAAGAGTTTGGGTGATATTGTCAGGGGTATTATTAATGGAGCATTCTCGGTTTATTCTGGTAAGATAGGGGCATTTCCATATTTCAGTTACTTTATGATATTTGCTCTTGAGGCTGTTGCTGTATTTCTGCTACGAAAAAAGTTTACCAACTCAAGAGAACAGCAGCAATTTATGATTGTGTTTATTTTATATGAAATAGGATTTGGTGCTTATCTACTAATAATGCTATACGCCTATGCCCGTGTATTTTCAGCCGCAGAAAGTGCGATTGTTGCAGGGCTTGAGCGGTATTTAGCATACTATATACTGCTAGGCTGCGTACCATGGCTGTCTTTGGCTTTTACTGATGATAAATTAGGAGGGAGTAGGAAAAATTTGGACTTGGCAAGGCTTATGATAGTCGTAGTGCTGATTTTAGGAACAGGTAATGGATTTATTACTAAAGTTTCAGCCGTTGGTATGGATGTGGATTCATCGTATCAGGATCGAATGGATATGCAGGAACAAAAAAAGCTGATTAATAAATTAACCGGTGCAGAGGGAAAGCTATGTATTCTTGGTTTGTTGAGTTATAATGAATCAAAAATATTAGCTTATGAAATGGGAAATAGATATTCATGGAATACAGATTGTTATCAGATGTATAATAGGAATAAAGATGATGTTGAAACCTATTGTGACATTGAGAGATATCCACAATTGATTGAACGGCTGGATTATGATTATATATGGATTTATCAGTATGATGGTCAAGCAAAAAATATTCGATATAGATATGGTGTAAAGCATGTGAAGGATGGGGATTTATATAAAATCGATAGAACCTCCGAGGAAGTCCGGATGGTGTACCTTGGAAATACAATAAAGATGGCTGATGACTAAAACAAATAAATGAATCGTACAAGGAGATGATTTCGTGAAAGCGGTCGGTAAACTGCGTGCGATGATAAGTAAGGCACGTCAAACTGGGTTGGGACATATATTTGGGGCTAATACAATTAATCAGATAATTGCTTTTGCCAGTAGCTTTATATTGATTCGAATATTATCCAAAAGCGAAAATGGTGTCTATTCGTATGCATTTAATATTTATTCCTTTTTTGCGTTAATGAATGGGTTTGGAATAGAATCGGCATGTCTTCAAAGATGTAGTGAAACGGCAAAAAATAGTGAAAAAGCGGACTCATATCTAAAATTTGGTATGTTGTTTGGAAGTAAGATTAATATATTTCTAGGTTGTTTGATTGCAATAAGCGGATTATGTTTTTCGTTTCCATTAGAAGGCGTTGGTAGAATGCTGTTTTTATTTGCATTAATGCCTTTCGTTACTACGGTATTTAATTGTATTCAAACCTATTTTAGATATAATTTATTAAATGTTGAGTATTCAAAATGCTCAGTTGTTAATACAGTATTAATTCTTTGTGGGTCTGTGGCAGGGGCATATTTATTTAAAGCAACAGGACTTATTTTATTTCGGGAATTAGCGATGGCAGTTTCCATAGTGATAGGAATTTATGTTTATAAATTTCCTGTTATGCGGATTTTCAAAGCAGTGAAGATATCACTTGCAGAGAAAAAGGATATGTTAAGGTTGGCAGTGATTTCTATGGTCAATGTAGCAACTGGTCAGTTGTTATATTTAATAGATGTTTTCCTGATTGGTATTATTATTTCAGATGAAATAATCGTTGCATCTTATAAAACGGCAACGATTATACCGAATGCATTACTATTTATTCCGTCGGCATTAGTGGTTTATATTTATCCGTATTTTGCACAGAATCAAGAAAATAAAACGTGGGTAAAAGAGAAATTTTTTATGGTATTAAAATATTTTGCACCTTTGAATGCCTTGGTTAGCATTGTGTTAATTATATTTGCACCGTTAATTATCCGTATTGTATTTGGTAGTCAATATTTGGATGCAGTTCCGGTTTTTCGGATTTTATCCATTAGTTATTTTTTTTCTGCAACGTTCAGGAAAGTGATTGGGAATTTACTGGTAACACAACGAAAATTAAATGTAAATTTCTGGGTTGGGATTCTGGAAGGGCTATTGAATATTATTAGTAATTGGATATTAATTCATTTATTTGGTGCTATTGGTGCAGCGATTACCACATTAATTATAAGTATTGTTTCATCCGCTGTGCTTATGTGCTATTTTGTTAAATATCTTAATAGAGAGATTAGGAAAGAAGAAAAATAATAATTATAAATTGGAGGATGGAAGATGACGGAGATTTTTCTTATAGGTTCTTCACAAATTAATCATATAGCGGAATTACTTTCCAAAAATGGTTACAAAACAAAGACATTACAGCGTAATAATAGTAAAATCCGGTATTTATTACAATATTATTGGAAATATATAATTGGATTGCGTAAATCAAAACAGGTATATATAGTTTATGCAGTGTCCAATTATAGCATTATGATGCTCTTAGCAAGAATGTTAAATAAGAAAGTTATTTTACATTGGATAGGCTCAGATGTTTATAATTATACACATAATACACGCAGTATATTTTCTTCAAAACCTTATACAGGGAATGTTTCTCATATAGCTGGAAGCCCCTTATTGCAAGAAGAATTAGCTGCAGCAGGGGTTCAGGCGGATGTTATTCCGATTATCCCTTTTGGAATGAAACTGGAATTAATGAAAGTGCCGGAGAGACATGCGGCTTTGGTTTATCTGCCAAAAGGAAAAGAAGAATTTTACCGTGGAGATATTGTCAGAGAGCTGGCAATCCGTAATTCAGATATCAACTTCCATGTCGTAGCGAATGATGGATATGCCCCTTTAGATTTACCAAATGTTATTTTTCATGGAAATTTGGATTCGGAAAAAATGAATGAACTTTATAGTCAAATTTCGATTCTTGTGCGTTTGCCAGAGCATGATGGTCTATCTATGATGGTAATAGAAGCATTGGCGAAGGGAAAACAGGTGCTTTATAGATATGAGCATCCGTATGTTTATACACCGGATTCCCTTGAAATGGATGATATTGATGCAAAGTTTAAAGAAATTATATCGAGAGAGCCAGAGCAGAATTACCAGGGACATGATTATATACTTGAACATTATACAGAAGAAAATATGATGAAACTATATGATGAGTTCCATGTTTTCGATGCAAAATAGCTGTTCTTGATAATAATAAGAATTAGATTAAATAATAAATGAGGAGAATACAATGAAGGAAACTATACAAACAAAGTATTTAATTATTGGAGCAGGAATTTCAGGATTGGCATTTGCAACAAAGTTAAAAGATGAGTCTTTTTTGATTGTGGAAAAGGAACAGGAAATTGGGGGATATTGTAAAACTTTTAAGCAGGATGGGTTTACCTGGGATTATGCCGGACATTTTTTTCATTTTAACAATCCTGAAATTCAGAAACAGTTTAGTCAATTGTTACAAGCGCCTAATACGGTATATAATGATAAAAATACAAAGATCTATTATAAAGATTCTTATGTCGATTATCCTTTTCAATTTAATATCCATCAGCTGGATAAGGATGAATTTATTGAATGCTTATGCGGATTATTTGATCATCCGGTGGAAACGGGAACTACTGGATTTAAAGAAATGTTATATTCTAAACTGGGGAAAGGAATTGCAGATAAATTTTTAATTCCCTATAATGAAAAATTATATTCCTGCGATTTGAATACTCTGGATGAAGATGCTATGGGAAGATTTTTTCCTAAGGCAGATCCGGTAGAAATAGTAAAGGGATTTCAAGGGGAACGGTTAAAAACTTATAATGATGAGTTTTTTTACTCCGGTGATGGTGCAAAAGCTTTTGTAGATGCACTTGAAGATGAAATTGATTCAAGTAAAATTCTCACTTCGGAAACCGTAACAGATATAGATTATGAGAAAAAAATAGTATATACTTCTAATAAAATTATTCAATATTCAAAATTGATTAATACAATGCCGTTTAACCAGCTGTTGGATGCAGCGAATATTCCACATGAAGAAAACTATACTGCAAATAAGGTATTGATTTTTAATTTAGGGTTTGATTCGGCTCCGGTGGATAAAGATATCCATTGGATCTATTATCCGGATAAGAGTTTAGTTTTTTACCGTGTGGGTTTTTATAATAATATTTTGCGGCAGGATAGAATGAGCTTATATATTGAAATCGGGTTAAATAGTAACCAGACAGTGGATATCAATGAATATAAGACAAGAGTCCTTGAAGATTTAAAAAAGGTTGGAATTGTAACTACGCATAAATTAATAAGTGACAATTCCATTATGATGGATCCTGCGTATGTTCACATTTCGGAAAAAACTCAAAGAGAAAAAGATCGTATAAAAGAAAAGATGGCACAGAAAGGTATTTATACAATTGGACGTTATGGGAATTGGACATATTGTTCAATTGAGGATTGCATTCAACAAGCATATGCTTTGTTTGAAAACTTGAAACATAAGTAATACAATCACTCATGAATGATTTGGGAAATTAGAATGTAATTGCTTAACTGGCTGCCGATAGAATGAAGTATATTATGAAGGCTTAGTTAAATTGACTTTTCAATACCATTACTATATAATTGAAGCCGAAAAATACAGGCATACAAGGCATAAAAATATATTACATTCCTATGAAAATGTAAAAAAGTAATAAGGGAAAGGAAATAAGATATGAAACAAGAATTATTGAACAAAATTGAAAATCATTCTATAACAGCAGGTGTAGTAGGGTTAGGTTATGTTGGTCTTCCGCTGGCAGTAGAAAAAGCAAAAGCAGGATTTAAGACGATTGGTTTTGATGTGCAGGAACAAAAGGTCAAGCTGGTCAATGAAGGGCATAATTATATCGGAGATGTTGTTGATTCGGAATTGGCAGAATTGGTAAAAAAAGGTATGTTAAGTGCTACAACAGATTTTAGTTTTATTAAGGATGTAGATTTTGTTGCAATCTGTGTGCCGACTCCATTGGATGAACATCAGGAACCCAATATCACTTATGTTCGTGATTCAGCCACTGCAGTGGCAAAATACCTGACACCGGGAACAATGGTAGTATTAGAATCAACAACATATCCGGGAACTACGGAAGAACTCATCAAACCGATTTTAGAGGAGGGATCCGGATTGAAATGTGGAGAAGACTTTTATTTAGGATTTTCTCCGGAACGGGTGGATCCGGGTAACTTGATTTATAAGACAAAAAATACTCCCAAAGTGGTAGGTGCGATTGGTGATGATGCAGCGGAAGTGATATCGGCAATGTATTCCGCAGTGTTGGAAGGAGATATTCATACCGTATCTTCGCCGGCAGTAGCGGAAATGGAGAAGATTCTTGAAAATACGTATCGTAATGTGAATATCGGTCTTATAAATGAGATTGGACGGCTTTGTCATGAAATGAATATTTCGGTATGGGAAGTGATTGATGCTGCGAAGACAAAACCGTATGGTTTCCAAGCATTTTATCCTGGTCCGGGACTTGGAGGACATTGTATACCATTAGATCCGTATTATCTGACATGGAAAGCAAGAGAGTATGGTTTCCATACTACTCTGATTGAGAATAGTATGGTGATTAATGACAGCCAGCCGGAATACTGTATCGAACGGGCAATGCACATTTTGAACGGTTTCAAAAAGGCAATCAATGGTGCAAAAATACTAATGCTTGGGGTATCCTATAAACAGGATATTGATGATTATCGTGAAAGTCCGGCAATCAGAGTGTATAAAGAATTGAAGAAAGTGGGAGCAAATGTAGAGTATTATGACCCATGGGTGCCTGAATTTAAGAATATGTACGGCGAAAGTGGGGAAAGTATTTCCCAAATCACACCGGAAATTATTGCAGGTTATGATTTGGTTATGGTAACTTGCGCACATAGCAACATAGATTATGATATGGTTCAAAAACATGCAAAAGTTGTGTTTGATACAAAGAATGCAATGAAGGATATTGAGGATAGAGAAAATATAGAAGTGTTATAATAGGATAAATATCTAAAATAATCTTTTTTATGTAAAGGAGAAAATATTCATGAAATATGCACTGATAGGTTGTGGGCGGATAGCGGTTAATCATGTAAAGGCAGTTTTGAATAATCAGCTTGAATTTGTTGCAGCATGTGATGTTACATTGGAAAATATTGAGTCATTGTTGGCAAAGCAGGATTTGAATCAGGATTCAACGATTGCGAGATATGCAGATTATAAAAAAATGATAGAAGAGCATCCGGAAATTGAGTTGGCAGCGATTGCTACACCTAGCGGAATGCATGCAGAGATCGCATTATATTGTATTGATCACGGTATTAATGTAATTATTGAAAAACCAATAGCAATGAGCATAAATGATGCGGATGAAATTATAAGACGCAGTGAAGAAAAAGGTGTGGTAGTTTGTGCATGTCATCAGAACCGCTTCAATGTGGCAGTGCAAAAAACCCGGCGGGCATTGGAAGCGGGACGGTTTGGTAAGTTATCCCATGGAAGTATTCATGTTCGTTGGAATCGTAATCAGAATTATTATGAGCAGGCTCCTTGGCGTGGTACATGGTTACAGGATGGCGGTTGTTTAATGAATCAGTGTATTCATGGAATTGATTTACTCCGTTGGATGATGGGAGATGAAGTAGATACAGTTTATGGTGTAACAAGGCAGCAGCAGCATCCTTATTTGGAGGCAGAAGATATTGGAATGGCTGTTTTAACATTCAAGAATGGTGCAGTTGCTACAATTGAGGGAACTACTAATGTATATCCACAGAATTTGGAGGAAACATTATATCTTTTCGGAGAAAATGGAACGGTAAAAGTCGGTGGAAAGTCTACAAATAATCTGGACGTTTGGGATTTTCTGGATGAAACAGAAGAAGATCAAGAAAATAAGGGATTAGAAGAGCAGACCAGTAATGTATATGGTAATGGGCATACCAGTCTATATGCAGATGTGATTGATGCTATTGCAAAACATAGAAAGCCATATGTGGATGCCGTTGCCGGACGAAATGCATTGGAAATTATTTTGGCTATTTATAAAAGTGCAAAGACGGGACAACCGGTTAAACTGCCATTGACAGATTTTTCAAGTATGGATATGGAAGGTGAATTTTAATGTCTGAGTATTTTGTACATGAGAGTAGTTATATAGATGAAGATGTAGAGATTGGAGATGGAACAAAAATCTGGCATTTTTGTCATGTCCAAAAGGGGGCAAGAATTGGAGCAAATTGTTCTTTGGGACAGAATGTAAATATTTCAAATTTTGTTCATATAGGAAATAATGTTAAGATACAGAATAATGTGTCCGTATATGAAGGTGTAGAATTAGAAGACGGCGTTTTTTGCGGACCGTCTTGTGTATTTACAAATGACTTGACCCCAAGGGCGGAATATCCCAAAGGTTCTGCGGGATATAAGAGAACTTTGGTCAAGCATGGTGCGAGTATTGGTGCAAATGCAACGATAGTTTGTGGACACACAATCGGAGAATATGCTATGATTGCGGCGGGTGCTGTTGTTACAGCTGATGTACCACCGTATACGTTGGTAGCAGGAATACCGGCCAAACCACTCTATAAAGTTGATAAAAAAGGAAATAAAGTAGAATAGTTATATTAAAGAGGAAAAAATTGTGGAATTTAGAGATTTGAAAAAACAGTATGAAAAATTAAAAACAGAGATTGACAAGGAGATTGCAGAAGTAATTGAAAATACTTCGTTTATTTCGGGAAGTAAGGTAAAGAAGTTGGAAGAGGCACTTGCCGGTTATGTCGGTGTTAAGCATTGTATTTCCTGTGCAAATGGAACGGATGCATTGTCTTTGGCTTTAATGGCATGGAAAATCGGAGAAGGAGATGCTATTTTTGTGCCGGATTTTACGTTCTTTTCCACTGGGGAATGCCCGGCTGCTGAAGGTGCTGTTCCGATATTTGTGGACGTGGATGCACGGACATACAATCTCAATCCCGAGAGATTGGAAGAGGCTGTCCGCAAGGTTTTAGCGGAAGGAAAATATACGCCGAAAGCAGTAATCGCTGTTGATTTATTTGGGCAACCGGCAGAATATGATAAGATTCGGGCAATCTGTAAACAGTATAATTTACTTTTGCTTGAGGACGGTGCACAGGGATTTGGTGGCTCTATTGGCGGTAGGATGGCCTGTAGTTTTGGTGATATTTCCACAACCAGTTTTTTCCCAGCAAAGCCATTGGGATGTTACGGAGATGGTGGGGCGATTTTTACCGATAATGATGAATGGGCAGCGTTAATCCGCAGTCTGGCTGTGCACGGAAAAAGCGGTGAAGATAAGTATAACAATATCTATATAGGAAGAAACAGTCGTTTGGATACCATACAGGCAGCTATTCTGTTAGTAAAATTAAAGGCTTTTCAGGAATATGAAATAGATGCGGTTAATCAGGTGGCGGAGAGGTATAAAAGAGCATTGGAAAACAGTGACCTGCTTTTGCCGGAAGTGAAAGATGGTTTTATCAGCAGTTGGGCACAATATACAGTTCAACTGCCAGAGAAAGTAAACCGTGAACAACTGCAGGCTAAGATGAGGGAAATCGGGATTCCTACAATGGTCTATTATGCGAAGCCAATGCATAGGCAGGGGGCTTTTGCGGGAACCGACAGTGAACAGGCGGAATGTCCGGTTACCGAGCAGTTGTGTAAAAACGTGTTAAGCCTTCCGATGCATCCCTATATGGATGAAGAACAGATTGCATTTATTGCAGAGCATTTGATTCATTACTCATAATAGCATTTATTTTAGACGGATCTCCCCATATCCCCGGTGAATCGTATGGCCGATCTGGAAATGCTCCATACTCCAATTTAATATCTAAATTATTTTCACGAATAAATTGCTCAACCCTGTCTGCAAGAGATACCGGATTCCCTGAGCAACAATTAATGATTCCCTGCACTTCTGTCTGCATTGCAGTACAAGCTATCTGTTTGGCCAATTCATCAACAGTAATAAAATCATATTTATTCTTTCCTGTTGTGAATGGAAAGTTGGTCTTTCCTGCATTGTATGCTTCAATTAATTTCGTAAATATAGAGTGGTTTTTCAAATCGTCGCCTAAAATATAAAAGCCCCGAAGCCACTGAACACATAGATCATCTGTTTTGATAATTGAATCTATTGCCTGACGCAATGCATTTTTGGCAATTCCATATAACGATTGTGGGTTGGTTGGAGTATTTTCATCAATCGCACCCTCCCAATATCCAACTTCATGCATGCTGCCCATTACAACAATTTGCTTTAATCCGCCTTCAACCATATCCTTTATAAATTGAATGTGTTTTGGTAAATCCTCCATATGAGACAAATCGTTATGAACAAATCCATTTCTCCATGCCATGTGAATACAAACATCCGGCTGTCCCAATTGTTCAAAAACATGATCTGTTTCTTCAAAGATCGAAAATATAACCTTGTCTGCACGTTCATCAATATCATCAAAACGAATATCTATCGCTATTACCTCTTGTCCACAATCTAATAGTTCTTTGACTATGTGTCTTCCTATATATCCGTTTGCACCTGTTACAGCATATTTCATTTACTTCACCTCACATTATTTTCGTTTTATTATATCATTTACTCCTAGTTAAAACAAGAAGTTATCAAATATATTCTTCCCTATTTTTCAAATGCTAATTATCTAATAAATACACTTTTATTAAGATAATTTTTGTGAAATGTGATTGTTATTTACCAAATCTGGTGTTGCACAACATTATTTAAAATGGTATAATAAGCAACGCATAACGGGTTTTGCAAGAGATGGATATTAGAGATTGTTGTGCGTTTTTGGATGTTGATTGGGGAATATACAATGGTTAATATTTTGATGTCTACTTATAATGGAGAAAAATATTTAGTGGAGCAGTTAGACAGTATTTTTGCGCAGAGCTATCAGGATTTTGTACTCTATGTTAGAGATGACGGGTCGATGGATCAGACGGTCAATGTTTTGAATAATTATCGGGAGAATTTGGACAATCCGGAACAGATGGTGATCTGTTCAGAGAAAAATATAGGATTTTGCCAAAGTTTTTTTTGGCTACTTCAGATGAGCGAACAAGGAGATTACTGGACATTTTCCGATCAGGATGATGTCTGGTATCCGGACAAGCTGGCACATGCACTGGAATGGTTGGAGAATGGGAACCAGAAGATTCCAAGAATGTATCACTCCGGAATTGTCTTTGCGGACGAGGACATGAATGTACTTAGACAATATGAGATTGGAAATTACAAGTTTTGTTTTCAAAAAGCTATTACGAGCAGTGTGTTTTATGGGTTTTCAATGATGATTAACAAAGCTCTTCGGGAAGAACTTTTAAAATGTGATCCAAAACAAATCTTTTATCATGATTGGTTTATTGGTATGATTGTCACTGGATTTGGGGAATATCATTTCTCAAAACAGGTGGATGCAGCACACCGTATTCATGAGTCAAATACATCTGCAGTATCCCTTCTTGGCAAATTACCGCTTTTGAAGAAACTTTTTACCGGAGATATGTTTTATGAGCGACAGGCGATGGAGTTTAAGCGGGTATATTGGTCGAAACTTTCCAAAGCGGATAAGAGAGTATTAGAGTTATTTGATTACAAAAGTGGGAAATTCCGCAAGGCGATAACAAAAGCATTTTATCCTAAGCGCTGGAATATGCGTCTTTTTGAAGAGTGCGGAATTCGCTTTTTGATGCTAATCGGAAAAATATGACTGATTTGGAGTTGAAGACGATATGAAGAAAAATGTAATGAGGTAATATGCATAACAGGGAGGAAGAACGTATATGAATTTGTCTGAGTGTGCAGAAACTAGGGAAAACAATTTGAATGTGATTCGTTTTATTGCAGCAGTGCTTGTGATATACTGTCACTCATTTCCTCTTACGGCAAATGGGAGTGATTATCTCGGAAGGATTACAGGCGGTCAGATTGACTGTGGAGGGCTTGCAGTTAGCTTATTCTTTTTCTATGGAGGTTTTTTGATCTGCAAGAGTATGTTTCGTTTACAGACGGCAAAGTGCTTTTTTAAGGCTCGATTGACACGGATAATTCCACCGTTGGCACTTGTAACGTGTGTACTTACTTTTATTGTTGGACCGCTGTTTACAACTTATTCTGCTACGAAGTATTTTTCGGATGGAAATACATACAAATATCTTTTAAATAGCGTATTTGTTTTGGTGCATGAACTGCCAGGAGTTTTCTCGTCAAATAGTTATGGGGCTACGGTAAATGGATCACTGTGGACACTGCCAGTTGAATTTCTATGTTATATTATGTGTTATGTACTGTATCGTTTTCAGATGCTCAGGAAGAAACGGCTGAAGTGGATTGCAATTTTAGCCGTTTTGTTATATGCTATTGCGCATAATATTTTGGGCGGTGTCTTGATTGGAGCAGCACTAAAGCCTGCTATGCTATTTTTTGTGGGGATTTGTTGCTACGTATATAGGGAATATATACCGATAAATCACACATATGCGTTGGTAGCGGGGATTGGATGTATTGCCGGTGCATGGCTGGGTATTTTTAATGTGATTATATTTGTGTGTTTCACCTATGTTTTACTTTGGACTGCATTTGGAATGAAACATAAATGGAGTACATTTGGTACCAAATTTGAACTGTCCTATGGGATATATCTGGTTGGATTTCCGATTCAACAGATATTATGTGATCTGACTGGGAATCAGATTTCACAGCAGTGGAATTTTTTTGTTGCAGTAGTAATATCTGTTTTTTTGGGATTTCCCATTGCTATGTTTGAAAAAGTTAGTAAGAAAATTATGGAGAATGTATAGGTATGAAGCAGTATAATCATTTTAGTCGCAACGATATTACACTGGTTGTTTGTGCATATAAGGAATGTGTGTATCTGAAAGAAAGTATTCAGTCGATTATGGATCAGAAAGCAGTACCACAGGTGTTGATTGCCACGTCAACGCCTAATGCATATATTCAGACAATTGCGGATGAGTTTCAATTGAAGGTTTGTGTGAATCCGGATGGAGGACAGGTAAAAGACTATAATTTTGCAATGCAACAGGGCTCTACGCCATTGATAATGCTGATGCATCAGGATGAGGTACTGCATCCTTCTTTTGTTGAGAAGGTATTACAGGAGTTAAATTATTCAAAAGACCCAATCATAGCGTTTACTAATTATATAGAGATGCATAATGATATTATTGATGAAAAGGCATCTACAATGGTTCGGATTAAGCGTATTTTGTTGTGGCCATTAATGTTAAAACCGTTGGCGAGACATGGATTTGGCAAGAGATGGATTCAATTATTTGGGAATCCGATTGCGCATCCCACTGTTGTGTGTGTCAGGGAACGGATGCCGAGAGTTTGTTTTCGAGAAGAATATAAAGCATCTATGGACTGGGATTTATGGGAAAGACTTTCCACAGAGAGGGGAAGTTTTGCATATATCTCTGATGTATTGTTATATCATCGGATGAACGATGAGAATCAGACCAGTAAATTGTTCAAGACGACAAACTCAAGATATGAGGAAGAAACCGATATTTTTAGCAGATTCTGGCCAAAGTGGATTGTTAGGATGATTATGCACTTTTATTCAAAAGCATCAAAGTATTATTGAGTGCAGGGAATGGGTTGAAAATTATTAATGGTCATACCAGCGTATAATGAAGAGGAAAAAACATTGATATTTTTTACGGATTATGTGGAATATGTAAATTTTGGCCAGAGAAAATTGCAAAATTATTGGTTAAACTATATGCAAGAGGACAAAAATCAAATACTATTTGATTTTAAGGAGAAATTATATGAAGAAGATTGCAATTATACCAGCATATAATGAAAAAGATAGCATTGTAAGGACAGTAAACGATGTAGTACAGAATGCACCAGATTTTGATTATGTAATTATCAATGATTGTTCAAAAGATAATACAATGGACATTTGTCTTTATAATGGTTTTAACGTATTGAATTTGCCAATTAATTTAGGAATCGGAGGGGCAGTTCAGACAGGATATTTATATGCGTATAGGAACGGATATGATATTGCTGTTCAATTTGACGGAGATGGTCAGCATGATGCAAAGTATCTGGATATAATGGCTGAATTTCTTATTGAACATGATGCAGATATGGTAATTGGTTCAAGATTTATTGAAAAAGAGGGATTTCAGTCCTCAAAACTACGGCGCATGGGAATCAATTATTTTACATGGCTGATTAAAGTGTTAACGGGGGTTGTCATAACGGATCCCACTTCCGGTATGCGTATGTGTAATAAAAAGACCATTGAAATGTTTGCCAATGAATATCCACGTGATTATCCGGAACCGGAGAGTACAACCCGGTTGATTAGGCATAAACGGAAAGTATTGGAAGTTCCTGTCAGGATGAGGGCAAGAGAAGAAGGGGTTTCATCTATTTCTTCTTTGAAAAATACAGTATATTATATGGTAAAGGTAACGATTGCAATTATAATTGAAAGGATAAGGTAATATGATTACACACAAGCTGCAAATAATATTAGGAATATTGATTGTTTTAGCGTTTATTTTTATTGTTAATATGGTTCGTAAAAGAGCATTGGAATTAAAATATGCGCTGTCATGGCTTATTTTGCTTATTGGTATTGGAATTATGGTATGTATTCCCAAGACAATGAACATTCTTGCAGAGGCAATGGGAATATATTCGCCTGTTAATATGATATTTTTTATTGGGTTTGTCTTTGCAATTATTATTATATTTATTTTGACAGTTACCCTTTCCAGACTTTCTGTCAGAGTAAGGAGGATGGCACAGATTGTAGCCATGATGAATGTTTATCAGGGAGAAAAGGTGTCAGGAGAGAAGACGGCAGATGGGAAAATGATGTCAACTTGTAATGAAGAAAAATATTTGCGTGAGTAGATTGATAGTATATTTGTTGAATGATACAATAAGAATGTTATAGAATGAAAAATACAGTGAGTAGGTGGATAAAATGAAAAAATTACTCTATTTGACAGTTTGGGATTTTAGTGATGCTGAATCAAATGGTATTTGTAAAAAAATACTATCTCAGGTAAATACGCTAAAAAAGATGGGTTTTGAGGTTGATTTTGCATATACAAAAAATGGAGAGGTATATTTAAAGCAGAAAGAAGAAAATATTTTACTTGGGCAGGTCCCCAAGGTACTTAATATTATATTGGCACATAGAATTTTTGCGGCACATCTAAAGAAAGAACGTTATGACGCAGTTTATGTTCGTCATTGTGTTATAAGTCCTTATTATATACATCTACTTTCAATATTGCGCAAGAATAGTAATAAAATAGTGGTAGAATTTCCAACATATCCTTATGATAAAGAGCTATCAAAGGGGATTAAACTTAGATTAGGCTATTGCATGGATTGCCTGTGTAGAAATAGAATGAAAAGATATGTTGATAGAATAATCACTTATTCTGAACATGATGAAATTTTTGGCATTCCAACTATTAAGACAATTAATGGTGTTGATTTTGATTCTATTCCACAAGTCAAACATGCGAGAAAGAAATCAGAAATTAATTTAATTGGAGTTGCAATGCTTTCCCCGTGGCATGGTTTTGATAGAGTGATAATGGGATTAAAGAATTATTATGAGAATAAACCGGATATTGTGGTCAATTTTCTTATCGTAGGCTCTGGAGGAGAGTATGAGAAATATGTTAACATGGTAGATGAATACGGATTGAAACAGTATGTAAAGTTTTTTGGAAACCAATCCGGAAAGGAATTAGATCATATATATGATCAGGCGGATCTTGCAGTTTCCTCTTTGGCATTTCACCGAATTGGTTTAAATAATGGCAGTTCATTGAAATCAAGAGAGTATGGAGCTAGAGGATTACCTATTCTTTCTACAATCCCGATTGATTATTTGCCAGAGGATTGTTCCTATGTATGTATAGTACCGATTGGCGAGTCTGCAATAGACATTCAAAAAATAGTAGACTTTATGCAGAAAATAGAAGAGAATGAAGATATGGATGAAATTAGCAATAATATAAGGAAACTTACCCAAAACGTAGCGGATATGCCAGTCACTTTTAAACCAATTAGGGATTATTTAATAGAAGAAGGATAAATGGCAAACACAAGAAGGGACAAGCTTGAACTTGTCCTTTTTGTGTTTGGCGCATTTTTTAAATTTTTTGTTGCATTTCTTTTTTGCACGCTTCTAAAAAGGATTCGTAAGATGCAAAAACGGGAGTGGTTTTGAGAAAGTCGGAAATGATTTCCTCGGTGTCGTCTCCTGATAGATGAATGTTTACTCCGCTTTGTTCTAATGTATTGCGGTTTCGTTCCAGATAAAGCGGAAAAAAGGAATCCATTTCTTTTATTGTTGGCCATCTGTCGTAGGATTTATAAAAACGAATTGCTTGTTGAATTCCCTCATTAACGCAGGCTTTTTTTCTCTTCTGATAATGTTCTTCCAGTGTGCAAATCACCCTGCATGGATTGCCGGCAGCAACAACGTTATCCGGAATAGTACTTCCGGTCACTACGCTTCCGGCTCCGATAATAACATTGTTACCGATATGGCTTCCCGACAGAATTAAGGAGTTCATGCCAATAAATACATTATCTCCAATAATTGTTGGAGCAGAATCCGGAACAACTTCTCCATATGCTCTTCTAAGAACAGAACGGCTATAGTCATGTTGCAATATCCGTACACCGGCAGTGATTTTACAGTATTCACCAATTGAAATCATCCAAGGTCGGTTAGTATCTATTTGGTTAGTTAGTGGTGCAAAAAACTTCGTTCCTTTTCCAACGGAAATTCCTTTTTTGGTTAACAATTGAATAAAATCCTCATTAGAAGGATGTCGTAAAAGGAAACGTAAAATAGATAAAAGCTGCATGATAGACCTCCGAATTATAAATTTATTATTTTGGTATAAAGATATTGTCTGTAAACGTATTTGAATTTGGAAAAGTAAATAAGGATTATCTATAAAACACAGTATCCACTATTAATATCTACTATATTATCATATTAATAGTAGATGTCAACACTTTGTTGGTTTTGAGTTTCCCCATCTTTCAAGCAGGTGAATAGCCTTCGTCAAAATACAGATTTTCAATCGTGTACAAACGGTTGTGTTTCTTATGAATATTGTCTATAATATAATCAGAATCGGAGGTGGATAACTTGGATGCATTAAAAAAGAAGATATTTATCTGTTAAGGATATTTATGCATTACCAGATGGAGAACGTGCAGAATTAATTGATGGGAAATTACAGAGATATTTTAGAGGTTGGTACTCAATGAAAAACAGTGTTTTAAAAGTATGGAATATTATTGAAAAAATAGCATATGCAATATTGGATTTTCTGTTTAAGATGCTTCACAAAGAATTATCAGAAGAAACCTTTCAGGCATTTATGCAATTTGTAAAGTTTGGAATTGTCGGGGTGAGCAATACAATAGTGTCATATGTATTGTATGTGGTTAGTTTAATTATTTTTCAAAAAAATCATCTGATACCTAAAGTAGATTATATAGTGGCTCAGGTTATTGCTTTTGTCTTAAGTGTGTTGTGGTCATTTTACTGGAATAATAAAATGGTTTTTGTGGTGGAGGAAGGAAAACAGCGTTCTATATGGCGTGCACTGTTGAAGACTTATGTGTCATATTCGTTTACCGGATTGTTTTTAAATAGCATTTTGCTAGTATTATGGGTGAAGCTTTTTCACATTTCGGAATTTCTGGGACCTATTATTAATTTAGCGATAAATGTTCCGATTAATTTTTTGATTAACAAGTTTTGGGCTTTTAAGACAACGGATTTAAGTAGTGAAAATTTTTAATTTATGTATGGATAGGGAAGAACCTGCAGCCCTGTAATTTTACAGTGGCTGCAAAATTTTCTGACAATTTTAGCACTCGACACTTGACAGTGCTAACAAAAAGTGATATTTTATGGTTAGCACATGAAATATGTTTGATTTCTTGACAAAAAGAAGGACGAGGTGGAATCAATATGAACGCAGAGAAGTTTACGAAAAAGTCATTAGAGGTTGTAGAGAATTGCGAAAAGCTTGCCTATGAATACAATAATCAGGAAATTGATCAGGAGCATATTTTATACAGCCTGCTCACTGTGGATGAGAGCTTGATTTCCAAGCTGATACAAAAAATGGATATAGATTTGGAATATTTTTCAAAGGAGGCAGAAAAGCTGGTCGCTTATCGTCCAAAGGTTTCTGGAGGTAATCTGTTTACCAGCTCCGATTTTCAGAAAACCTTTGTCCATGCGGAAAAAGAGGCAAAGCAGATGGGGGATACCTACATTTCTGTAGAACACATTTTTCTGGCACTTTTAAAGCATCCCAACAAGGCATTGAAGGGACTTTTTATGGGCTACGGTTTGACCTCGGAGCGTTTTTTGAAGGCTTTGGCAGAGGTGAGGGGAAACCAGCGGGTAGAAAGTGATAATCCGGAGGCGGTTTATGACAGCCTTGAGAAATATGGCTATGATCTGGTCAAACGTGCCAGAGAACAGAAACTGGACCCAGTTATCGGCAGAGATGCGGAAATTCGGAATATTATCAGAATCCTGTCCAGAAAGACAAAGAATAATCCAGTGCTGATTGGAGAACCGGGAGTGGGGAAAACCGCTGCTGTGGAAGGACTGGCACAGCGTATAGTGAGAGGTGACGTACCGGAGGCATTAAAGGATAAGCAGATATTTGCGTTGGATATGGGTGCTCTTATTGCCGGTGCAAAATACCGCGGTGAATTTGAGGAGCGTTTAAAAGCGGTGCTGGATGAAATTAAAAATTCAGATGGTGAAATTATTCTCTTTATTGATGAGCTGCATACCATTGTGGGTGCAGGCAAATCTGATGGAGCGTTAGATGCAGGAAATATGTTAAAACCAATGCTGGCAAGAGGTGAGCTCCACTGTATCGGTGCTACTACCCTTGATGAGTACCGCAAATATATTGAAACAGATGCCGCATTGGAGCGCCGGTTCCAGCCGGTGACGGTAAATGAACCGACGGTAGAGGATACCATTTCCATTTTAAGAGGGCTAAAGAACCGATATGAGGTATATCATGGGGTTAAGATTAATGACAGTGCGATTGTAGCTGCTGCCACACTTTCAAACCGTTATATTTCGGACCGTTTCCTCCCTGACAAAGCGATTGATTTAGTGGATGAAGCCTGTGCATTGATTAAGACGGAGCTGGATTCCATGCCAGTAGAGCTGGACGAAATCAGCCGGCGTATAATGCAGTTAGAGATTGAGGAGGCTGCCCTTAAGAATGAAGAGGACCGGTTAAGCCGGGAGAGATTGGAAAAGCTTCAGGGAGAGCTTCGGGAACTGCACGAAAGGTTTACATCCATGAAAGCCGATTGGGACAATGAGAAAATGGGTGTGGATAAAGTACGGACATTAAAGGAGGAAATCGAAGAGGTCAATAATGAGATTCAGATTGCCCAGCGCAATTATGATTTGAATAAGGCAGCCGAGCTGCAATACGGAAAACTGCCTCAGCTTCAAAAGCAGCTGACGGAGCTGGAGGAAAAGGAGGGAACAACGGAAAAAAGCCTGGTGCATGAGAATGTATCCGAGGAGGAGATTGCGGGAATTGTTTCCAAATGGACGGGGATTCCGGTAGCCAAGCTTACGGAAAGCGAGCGGAATAAGACTCTGCATTTGGCGGATGCACTACACCAGAGAGTAGTAGGGCAGAATGAAGCGGTGGAGCTGGTTTCGGATTCGATTATCCGTTCAAAAGCAGGGGTGAAGGACCCGACAAAGCCGATTGGTTCCTTTTTGTTCTTAGGTCCAACCGGAGTCGGTAAGACAGAGCTGGCAAAGACGCTGGCACAGGCATTGTTTGACAATGAGGCTAATATAGTCAGGATTGATATGAGTGAATATATGGAGAAGCATTCCGTGGCAAGGTTAATCGGAGCGCCTCCCGGATACGTGGGATATGATGAGGGCGGACAGCTTACGGAGGCGGTCAGAAGGAAGCCGTATTCGGTAGTATTGTTTGACGAGATTGAAAAAGCACATCCCGATGTATTTAATGTTTTATTACAGGTGCTGGATGACGGACGGATTACCGATTCAAAGGGTAAGACCGTTGATTTTAAAAACACGATTTTAATCATGACCTCTAATATCGGTTCATCGCACCTGTTGGAGGGTATTGGCGAGGATGGTGAGATAACTTCAAAGGCTCAACAGCAGGTGCTTGACGAATTAAAGCTGCATTTCAGACCGGAGTTTTTGAACCGTCTTGATGAAACGATACTCTTTAAACCGCTGACTAAGGATAATATCGGCAGTATCATTGATTTGCTGGTAGCTGATTTGAATACCAGACTGGCGGAGAAGGAGCTTTCACTCACCATTACGGATAAGGCAAAGCAATATATCATGGACCATGGATATGACCCGGTTTATGGAGCAAGACCATTAAAGCGTTATCTGCAAAAGAATGTTGATACGCTGGTTGCAAAATTAATTTTGGCTGGAAATGTCAGCTTGGAGGATACCATTACTGTTGATGTGGTGGATGACAGACTGATTGCACAATAGAAGTATACTTCCTTTTTGTGGTTTCAGAAAGGAAGTTTTACTTTTATTTACATACAATACAGATTAAAAAACAGACATATCGTTTAAATGTTAATTTATTGTAAAATGATTGAAAATTGTGACTGAAATAGTTGACTTGTGAATGAAATACTGCTATGTTTAATAAGGATTTTACATAGGTGAAATATTTACGGTTTAAGAGAAATTCAGTCATAGAAAATACTTAGGAAAAAGTGAAAGGAAACGAGATTATGTGTGTTTGGGAGCATAGGGGCAAATCAGGTCATTCATTATATAGAGGGATAAAAAAGGGATTATATATGTGCGCTCTTTGCGCAGGAATGTTTTTTATGGGAACAACGGCAGTGGCAACGGAACCGGTGACCAATTCTACAGAGACAGAGGTGACTGCACCTGAACCGGAGAATACGGGGAAGCTAACGACACATAACGGAAAAAAATACTATGAATATGCAGGTGGTAAAAGAGCGAAGAACCAGTTTGTAGACATTAAAGGCAAAACCTATTATTTTGGAGCTAAGGGAGTTATGGTAAAGGGTTGGATGGAGAAGAAGGGCAACTATTACTATTTTGACCGGAGTAGCGGAGTCCAGAAGAAGGGTGGCAAGGTAGACGGCATTAAGCTCAGCAAGAGTGGAAAGGCTCAGAAATCCAAGTATAATAAAAAGAAAATCGCTACGATGATTACGGCAAGGAAGAATGTGGATAAGATTACAAAGACGACGGATACAAAGGAGCAGAAGCTTAAGAAGGTCTTTGACTGGGTGATGAAGCACCCCTATAAGCGTCACCGTATTTTTGCGCAGGTTAAGACGCAAAAGGGGTGGGAAATGGATTATGCCAATGATATCTTTAAGTTAGGAAACGGCTGTTGCTTTTCAGAGTCCTGTGCCCTTGCTTTTATGGCACGTGAGTGTGGATACAAAAAGGTATACATATGCGACGACACCGGTCATGCATGGGTGGAAATTGATGGTTATGTATACGATACCCTGTTTGCAGAGGTAAAGGGTTACAACAAATATTATAAATCAACTTATAAGAAAGCAAATCTTCACCTTATAGAAAAGAAAAAGCTATAAAGCATAACGGGCGTTGGATCAGGTGCTTTTTAGAAATAGTTTTTGGAAAGGTGAGGCGGATTAAAGATGATTTTTAGTTCACTGGAATTTGTGTGTGTTTTTCTGCCAATTGTATTTGGTTTATACTGTGTTTTGCCGTCAATTAAATTAAAGAACGCATTGCTTATCGTTGCTAGTCTGCTGTTCTATGCTTATGGAGAACCTCTATATGTTTTTTTGATGATAATCAGCGCATTTTTTAATTATGTGACAGCAAGGGGGATTGCCAGCAATCCCAAAACAAAGAAAATATTTCTGATTGCCGGAGTGGTTTTGAATTTGGGGATACTTGCAGTATTTAAGTATGCCGATTTTTTTGTGGAAACTTGTAATTCCCTATTGGGGGTTAAGCTGTCAAAGCCCGGGATTATCCTTCCAATCGGAATCTCTTTCTTTACCTTTCAGGCAATGTCCTATGTCATTGATGTTTATCAGGGAAAGGTGGAAGCACAGAAAAGCTTTTGGAAGATACTCCTTTATATCTCCTTTTTTCCGCAGCTTATTGCAGGACCAATCGTCAAATATCGGGATATCAATGAAGCCATTGGAAAACGTTCCATGGATGTGGCAGAGGTGGCTAAGGGGTTAAGACGTTTTATCTGTGGTCTTGGTAAAAAGGTGCTCATTGCAAACACTATGGGCTTAGTGGCAGACCATGTATTTACTGCCGCAGCTTCGAATGTCAATATTGTGGTGGCATGGATTGGTGCTGTTTCCTATCTTTTGCAGATTTATTATGATTTTAGCGGATATAGCGATATGGCAATCGGATTGGGCAGGATGTTTGGATTTCATTTTAAGGAGAATTTCCAGTATCCCTATGGAGCGGATAGTATTCAGGAATTTTGGAGAAGATGGCATATCTCCTTGTCTACCTGGTTTAAAGAATACCTTTATATACCGTTAGGGGGGAATCGCAAAGGAATGGCGAGAACCTGTTTTAATCGTATGCTTGTCTTTTTCTTTACTGGTCTATGGCACGGTGCTAACTGGACATTTGTAGTATGGGGACTTTGGCATGGATTGTTTCTGTTGTTTGAGACATATCTGCCCGTTGTTAAGAGACTTCCCAAAATTGTTGCGAGGATTTATACATTACTGGTGGTATGTGTTGGTTTTGTCATGTTCAGGGCAGACAGTCTTGGTGATGGATTGTTTATGATAAAGCAGATGTTTACTGGATTTACCTTTAATGCACAGTGTACAAGCTTTGCTTTACAGCAACTGACCCCATGGTTTGTTGTCATGGCGGTTTTGGGAATGATCGGTGCAGCACCAGTGCAAAAGCTGGTAGAACGCATACGCAGGGCTGCAGAGGCAGCGGAGCCTTCAGCCGGTAGGAGAAAGCTTCAGACTGCGCTGTATATGGTGTCGGTGCTGCTGCTTGGATGGTGTATAATTCGTCTATCCGGCAGTACATACAATCCGTTTATCTATTTTAGGTTTTAGTTGAGGTGGATTCAATGAAAAGGACAGGGAGTATTGTATATATAGTAGTCTGCCTGATGCTTTGCATATTACCCTTTGCAGGAATGGCAGTTTACAGAACAGAGGTAACAACTGAAAATAAAACGCTGGCAGAATTTCCCGGGTTGCAAAAGGACGGGCATTTTAATATGGAATTTTTTGATGAGCTTTCTGCATATTTTGAGGATCATTTTGCATTTCGTCAGGAATTGGTAACAGCAGATGCTAATATACAGAGCAGGATATTTAAGGTGTCGAATGTAGATACGGTTTTAGTGGGGAAAGAAGGGTGGCTTTACTACACAGACACAATAGATGATTATCTCGGACAGAATGTAATGACGGACAGGCAGGTTTTTAATACCGTGCATAATCTCTCTCTTTTACAGCAATATGTGGTAGACCGGGGAGCAGATTTTTTATTTACTGTTGCACCGAATAAAAATACCCTATATGGTGGGAACATGCCGTATTATGCAGGCTATAAGGTGGACGAGGTGAGCAATATAGATTTGATAAAGCCCCGGCTGTTGGAGATGGGCATTTCCTATACAGATTTATATGAACCCTTCGAGAGAGAAAGAGAGACACTGTACCTTAAGCGGGATTCCCATTGGAATAACAAAGGGGCTGTGTTGGCATATGATACACTTTTGGATTCTGTTATGATGGAGCATGAAACCTATGAGGGAGTAACAGCCCTGAGGGAGAAGAGAGAATACGGTGATTTGAACAAAATGCTATATCCCCTTGCCGCCGTGCCAGAGTGGAATTATTATTATCAGTATGACAATAACTGGTCTTATTGTTCGGAGGAGCAGGATGTGGAGGCGGCCTGGCTTGAGACACAATGTCCGGACGGGAAGGGAAAATTGTTAATGTTCAGGGACTCCTTTGGGAATACGCTTATCCCGCTTATGGCAGG
This sequence comes from uncultured Clostridium sp., assembly GCA_947178475.1. Lineage (GTDB taxonomy): Bacteria > Bacillota > Clostridia > Lachnospirales > Lachnospiraceae > CAG-590. The sequence continues at coordinate 19,526 of CAMWYM010000011.1, read as the reverse complement.
GCAGTTTGAGAGCGCAGCCTTTAGCAAGAGTATTCCTTACCGGATTGCCGAGTATATGGAAAAATGCAGTCCGGAGCTTGTGATTGCGGAAAAGGTAGAGCGAAATCTGGACGAGTACATGCTGACACCGCCGATTATGCAGGGACCGGAAATTATGCTGGAAGAGATAAAGGAAGGCAATGACAGATTTGATGCTGTGATTGAAATAGAGGAGTTATTTGATGACACCCGTTACTGGATTGTGTCTGGAAAGGTGGAAGGAGAGAATATAGAGACGGATGCGAGGATATATGTCCATTTAATCAACGGGGAGATATCCAAAACCTATGAGGCATTCACCACCGTAGTGGATGATTCAGACTATGGATATACACTATATTTACAAAAAGACGAGCTGCAAAGCACCGGACTTGTCAGCAATAATTCGGTTAGGATAGAGATTCTTGTGGAAGACAGTAAAGGGTTGCAGCACACAGGAGAGATAAATATATCATTGAAGCAGCCGTGATGCTTTTCGGGCTGATGGATGAATGAAGCACATATGATGAGAGAATGGAGGCGGACGAAAGAGGATATGCGGTATAATATACGGCTTTTGGTGTGTCTGTGGCTGATGGTTATGGTGACGGGCTGCGGAAAAAGAGATATGCAGGTGGTTATTACCGATGGTCATACACAGACAAGAGTAAAGATAAGTGCAGGAGAGACTGTGGAGAAGGCTCTTGAAAGGGCAGAGATACCGATTGATGATAAGGACATCGTCAAGCCGGAGCTTTCCGAAAAAATAATGGAATCTGGTACGGAGATTACCATTTTACGGCATGTCATGGTTACAGTACGGGACGGAGAGAAGGTAAATAAGCTGGAACTGACGGGAGGAACAGTGCAGGATGTACTGGACCAGGCGGAAATAGCACTGAATGAACATGATTACCTTGATCACAGCCCGGAGGGAAGTCTGACTGACGGAATGGACATTTCAGTTGTTCGCCGGATGGCAGTTACTATTTTAGTGGATGGAGAAACAAGGGAATGTCTGACAACGGCAACGGATGTGGAGTCGTTGTTGGCAGAACAGCATATTGCAGTAGATAAAAAAGACAGGGTAAGTCCTGCCCGCACAGCTAAGCTTAGTGAGGGGAGCAGGATTGCGGTGGAGAGAGTTTCTGTAAAGGAAATTGTAGAGAGAGAGCCTATTGCCTTTGAAACACAGATTGAGTACTCGAATAGTATGTATTCGGACGAGTCGGTAGAGAAAACCCCGGGTGTTGAGGGGGAAAAAGAGGTGACCTATCAGGTGACCTATGTAGATGGAAAAGAAGAGAGCAGGAAGCCGATTAGTGAAAAAGTAATTAAGGAACCGACGGACTGTGTGATGACCCAAGGGACGAAAAAAAGGCGACAGATTGTATCCCGACAGAAGGTGCCGGATTGTGACGGGTCCGGACATGGGTATTATATTATTACATGGTCTGACGGAACGGTGGAGTACGAAGACTACTAGGGAAATGGCTATTCCTGCTGAAAATGTAGGAGGCATATGAAAATGAAAAAATTATTGTATTGTATAGCTATATTTGTGCTGGTGGTAATATTGTGTCCGATAAATGTATACGGAAAACAGACAAAGCTGAAAAAACCGGCAATTGGAAGTATGGTAGCAACCTCTAAGGCAACGGTAGAACTGATATGGAGTCCGGTGAAGAATGCGCAGAAATATGAGATTTACCGGTCGGTAAAGAAAAAGGGTGGATACGAGAAAATTGGTACGACCAAGAAGACGGTATATGTGGACAAAAGCGGGAAACAGCTTAAGACATACTATTATAAGATCCGTGCCGTGTGCAGGGACAAGACTGCCAATAGAACGATTTATAGTCCTTATAGTATAGTAATGAAAAAGAAGGTGCGTAAAATTGCAAAGAAAACCGCTTATGCAGGGGATTCTTTGATGGTGGGGCTGGTGAATTACGGTAAGATTAAGGAAACGAAATCGCAAAGGGTATTTGCCGAAGTGGGTATCACTACGACAAGATACTATAACAGTGATTTGCTTATCCAACTGGCAGCTTATAAGCCGGATCGGCTCTACATTATGTTAGGCGTAAATGATATGGCGGGAAATCCGTCTGAATCCTCGATGAATACAATTATTAGTTATTATGAGGCAATCCTTAAAACGTGTATAGCTGGGAATCCGGATATGGAAATTTTTGTTATCGGAGTCAGTCCGGTGGGGAAAAACTCCTCAATCAGTATGAAAAAAGTGAATTATTATAATACAAAGCTGGAAAAGAAGCTGCTGGCACTTAAAAATGTATATTATTATGATTTGGCATTAGATTTGTCGGACGAGGAGGGCTATCTGGCAGCTGAATATGCTGCATCGGATAACCTGCACTGGACTTCCAAGGCCTATGATACGGTATTAAAGGCGCTGCGTGAAATCGTGAAGGGGTATTGATGTATACGGCGGTGAAACGGACTGCCGGACAGGAAATATGAGAAATGTAGATGGAGCGTAGAATAAATGAAGAATAGAAAATGGAAATTGGCAATCTGTCTGTTCGTTTTTTTTAGCGGAATATGCCTATGTGGTTCGGGAGTGAAAATGAACAGTGTTTTGGCAAGTGACACGGCAAGCAGTACGGAGGCGACAGAAGGGATAAAATCTCCTGAAATTACTAAATGTATGGCAACCTTGAATGGAAGAATAAAGCTTGCCTGGACGAGGGTTAAACGTGCGGATGAATATGAGGTGTTTCGTTCAACAGCAAAAAAGGGGGAATATATCCGGATTGGAGTGACGTCCAAAACAACATTTACGGATAAAAAAGGAAAAAAACTGAAAACATACTATTATAAAGTAAGAGCAGTAAAAGAAAACCGTTTTGCAGGGGAATATGAGTATAGTGATTATAGCAAAGCAGTGAAAAAGAAGGTGCGAAAGGCCGCGCAGAGAACGGCATATGCAGGAGACTCGGTGATGGAAGGCTTTTCGGCATATGGAATAGTACCTGCAAACAGCAAGACAAAGTTCTTTGTGAAGGTTGGGATGCACTTACATACCTTTTACAAAGAAGATATGTTAAAACAGTTGTTGAGCTATAATCCTGACCGGTTGTTTATCATGTTGGGAATGAATGGTCTGGTGGGGAGTCCTGATGATACGGATTTAAATACTAAGGTGGATTATTTCGGGAAAATTATCCGGGCATGTCTGAAGAAAAACCCTGATATGGAGATAGTTGTAATGGGGGTGAGCCCTGTGGGAAGACGGGCATCTGTAAAAAAGAATACGGTAGAGCGCTTTAACAAAAAATTGAAAAAGCTGATAAAGCCGCTGTCGAATGTCCGCTATTATGATACATGGAAAATACTTTCTGATTCACAGGGATATTTAAAGAGTCAGTATGGCGGAGGAGACGGCATTCACTGGCAGAAGTGTGGATATGAAAAGGTCAAGAAGGATTTGGATAGGTTTATTAAAGAGTATTAAATCAAAAATAAGTTATCTTCAATTTTCATGCTGACCTTGCACAATCGATAAAACAAGTGTAAAATAGTATAAATTATAATTTGGAGGTGTAGAGGTAAAAATGTACAGTTTTGATGAAGTGAGTAATTTTGATCCCGAAGTGGCAGCAGCAATGACAGATGAGATAAACAGACAGAATGAGAATATTGAGTTGATCGCATCAGAGAATATTGTCAGCAAGGCGGTTATGGCAGCTATGGGCAGCCCACTGACAAACAAATATGCAGAGGGGTATCCGGGAAAACGGTATTATGGCGGATGCCAGTATGTTGATGTAGTAGAGGACTTGGCAAGAGAGAGGGCAAAAGAGCTCTTTGGCTGTGAATATGCAAACGTTCAGCCTCATTCCGGTGCACAGGCGAATATGGCAGCCTTTTTTGCTATCATGGAACCGGGAGATACCTTTATGGGGATGAATTTGAACCATGGTGGACACCTGACCCACGGCTCACCGGTTAATATGTCCGGTAAATATTTTAACGTAGTACCTTATGGAGTGAATGACAACGGAGTGATTGATTATGATGAGGTGCTTAAGATTGCCAAGGAGTGTCAGCCAAAGCTGATTGTGGCTGGGGCATCAGCCTATGCCAGAGCAATAGATTTTAAACGTTTTCGTGAGATTGCTGATGAGGTGGGAGCTGTGTTGATGGTGGATATGGCACATATCGCCGGATTAGTGGCAGCGGGCTTGCATATGAGTCCGATTCCTTATGCACATGTTACGACAACGACAACCCACAAAACATTAAGAGGACCGAGAGGCGGCATGATTTTATCCAGCAATGAGGTAAATGATAAATATAACTTTAACAAGGCAGTCTTTCCGGGAATTCAGGGAGGTCCGCTGATGCATGTGATTGCTGCTAAGGCTGTCTGCCTGAAAGAAGCATTGTCTGATGAATATAAGACCTATCAGAAGCAGGTGGTGGCTAACGCATCTAAGCTGGCTGCTTCTCTGATGGACAGAGGCTTTAATATTGTCTCGGGAGGTACAGATAATCATTTGATGCTGGTGGATTTACAGAATCTTGATCTGACCGGTAAGGAAGTGGAGAAGCTTCTTGACAGCGTTCATATTACCGCCAATAAGAATACCGTTCCGAATGACCCGAAGTCACCGTTTGTAACCAGTGGTATTCGTCTCGGAACACCGGCGATCACAACCCGTGGTGCGAATGAGGAGGATATGGTAATGATTGCAGATGCCATTAAGGCTGCAGTCATCGATAAGGATGAGGCAAAAGCGATGGAGCTGGTTAAAACCATTACCGGCAAGTACCCGCTTTACGCATAATGAATATCAGAAGTTTACCTAAGTGAAGCTTTACAGGAGATTCTGGCTGGTAAGTACAGAATTTCCTGTAAGGATATGTATAATGTTGAAGGAGGGGAAAACAGTGAATCAATGGATTTTATGTACTGAGAGAGAACCGAGTGTTGAGGAAATCAGAAAAAATAATGTGTTTATATGTAGTAATTCAACCAGTACCTTTATACGGAGCTATAGCTTCCGCCTGCATGGCTTTGTGACAGAGCTGCGGGGAAGACAGAGTAAGGATAGGAGTGTTATCGCATGGATGCCGTTGCCGGAACCCTACAGGGGAGATGTTCCACAATAGAAAATTTGGAATAAAGAAGATTTTTGGTAGGTGGTGTTGATGTGATGGAACAGGATACGCTGGTAGTAGATGGATTTGTGTTTCCGAGTTACAAGGAGGCACAGATAGCTATAAAGGAACAAAAAAATATAGAGGTAATCAGGACGCAGACCGCTGATTCTGATGGGGAGGCAATGTATGAGCTTTATGTTAAGCTGCTAGAGCGGAATATGTTTAAGACAGTGGTGGGTTTTAGCTATTTGTACGAGCTGCGGAGGCTTTTGACAGATGAATTGGGGTATGATGAACAAAAGCTGCCCAGGGTCGCGCTTCCGAAACGGATGGAATATGATACGGTCAGTGAAATTAACCAGGGAGTTCTGGAGTCCAAAGTTCAACAGCTTATGCTGATAAAGAAGCGTATGACAATTGTAATTACGGCATTAATTTTTATGGTGGTTGCCATGTTTGTTATTGCGGCAATTAACCCGAATGTTGGGTATATCAATACAGAGAATAAGATTATCAATAAATATGAGGTCTGGCAGCAGGAACTTGAACAGCGGGAAAAGGCAGTACAGGAAAAAGAAGCAGAGCTGGGAATACAGAAATAGCGCTACCCAAGCATTCTGATTGAAGAGCAGTTTTGCAGGGACAGACTGATAAATTGATGTTTTGTTGTTCACTTTTCGGTCATAAAATGAATGTATAATAAGAGACAGGGTAATGCTATTTGAGCAGAGCAGGGAGAGACAGAGTGTTACCTGTCTCTTTTTTGACTGTAAGGAGGTTCACAATGAGTCAGATTGAAATTTTAGTAGTAGATGATGAAAGCCGTATGCGTAAATTGGTGAGAGACTTTTTAAGCAGAAAGGACTATGTAGTGCTGGAGGCGGCAAATGGGGAAGAGGCAGTAGATATTTTTTTTGAGCACAGAGATATCGCTCTTATCATATTAGATGTCATGATGCCCAAAATGGATGGATGGCAAACCTGTAAGGAAATTCGTGCGTTGTCTGATGTACCGATTATTATGCTGACCGCTAAAGCTGACGAGCGGGATGAGCTGCTGGGATTTGAACTGGGTGTGGACGAATACATTTCAAAGCCATTCAGTCCCAAGATACTTGTGGCGAGGGTGGAGGCAATTTTGCGCAGAACGTCAGGAAATGCCCAGGAGGAGATTTTGAATGCCGGGGATATTGAGTTAGATATTTCTGCACATACTGTTAAGGTGAAAAACAGAGGTGTGGAGTTAAGTTATAAGGAATTTGAACTGCTGAACTACTTTGTGGTGAATCAGGGAGTGGCATTGTCCAGAGAGAAAATTCTCAATAATGTATGGAATTATGATTATTTTGGAGATGCAAGAACCATTGATACCCATGTTAAAAAGCTGAGAAACAAGCTGGGTGAGTGCGGGAACTATATTAAGACAATATGGGGTATGGGATATAAATTTAGTGTAGAAGAGGAATAAGATGTTTGGACGATTTAAGCATTCGTTGCGATTTAAGCTGACAATGATTTTGATGATTATGATGACACTGACGGTGTTTGTGTCGCTGGGGGTCACTCAGCTGTGCGTAAAGACATATTTTCTGAGTAACTTAAAGGGACATATGATTAAAACCTATCAGGATATCAACAGGGTGTTTGCCGGTGAAGAATTGTCTGATGAGGAGATTAAGGAGCAATTAGCCAGGCTGGCGGCCAACGGAGAGATGAATATGCTTGTACTGCGGCAGGATGGGACAATTTACAGCAATACGAACGAGAAGAGTAAAATGTACACCAGTATGCAGGCTATTGCCAGCCTGCTGCAAGGAACTGATGAGGAGGATTTGGGGAGTATTTTGTCAAATACCAATGGGGGATATTACATTTTTCACCAGAACTATGATGACAAAATGGATGCGGCCTTTTATGATTTGGTGGGGGTGCTGGACGACAAAAGTCTGATTGCACTGCGCTCTTCTGCCACCAGATTTAACGAGAGTGTAGACGCTACTTTACATTTGTATTTCTATGTAGGAATACTGGCAATTGTTGTGGGATGCGTGGCGATGTTTTTTATCAGCAGTGCCTATGTAAGACCGATTCACGAGATGGCGCTGGCTGCAAAAAGAATGTCGCAGTTGGATTTTGATGCCCGGGTAAGATATCACACCAGAGATGAGATTGGTGAGTTGGGGAGCAGTATCAATTCCATGTCTCGGGAATTGGAGACCACAATCTCTGAATTGAAGACAGCAAACGCAAAGCTCACAAAGGATATTGAGGAGAAAACACAGATTGATGAGATGCGAAAGGAATTTCTGTCCCATGTCTCCCATGAACTAAAAACGCCGATTGCGTTGATTCAGGGATATGCGGAAGGCCTGAAGGAAAATATTTCAGATGACCCGGAGAATCGTGAGTTCTACTGTGAGGTGATTATGGACGAGGCAGATCGGATGAATGCCATGGTAAAGAGGCTGCTGGCATTAAATGAACTGGAATTTGGAACGGATAAGGTGGATTTTGAACGCTTTGATATTGTGGAATTGATGAAAAACATTAATCTGTCCTCAGAGATTTTGTTGCAGCAAAGAGGAGTGGAGTTACAGTTTAGCTATGCTTCACCGCAGTATGTCTGGGCAGATGAGTTTCTCATTGAGGAGGTGTACAGCAATTATCTGACCAATGCTATCCATTATGCTGATGAGGGAGGAAGGGTTTCCGTCTCCTTGGAGGAGAAGGGGGATCTGCTCAGGGTGTCTGTCTTTAATGAGGGAGAGCAGATCCCGGAGGAGGAATTGGAAAAAATTTGGATTAAATTTTACAAAGTAGATAAGGCAAGGACCAGAGAATACGGCGGCAGCGGAATTGGTCTGTCTATTGTGGCAGCAACGATGAAGCTTCACGGTAGAGCGTATGGTGCTTACAATAAAGAAGATGGTGTCGTATTTTATTTTGAATTAGAGATGGCGGCAAAGCATCGGAGAGAGCTATAGGAATGATATTGGAATGACAATGAAAACGTTCTTGCTGAAACTCGCATTTTATGGTACAATGATTCGTATATAATTACATATGAATTGAGGGACAAGTATGTTAAAGAGGATATTAGTGCTTACTCTGTTGGGGCTCAGTGCTTTTGTATTCACAGGGTGTGGTAAAGTAACGGATTTGACGGAGGAAGAGACACAATTAATTGCAGAGTATTCTGCCGGGCTCCTGTTGAAATATGACCTTAAGTATGTGGACCGTATTGACGAGGGAGAGAAAGAGGCTTTGGAGATGACCTCGGAGGTTGAGGAACAGGTAGCTACAGAGGAGAGCACAACGGAAGCTGTTACGGAAGAGCCAAGACAAGGTATGGATATCAGCGGGGGAATCAATAGTGACAATACATCCCCGGAGGAGTTAGCAGGTGCCGGTCAGGAGTCAGATGTGGCTAAGATAGCCGGTGTGGACGGGGTGACGATTACTTATGACAGCTATGTTATTACTGACTATTATCCGGATGGTGGAGAGCTGGAGCAGCTTGTGAATGTGCAGGCATCTGAAGGATATAAGCTATTGGTGCTTCGATTTAAGGTGACCGGTAAAGAAGAAGGAGTGGTTGATGTTTCATTGGCGGACAAGGAATTGGAATATCGCATCGTGTGTAATGGGACAAAGGCGGCTGTACCGATGCTTACCATTTTGCCGGATGATTTAGGGACGCTGACAACTTCAGTGGATAACGGGCAGGAGCAGGAGGCTGTTTTGGTCTTTCAGATATCAGACAGTGTAAAGGAACAGTTGGAGACAATTGATCTATATATTCAATATAACAACATAGAAAATGCAATCAAAATCTTATAACAGGGGGGTTTAATGGTATGGATACCAATATTTTATTGGAAAGTGGAACAAACGAATTAGAGGTGTTGGAATTTACGGTGGCCGGTAATCACTATGGTATAAATGTGGCAAAAGTAAGAGAAATCCTTCCGATGACAGATATTACACCTGTTCCTAATTCTCATCCGTGTATTGAGGGTATTTTTATGCCGAGGGATACAATTATTACAGCCATTAATCTGGTGAAAACGCTTGGATTTTCTACAGAGGACGGCAGAAAAAGTGATATGCTGATTATTACTAATTTTAATAATCTCAATATTGCTTTTGATGTTGAGCAGGTGCTGGGTATCCATCGTGTTTCGTGGTCGGATATTGTAAAGCCGGATGCAACGGTAAATGCACCGGGTGTGGGAATTGCTACTGGAATTATCAAAAAGACAGAACATCTGATTATTGTATTGGATTTTGAACGTATTGTTGAGGAGATTTGTCCCGAGACCAGTTTGAAGGTTTCGGAATTGGAGCTGCTGGGTGAGCGGGAACGCAACGATATTCCGATTATTTTAGCTGAGGATTCACAAATGCTGACAAAGCTTATTGCAGACTCTTTAGCGCATGCAGGCTATATCAATCTGCACCATTTTTCAAATGGACAGGAAGCTTGGGAATATTTGCTGGAGCTTAAGAAAAATAACGGTGTGGACTATGGGGCAAAGTGTGTTATTACCGATATAGAGATGCCTCAGATGGATGGGCATCGACTGATTCGTCTAATCAAAAATGATGAGGCACTAAAGCATCTCCCAATTCTTGTATTTTCTTCTCTGATTAATGATGATATGAAGCGAAAGGGAGAAAGTCTGGGAGCAGATGCACAGATTTCCAAGCCGGAGATTGGGCAGCTGGTAAGAAGTATTGACAATCTGATTGTCAACGCAGCAGCTGCAGAGTGATGATGTTCATGATGATTTTGCCTATAGAAATGAGAAATTAAGCATAATAAAAGGACTGTTATACAGTCCTTTTATTATGTATGTCGGATGCAGAGGATTAGTCTAATGTAAATTCACCGTGATTATCTTCGTTGAAAACACAATATACCATATTCTCCTCGGGCTTCACATAGAGCTGTAAAGAGGTCAGTTCAGATACCTTCTTACCGCTGCCGGTCCATACCTTCTTAGCTTTTGCGATTAAATCCTTTTCTACCAGTTGTTTTTCCTGGTACTCAACGTATAATGTAGATTTCATAATTCTGCCTCCCATCTTGGATTTAATAATAATATATAATAAATACTTTTAAAAAGCAAGACTTTCCTTGTTAAAATGAAAAAGATATGGTAAAATAACAATGTTTGTTTACAGTTTATTGTTAAAACAATGAATATAGATAGAACGGGGTGTCTTTATGGATGAAAATTATCTTGATAATCTTTTAAATGAGGTATCGCTGGATAAGGAGATTGATCGTACAATTGAAGATGAAATAGACAGTCAGATGGCAAGGGAAAGGCAGCAGCACATGGAAAGAAATGCCATGTCCAGTGAAGATTTATTTAATATGGATTTGGAAAGGGATGCAGATTTGACTGCATTGGAAAATGATTTGACCTTTTCCGAGGATCAGATGGACGAGCTGGATAAGCTGGAAAATATGGCAGATCTGGATATTGGTGACATGGATTTTTCGGATATTGATTTTGACGATTTGGATATGACCAAGTTGGATGAGGATATTGAGACGGATGATTTGGCAGATTTGCTAAAGGATTTTGAGGGAGATTTGCAAATAGAGGGTTCTTTCCGTACTGAGGAGGAGGCTCCGGCACAAAAAGAGGATGCAGCGGCAGAAGTGGAGAAATCAACACAGCCAGAGGCTGAAAATGATGCCGTAGCACAGGAAAATGTATCGGAACCGTTGAATGACAGTCTGAATGAGGATGATTTTGATACGGATCAGTTTTTGGATAGCTTATTAGAAGAACCGACAGAGAAAGAGGATTCCATGGAGGATGTTTTGGATATTGGACAGCAGGAACAGAATACGGAAACAGAAATGAATACCAGTGAGGATGGTTTGGAAATGGATGGGGATATGCTGAGTCAGGAGGACTTAGATAATCTTTTGAACAGCTTGGGAGAAGAGCCGGAAGAGGTTCCTCAGGACAGTATGGATTCTTCATCCAAGGAGGATTCTCAGGATGCTTTATCAGCTATGGAAACGGATACAGCAGAGAATTCTGCTGAGGAGTCTGCTGAGGGAGACCCTATGGATGATTTGTTTTCCTTATTGGATATGGATGATTCCGAGGGGGATGTGGAAGCTGACCCGGAAGGAATTGGGTCGGAGGCTGTAGAATTGGATGATAGCTCAGAACAGCCGGAGACAGAATCCAGCAATGGAAAAAAGACCTTTATGCAGATTCTCTTTGGTGACCCGGATGAAGATGATATCTTATCAGAGGAGGAGTTAGCTGCAATCGATGCAAAGAAAGAGGCGAAAAGAGCAAAGAAAGAGGCGGCTAAACAGGCAAAGCAGGAGAAGAAAGAGGCAGCAAAGGCAGAGAAGAGTCTGAAGAACAACAAAAAGCAAAAAGAAAATGAAGAGAAGCAGAGAGTGAAGGCTCAGAAAAAGGCGGAGCGCAAAGCAGAGGAAGAGGCGAATGCTGAGCCGGAAAAACAGTTGAACCGCCCGATGACGATTTTTATTTTCAGTATTTTTATCGGCGGCATTGTGCTTTATTATCTGGGACTGAATAATTTTGATTACACTCAGGCGATAAAAAAGGCAACGGATTACTTTGCAAACCGTAGATATCACAGAGCGTATGATGAGATCAAGGGTGTAGAGGTTAAAGAGGACGACAAGGACCTAAAGGATCGCATTTACACAGTGATGTATGTCGAACGGCTTTATGAAGCGTTTCAGCATAACATACAGCTGGGCTTTCAGGAAAAAGCATTGGATTCCTTACTTCGCGGGGTGAGCAAGTACTACGAACATTATGACGAGGCAGTGGAGTTGGGAATTTCCGAAGACTTGGATTACTCCTTTAGCCAGATTCAGAATATTTTGGCGGTGCAGTATGGCATTACGGTTGAACAGGCAATAGAAATTAACGCATTATCCAATTATGAATATGTGCAGGTTCTCGGGGAATATGTAAGCCAGCATCCGATTACAGATATTAGCGCATTTGTACCAAAGACTTCAAACAGCGGGAATCCCGATGGACAGGATAGCACTGCAGCGGTTGAGAGTGGTTCGGAAGAAGAGGCTAACACGGTCGATACATCAGAGCAACAGGATGGGGAAGTGGAAGAATGATAGCAATACTGGATTATGATGCCGGCAATATTAAAAGTGTGGAAAAAGCACTGGAGTATCTCGGTGAGGAAGCCCGGATTACAAAAGATAAAGACCAAATTCTGGAGAGTGAAAGGGTTATACTGCCGGGAGTGGGAAGCTTTGGAGATGCAATGAAGCGTCTGAGAGACAGTGGATTGGACCGGGTGATATATGACGTGATAGACAAGGGGATTCCCTTTTTGGGAATTTGCCTCGGCTTGCAGATGCTGTATGAGAGCAGCGACGAGGCACCGGGAGTTATGGGGCTTGGTCTGCTAAAGGGAACGATTAACAGGATTCCGGAGCGACCGGGGCTTAAGATACCGCATATGGGATGGAATTCCCTAGATGTCCGGGAGAATGCTGCTCTGTTCCGGGGAATAGAGGGTAACCCCTATGTATATTTTGTTCATTCCTATTATCTTAAGGCGGCTGATGAGAATGAGGTTGCGGCTACTACGTTCTACTCTACGCTGATTCACGCCAGTGTAGAAAAGGATAATATATATGCCTGCCAGTTTCATCCGGAAAAGAGCAGCAGGGTGGGACTGAAAATACTTGAGAACTTTATCCGATTGAGTTCTCCGCTGCAGGAGGGTTGTTGATATGCACACAAAGAGAATAATCCCCTGTCTTGATGTTACCGGCGGACGGGTGGTAAAGGGTATCAATTTTGTAAATTTAAGAGACGCTGGCGATCCAGTGGAGATTGCCAAGGCTTATGACGAGGCGGGAGCAGACGAGCTTGTGTTTTTAGATATCACTGCTTCCTCGGATGCCCGCAATATTGTTATTGACATGGTAAGACGTGTTGCCGAAACGGTGTTTATCCCCTTTACGGTAGGAGGAGGAATAAGGACTGTGGACGACTTCAGGGCAATATTGAGGGAAGGAGCCGATAAGGTGTCCATTAATTCTTCGGCCATTAATTCACCAGAGTTAATCAGTGATGCGGCTGACAAATTTGGGAGTCAGTGTGTGGTTGTGGCCATTGATGCCAGAAGGAGAGAAGATGGTTCCGGCTGGAATGTATATAAGAATGGTGGTCGTATTGATGTGGGGCTTGATGCTGTGGAATGGGCAGTTGAGGCAGCGAAAAGAGGTGCCGGCGAGATACTGTTAACCAGTATGGATTGTGATGGAACGAAAGCCGGCTATGATATTGAGCTGACAAGGATAATTAGTGAAAGGGTTTCCATTCCAGTTATTGCTTCCGGAGGTGCAGGAGCAAAGGAGCATTTTTATGATGTATTGACAGAGGGAAAGGCAGATGCAGCTTTGGCAGCATCCTTATTTCATTACAAGGAGTTGGAGATTATAGATTTAAAACAATATTTACGAAAAAGGGATGTCTGTGTGAGAATGTGATGGATAAAATGATAGAGATAAGAGAAAATGCGATTATTGTACAGGATTATCTGACCATCCGTGCTAAGGTGGGTTGGAAGGCTTTGCTGGAGGAACAGGCAGTAAAGGCACTGCAAAACAGCCTGTATGTGGTAGGTGCCTACGATAAAGGAAACCTTGTGGGTATGGGACGGCTTGTAGGAGATGGTGTGGTAATCTGTTATGTGCAGGATTTGATTGTGATTCCAGAATATCAGCATTTGGGCGTCGGCTCCATGGTGCTGGAAGCCTTGATTAAATATGCAAAGAACCTAACAATGGAAAATTCGGAGTTGATGCTCTGTCTGATGTGTGCAAAGGGACGGGAGAGATTTTATGAAAAGCATAAATTTATTGCCAGACCGACAGATGGACTGGGACCCGGAATGATACAATATCTGCGCTCATAGAGGTGGAATGTGATCTGATGTGAATGATGGAGGCACGTGGAATAATGCGAATTCGGATTAAATATATAGTAATGATATGTCTGACTGTATTATGTGTTACGGTGGCAGTGGGATGTGGAAAAAGCACAGATAAAAACGGATCTATGCTGTCTGACGATGGAAGAAGCTATGGCGGACGGATATCGGCAGAGATGAAGGAAAAGGTTAGTACGGCTTTCTTTGATGTGACGGTGGATGAGGCTGTCAAATATAATACCTTCCAGTTTGCAGACGGTTTATATCAGGCTGAAGCGGGGAAAACCTATCTGGTGGTAAAGGTTACGGTAGAAAATACTTATTCCGAGAATCTGGCGATGAGTATTACAGATTTTACCTTGGACTATGAGGGAAATGAGGCAGAGAAAGTTATTGTCGGATATGGAAGGACAGAGACCGGAGATATAGGATATCTGGAAAATCTGTTTACCCTGAAGGTTGGGGAGAGCGTTACTGGCTATATCCTGTTTACCGTAGCTGATTTGGAACAGTATACTCTTGGGTATATGGAATACTATGAAGATAAATTTGAAGGAAATACCTATGCGATTACCTTGAAACCGGAAAACGGACAGCCGGCAGCGGTATCCGGAGAAACGGAACAGCCGACAGAGGCAGCAGGAGAAGAACAGGGAGCAGAACAGCCGACAGAGGAGGCAGGAGAAGAACAGGGAGCAGAACAGCCAGCAGCGGAATGATAGTATAACCTCAAAGAGAAACAGGCAACATTTTTAGACGAAGAGAATAGAATAATAAAAAGTGTTTTAGGATATAGCGATATGGATATGCAGCAAAATTTGTCTGAGGATGACATGAGAAGGCGTCCTATGGGATGCAGGGGATATGTACATGTGATAGAGGCAGGTGATACCCTGTATAAGCTTGCAAAGAAGTATGATGTCAGATTGTTTGATATTATGCGTTTAAACCCTTATGTAAATGTATATAATTTGCAGATAGGGGATGAAATTTGTATTCCTACGATGCCAGCGAGTCCGGAAAAGACGTATGTGGTCAATGAGGAGGATACTATTGGTGATGTGTTAAAGGCTTTTGGTGTGGGTTTTGATGCTTTGGCAAAATGGAATCCGACGCTGTTAGAGCTGGAGCTTCCACAGGGACTTATTCTGAAAATGCCGTTGAAACAGCCAAGGATGGAGGACGTTCCGGATTTTGAGGAAGAGGACTGATATGACCATTGGAACATAGCAGTTTGTGTGTTTAAGGAAGACGTAGCTTTACGAATAAAGACTGTTCAGCTATCAGCTGGAAGCAGATAGCTGGGCAGCAGTAAAAATACATGAATAAAATGAGGATGATGAAAGATGAATTTTTTGACCAAGTTGGAACGAAAATATGGTAAATTTGCAATTCCTAACCTGACATTTATTCTGATTATGGGATTTGTCTTGGGATATATGATTGCAATTGTTCAGCCGGAGGCATTGGGTTTGATTAATCTGAATCCTGCCAAAATTATGCAGGGGCAGGTGTACCGTCTGATTACTTGGGTAGTTATGCCGCCACGGGAGGTTAGCCTTTGGATTATCATTACATTGATGTTCTATTTCTCTATCGGACGAACCTTAGAAAACACATGGGGAGATTTCAGCTATACGGTATATATTCTTTCGGGAATCCTCTTTACGGACCTGGGGGTTGTGGGAACCTATCTGGTTATGCGTTTGTGCGGACAGACCGAGTTGGCAGCATTTTTTGCCGAATATTCGGATACCTCTACCTACTACCTGTGTATGAGTCTGTTTTTGGCATATGCTTTCCTGTTTCCGGACAGGCAGGTTCTTTTGTATTTTATTATTCCGGTGAGGGTGAAGTGGCTGGGCTATCTCGATATTGCCTACTTGATTATAGAGGTGCTTTCCTATGGAATGGCTCACTACTATGCAGGAATGGTAACGGTGATTATGTCAGTTTTCAATTTCATTTTGTTTTATATCCTGTTAAAGAGAGGAAGGAAGTCGGCTGCTCGCAGAAAGCGGACGCGTGCATATAAGAAGGAGGTTCGTCAGACACAGATTCTCACCAGGCATAAATGTGCAATCTGCGGACAGACAGAGGAGGACAATCCCAATCTGGAATTCCGTTACTGTTCAAAGTGTAAAGGGAATTATGAATATTGTGACAAACATTTATTTACTCATCCCCATAAGAAAATGTAGGAGATGACCTTTTGCCGGGAGGAGTGAAAGGAACACAGGAGAGAGGAAGCAATGAAGAAAGAAGACAAAACAGTTATCAGGGAAATGGTAAAACATAAAAATCTAGAAACTAATATTCCGGCTTATGGAGGAGCATATATCAATGCTGTCTATGAGTATAGTCTGATTCGTCTGGTGCTTGGCTACTATACGATGAAAGAGGTGGAACAGGATACCGGTCAGGTATCGGCGGATGCATTTCTGGCACAGGCGATGGAAAGGATACATACCCTACTGTTTCAGACGATTTTGGGAAAGGATAGCGTAGAGGATGATAAGGCTGCCCTAGAAGAGATTCATTCCGTCAGAGAGGAATTGACGGAGAAAATGACAGTGCTCACTGCTTATACGGATACGTTGCAGATTTATGAATATGTGCTCAACCGTATCGAATATAGAATTACGGGAGAAAAGATTGATGTGGACGAGACGGAGCTGGCAGCAAAGGTGTTCGGTTATTTATTTAATGACAGGGATAAAATGGTAGTGAACAGCAAAATTCAGATGGTAACGGGACAGCTGCCTATACGCATGACCAAAAATCGGTTTTTTGATTATCTGACAGATACCCTTAATATTTATAAAGGCTCGGATAAATCATCGGTAGACGGATTTGTGGATATGCTGCAGTCCGCCGCTTTGCTGGAGCTGCCAAAGGGGTATGGAACGGATTATCCTGAGATTATCAAGGTAATCCGGCTACTGGAAGACATGGACCTTAAGAATATGGATCTTGTCGCATATCAGGCGCTGATGGAGCAGTTTTCCGTTACGACAACCCGTTTGACGGAGCTGGTCAGCAATTATCTGCTGGCAGTGGAGCTGGTCAATAATCTGTATGCTGCCATGCTGGCAGGCCCTTATCAGAAGAATGAGGAAAGAGAGACACAAATCTGTATTTCCATGCTGGAGGGATTGCATAGTGCCTTTATCACGAACGGTGAAATTCCAGAATTTGTAGATGAGGGATTTGTGGAAATTGAAGGTGTTCAGGAATTATTAGGAGAGGATATCATGCAGTTTGAAAGTATTCTGCCGGATGTGATATCGGATAACAAGGATACGATTTCCCGGCTGATGTCGGATGAGATGTTTGAGAGGCTGCTACGGATTTCAAAACTGTTGTCTGGCAGCTTATTTGTGAACCTTGAGGGTGATGAAAGGGGCAAAGAAGAGAGCGCAGATACCGAGTATATCACAGCGAAGAGGGATTTGCTTGTCGGGCAATTGACGGAATTTTTTGACACCCATGCTAAGGAGGTCAACAGGGCAGTTATGGCGGCACTGTTTTCACATATGCCTGTGCTGTTTAATTCGCAGCAGGAGATTAAGGAGTATATTGAATACAGTCTTGGACACTGCGGTAATCCGAGTGAGCTGATGGCATGTGCAAAGCTGTTAGAGGAAATGATGGCTGAGGAATGTTAGATTCAGGTGATTGTATGGAAATCCGATTTCATGAAAAACTATATAAGGATAAGATATCGGAGCTTCAGATGATGTCTATACGGCGTAAGGTACAAAACGGTTCTTCAAAGCTCAATCTGTTTTTGATTACCCTGCCAATGAATGGTCAGGGGATATTGGAGATTTATTGGTATCCGGAGCTTTTACAGGATTTATACCGGAAAATGGATATGGAGCTTGTGGTGGTTGGTCTTGCGTGGAATCGCAGAAGTGCATTCCGCCTGATTAAACGGATTGTGGAAGAGGTTAATCTTTCGGAGAAGGGAACCTCTGTCAGAGGTTTTTTTGAGGAGAATAGATGATATTAACTGTGTTGAAAATTATCGGTATCGTAGTGCTGGTGATTTTGGTATTGCTTATTTTCATATTGGCAGTGGTATTGTTTACCCCGGTCCGTTATCAGTTTAACGGTGATTTTCACTCGGAGCTGCAGGCGGATATATCGGTGAAGTGGTCTCCGGTTTTGCTTGGTGTGACAGCAGCCTGCCAGGGGAAAAAGGTAGAATATGTGGTAAGGCTTTTTGGCGGGGTTATCATGACGAATACCGATGTAAAGCTGTCCTTTATCGGGAGAAAATTATCTGCTGCTGACGACAGAGAAAAAAAGCGGACAGGTAAAAAGGCTTCAGAAAAAAAGGAGGTCGACAGCAAGGCACCGGCGGTAGTGATAACGGATTGGGATGAGGAGTTTAGAGAATTTGAGGATAACCGTGCTGATACGGTAACTGAGGAGGCAGACAAGAAGCATTCATCTCCAAAGCGTAAAAGGAAGAAAACTCCGCTGTTAGAGCGTATACGGAATAAGCTTGCACAAATACAAAAAAAAATTCATGTATTGATTGAGAAATTAAAGGAAATAAATAAGAAAAAGGAAAGTCTGTTAAAAGTATACCGCTCAAAGCGGTTTGAACTGGCAAAAAAAGATGCATATTCCTATGTCAGGGAATTGCTGAAGGTCATAAGACCCAGAAAGCTTAAGGGATTTATCCGGTTTGGTATGGAGGATCCGGCAGACACCGGTGAGGTTTTAGGTGTAGCGGCGATGTTCCTGCCGCTGTATGATGGTTTTCTCACGGTATATCCGGATTTTGAACGGGTCTGCTTTGAAGGGAATCTGCAGGGGATGGGGAAAATCCGGCTGGTTTATGTGGTAAGGCTGATACTTAAGGTTATATTCAATAAAAATCTTATAAAGGTGACAAAGAAAGTACAAACTATTATAGAAGCATAGGAGGGAAAGCGTTATGGCTAATGATTTTAGTACTACAGTGGCATCACTATTTCAGGGAATGGACAAGTTCCTGACGACAAAGACAGTGGTAGGTGAACCTACTACCGTTGGAGATACGATTATTCTACCGTTGGTAGATGTAAGCTTCGGTGTAGCTGCCGGTGCATTTTCCAATGAACAGAAAAATAACGGAGCAGGTGGTTTGGGAGGTAAAATGACAGCGAGTGCAGTCTTGGTAATCCGTGATGGACAAATCCGCCTTGTCAATGTGAAGAATCAGGATACAATTACCAAGGTATTGGATATGGTGCCGGATTTAATTGACCGGTTCCAGAAGAAAACGCCGGAAAATGAGGATACTCAGGAGGTTGATGCTGTGGTGTCCGATATTCTTTCAACGGAAAATAATTCCTGAAGGAATGGAACACATATTTTTTGAATATAAATATGTATAG